>NZ_JAAVJB010000008.1 GCF_012034385.1 Streptomyces spiramenti
GTCGCCCCCCGGTCGCGGTCACGCCAGGCGCTGGCTGATGACCTTGGACACCCCGTCGCCCTGCATGGACACGCCGTACAGGGCGTCGGCCACCTCCATGGTGCGCTTCTGGTGCGTGATGACGATCAACTGGGAGCTCTCGCGGAGCTCCGCCATGATGCGGATGAGCCGCTGGAGATTGGTGTCGTCGAGCGCCGCCTCGACCTCGTCCATCACGTAGAAGGGGCTGGGCCGTGCCTTGAAGATGGAGACGAGAAGCGCCACGGCGGTCAGGGAACGCTCCCCACCGGAGAGGAGCGACAGTCGCTTCACTCGCTTCCCGGGCGGCCGCGCCTCGACGTCGACGCCGGTGGTGAGCATGTTCTCGGGGTCGGTGAGCACCAACCGCCCCTCGCCGCCGGGAAAGAGCCGAGCGAACACGCCTTCGAACTCGCGCGCGGTGTCGTGGTAGGCCGCGGTGAACACCTGCTCCACTCTCTCGTCCACCTCCTTGACGACCTGCAGGAGGTCGGCCCGCGTCTTCCTGAGATCCTCCAGCTGCTCGCCGAGGAACTGGTGGCGTTCCTCCAGCGCGGCGAACTCCTCCAGCGCCAGGGGGTTGACCTTGCCCAACTGCTTGTACGCGCGTTCTGCCGCACGGAGGCGGCTCTCCTGCGCTGCACGGTCGAAGGGAACAGGGGCACGGCCGCCTGCCGGCTCCCGCGACCCTTCCGGCAGCGGCGACGGCGGCACCGGCTGCTCGGGCCCGTACTCGGCGACCAGCACGTCCGGCTCGACTCCGAGTTCGTCCAGCGCCCGACCCTCCAACTGCTCGATCCGCAGTCGCTTCTCGGCACCGAGGATCTCGCCGCGGTGGACCGAGTCAGTGAGCCGGTCCAACTCGTCCTTCAACTCGCGGGCCGTCCGGCGTTCGCTCTCCAGAGCGTTCTCCCGCTCCGTGCGCGCCTTCTCCGCGGCGTCGCGTTCCGAGGCCGCGCGTTCCAGCGACGCCTCGACGAAGGCAAGGAGCCGGCGGGCACCGGCTGCCACAGCCGCGCCGACGGCAGCCTCGTGGCGCAGTCGCGCACGGCGCTGCTCGGCACGCGCCCGTGCGTCGCGCTCGGTGGCGGCGGCGCGCATCAGGCCGTCGGCCCGCCCCGTGAGACCCCGGACCCGCTCCTCGTGGGTACGGACCTGAAGTCGCGCTTCCATCTCGGCCTGGCGGGAGGAGGCGCCCTCTTCGACGAGACGGTCCCGCGCGACGCGATCGGGCTCCTCGTCGGTGCCGGCCTCCTCGGCCGCGGCGAGTTGCTCGGTCAGCTCCACTGCTTCCTCCGAGGCCGACCGGGCTGCGTCACGCGCCCGCCCCACGGCACGTTCCGCTCGCTCCGTCTCCTCCGCCAGCGCTCGCGACTCCCCCGCGAGTCGGGCGAGCTCCTGCACGAGGGACGAGCGCTGCCGGTCCGCCGCATGTCGATGGACGCCGAGCTCCTCGACACGTTCGACGGCGTCCACCCGGCTCGCTTCAGCAGCCGCCAGGGCTGCCCGCGCCGTCTCGGCCTCGGCATCGCGCCGGGTGAGTTCCTCGGTCGCCTCGTCCACGGAGGCCTGGAGTTCGATGCGGCTCGGAGCCCCCGCGGAGCCGCCCCGCGCCAGGTGGCGGGAGACCACGTCGCCCTCCGCGGTGACCGCGGTGACCTCTGGCGCCACCTGGAGCAGGCGGTGCGCGTCCTCCAGGCCCGCTACCACCACCACGTCCCGCAGCAGATGGCGCACGGCGGGCATCAGCCCCGGCGGGCCGCTGACGAGGTCCCCCGCCCGGACAGCTCCGTCCGGAATCCCACCGTGCGCACGGGGCGGGGACGCTCCCTGTTCGGCGCCGGGCACGGTGCGCGCCCCGTCCGGCGACCGGCCGCTCCTGCCGCGGGTTTCCCCGTGACGGCCGTCCTCCTCCGGGCTGAACACATCCGGGATGTCCCCGTCGCCGGCCAGGAGCAGCGCGACACGGCCCGCGTCGTTCTTGCGGAGCAGACGCAACGCATCCACCGCCACGGCGGGGCCGGCCACCGCCACCGCGTCCGCCGCGGCCCCCAGCGCAGCGGCGACGGCGACCTCGTGCCCGGGCGCCACGGTCAGGAGGGCGGCGGTCGGCCCCAGCACACCCGAGGACAGCTCGGCCGCATCCAGAACCGCGGCGCTCCCGTCCCTGCGACGCAGTCCCAGCGCGAGGGCGTCCCGCCGGGCGGCGAGCGCGGCGCGCCGGCTGTCGATCCCCGCGCGGGTCTCACGGGCGTTCGAAAGCACCTCCTCGGCGGCGACGAGCTCAGCTCCGGCCGTCTCGTGCCGGGCGATCGACTCCGCGGCGTCGGCTTCCCGCCCTGCCGACTCGGTGCGGAGCGCGGCATACCTGACCTCGGCCGCCGCCGCGCGTGCCGCGGCGTCGTCCCGCTCGTGCTCCAGCCGCTCGATCTCAGTGCGCGCGGTGTCGGCCCGTGTCCCCGCGGCATTGGCGCGAGCCTGCAGGCGGGCGAGGTTCTCCCGCCGGTCCGAGCGGGTGCGTTCCGCGTCCCTGAGCCGACGCTCCTCGACCGTCAGCTGTGCCTCCAGTGCGGCGCGGGCCTCCCCCGCCGACTCCAGCGCCGATGCGGCCGCCTCCAGCGCCGCCCGTAGCTCGGCCTCCTGCTCGCGGAGGCGCGCCGCTTCACGGTCGAGTTCGTCGGGGTCCCGGCCGGTGCGCTCCTCCGGTGGGTGCGACCGCGCGCTGGAGACCCTGGCGTCCGCCAGGGAGATCGTGCCGCGGACACGCTCCGCCAGCTGGGAGAGTTCCTGCCAGGCCGCCTGCCCGCGTCGCAGCCGCGGGGAGAGTGTGCGCACCTGCTGTTCCAGGGAGGCCTCGCGGTGTGCGGCCACGCGCAGTCGTTCCTCGGCCTCGTGCTTCCGCGCGCGCAGACCCGCCTCGTCGGCGCTGTCGTCCGCCAGACCGCGGCGCTGCGCCACGAGGTCGTCGGCAAGGAGGCGGAGCCTGGCGTCCCGAAGGTCGGCCTGGACGACGGCCGCGCGACGGGCGGCGGCGGCCTGGCGGCCCAGCGGCTTGAGTTGCCGCCGGAGTTCGTCGGTGAGGTCCTGTACCCGGGCGAGGTTCGCCTGCATCGCGTCGAGTTTCCGCAGCGCCTTCTCCTTGCGCTTGCGGTGCTTGAGGACACCGGCGGCCTCCTCGATGAAGGCGCGTCGCCCCATGGGGTCGGCGTGCAGCACGGAGTCGAGCTGGCCCTGGCCGACGATGACGTGCATCTCCCGCCCGATTCCGGAGTCGGAGAGCAGTTCCTGGATGTCCAGGAGCCGGCAGGTGCTGCCGTTGATCCGGTACTCGCTGCCACCGTTGCGGAACATGGTCCGTGTGAGGGTGACTTCGGCGTAGTCGATGGGGAGGGCACCGTCGGAGTTGTCGATGGTGAGGGAGACCTCGGCGCGGCCGAGCGGTGGTCTGCCGGTGGTCCCGGCGAAGATCACGTCTTCCATCTTCCCGCCACGCAGGGATTTGGCCCCTTGTTCGCCCATCACCCAGGAGAGGGCGTCCACGACGTTCGACTTCCCGGACCCGTTGGGCCCGACGACGCAGGTGATGCCGGGTTCGAATCTCAGCGTGGTGGCCGAGGCGAAGGACTTGAATCCCCTCAGCGTCAGACTCTTGAGGTGCACGTGGTCGGACTTTACCGGGCGCGGTCACGGGAATATCCGTTTCGACTCTCCGCGCGCGGGGCACACCCCTCAGTGAGCCCGGCAACCAGTCGGCGCCGAACACCCGTTCCAGGTATTTCGCGAACTAATTCGGGCGCGGGTGCGGCCGTCGGAAGAAGGGCAGAAAAGAAGGGACGCCGAAGCGTCCCTTGCACATCCGCAGGGAGCGAATCGATCCGCTCACCGGCCCACTGCGGATCAGGTCAGCGCGGGTTCCGCGCTGTGGACGTCGATGGAATCGAGCACCGCGTCCGAGTGCCGAGTGACAGCAGCCGCCAACGCGTCGTTCTCCGCCTGGACCCGGATGAGCTGGGTCTCGAGGTCCTGAACGCGCTGCTGGAGCCGCCGCATTTCGGCGAGTACTCGGGGGTCGGGTCCGCCGACGTAACCGAGAAGCGCCTTTGCCATGAT
This sequence comes from Streptomyces spiramenti, assembly GCF_012034385.1. GTDB lineage: Bacteria > Actinomycetota > Actinomycetes > Streptomycetales > Streptomycetaceae > Streptomyces > Streptomyces spiramenti. The sequence goes on from NZ_JAAVJB010000008.1 coordinate 4,129, forward strand.
GGATGGTCCTCCACAATGAGTGACCGACCAGAGGTCGTCGTGGGTCGGAAAGATCGCACCACGCGCTGCTGCCTTTGAGCTTCGGCGGGCTACACAGCCAAGGGTGCGCAGGAGTTTTCAGAGTCTCACCAAAAGGCATGCCGGTCAACACGATCACGCCTGGCGACCCGTCGTGATCAGCACGAAGAGGGGGCACCGGCGGTCTGTCGTGGCAGCGGGTCCGTCGTCCGGCCCGCGCGGTCCATGCAATGAGTGGATCTTTCGTTGGGCGGAAGCTTCGCACGTCGGAGCAGCTGCGGCAACCCCGCCTCCTGCGGCCGGCCACGAGAGTTCCCACGTGCCGTCAGCGGATTTCGAACTCCGCGTAACCACCCCTGGGTGTGTCCCATATCTCGGTGCCTCCGGTGACCTCTCCGGGTGTGTCGCCGGAGCGCAGCCACTCCAGCAGATCTTCGCAGTCCCGACGCGTCCCCTCGGCCACCACTTGGACGCGTCCGTCGTCGAGATTGAGCGCGAACCCCCGTAGCCCGCCCACGGCCAGGGCACGGGCGCGGGTGAACCAGCGGAAACCGACACCCTGCACCGTCCCACGCACCCAGACCGTCATCCGTGTCGGCGACCGGGGCGGTGCCGCCGGCGGTGCGACACCGCTGAGCAGCGGAACGCGGTCACGGAACACGCCGCCGTGAACCACCATCGACATCTCTCCCCTTCTTCCCGTCCGCAGGCGTCTCCGTGACCGCCGCGCGCTGCGGTCACGGAGACGCGGCTCAGGAACGGTCACACCTCTGCTGTCCCGTGTGACGCACGCTATCCCCGGGTTTCGGCCGGACCGCATCGTGGCGGCTGCAGCATGCCGTACAGTCCCACACCATGCATCACCCTTTCGAGTGAGTCGCATCGTGAGTCAGTGGTGAACGAGTTGTCGAGTGACGAAGGACGGTACGTCTGATGGGACGCCACGGCCGTTCCACGCCGGTACGGCGCGCGGTACACCGCAAGCAGGGCCCGGCGCGGGCCGGTCTGCTCAGCGCCTCGGCAGCACTGACCATCGGTGCGATGGCGATCGGCACCGGGGTCCTCCCGTCCCCCGGCGACACGGACGACCAGCGGGACGTCGCCGCGCACGAGGGCGACCGGAGCCTCGACGCAGCGTCCGCCGCCCCTGACCGTGAGCGGGACGACGCGACCAGCCGTGCGGCCGAGCGCGAGAAGGAACCGGAGGCGTCCGAGTCCCCGTCGGAGGAGCCGGAAGCCGACGAGGAGGACGAGGACACCGAGGTCGAGGACCCCACCGAGTCCGCCGAGCCCGACCCGGACCCCGAGCCCGCGGAGCCTGCGCCGGAGACCGTCGTCGAGTCCGAGCCGAGTTCCGCAGCCCCCTCCCCCGACAGGCCGTCCTCGCCCTCGTCCCCGCCCAGCAGCAACCCCAGCACTCCGTCCACGCCCCCGCAGAGCGACGACCCCGCCCAACAGGCTGCCGCCCGCGTGCTGAGTATCGTCAACGAGGAGCGGGCCCGAGCGGGTTGCCGTCCGGTGACGAACGACGGCAACCTCGCCGTGCTGGCACAGGACTTCAGCCGCGACATGGCCGAGCGTGACTTCTTCGACCACACCGACCCCGACGGTCGCAGCCCCTGGGACCGCGCCGACCGCGCCGGGATATCGAACCTGGGCGGGGAGAACATAGCCAGGGGCCAGCAGAGCGCGGAGGCGGTGATGGACTCCTGGATGAACAGCGAGGGCCACCGCGCCAACATACTGAACTGCGACTTCAAGACGCTCGGCGTGGGCGTCCACCTCGGTCCGGGAGGGCCGTGGTGGACACAGAACTTCGGCTACTGAGGCGCTCCCCCGGGCGGACCGCGCCGCCCGGGCTCCACCGACTCGCACGCACGACGGTCGCCCGGGCGATGGTTCCACGTGCGGCGGGTCGGTCCCACCGCTGTCGGGCGCCCAGGGGTACCGCGCCCCGGAGGACGCCTCACCCGGACAGTCACGGCTCCGGCTGGCACACGGGGCAGAAATAGCTCGACCGGTTGGTCCAGGAGCGCCGTCTGATCAGTGCACCGCAACGGCGGCACGGCTCGTCCTCTCGCCCGTAGGCGTCCAGCGACCGGGAGAAGTAGCCGGACTGGCCGTTGACGTTGACGTAGAGGCTGTCGAAGCTGGTACCGCCGGCGTCGAGCGCCGCGGTCATGACGTCGCGGGTTGCCCCGAGCAACGCCAGGGCCTCGCCGCGAGCGAGTCCGGCGGTGGGTCGTTCGAAGTGGATACGCGCCCGCCAGAGGGCTTCGTCCGCGTAGATGTTGCCGACGCCGCTGACGAGGCCCTGGTCGAGCAATGCCCGCTTCACCGTCGTCCCGCGCCTGCCCATCGCCGCCAGCCACTGCTCCTCGTCGAACCGGGGGTCGAGGGGGTCCCGGGCGATGTGAGCGACCGGCACGGGGAGCGACTCCGGGTCCCCCGGGACGGTCGGGTGCAGCGAGAGACCACCGAAGGTCCGCTGGTCCACAAACCTGAGCTCCCCCGCGTCGGCGTCGTCGAAGACGACACGGACGCGGAGGTGCTTCTCGTCGGGCGTGGCCGACGGCTGGACGAGGAGCTGACCGCTCATGCCCAGATGCGCCAGCAGCGCGACCGTGGGCGCCTGCTCGTCCCGGCGGTCGCCGTCGTCGGGACCGGCTTCATCTCGCTCCCCGGGGCCACCGCCGGAGGCAAGAGGCACCCAGAGGTACTTCCCGCGGCGTCGCGGTGGGAGGGTCCGGCAGCCGCGCAGCCGGGCGGTGAAATCCTCCGCTCCGGCTTCGTGCCTCCGCACGGCACGGGGGTGGTACACCTCCGCGCGGGCGATGGTCCTGCCGGTGGTCCACCGTTCCAGTCCCCGACGGACGACCTCGACCTCGGGAAGCTCAGGCACTCGCGGTGCCGCCCGGCACGGGCTCCGATCCGGCCACCCTGGCGTCGGCCGACTCGCGGATGGCGCGCCACGCGGTCTCGGCCGCCTGCTGTTCGGCTTCCTTCTTGCTGCGGCCGGTGCCGGTGCCGTGCGTGACACCACCGACGCGAGCAGCAGCCGTGAAGGTCTTCTCGTGGTCCGGTCCGGCCTCCGCGATCACGTACTCCGGCACTCCGAGCCCTTCAGCGGCGCTCAGTTCCTGAAGGCTGGTCTTCCAGTCCAACCCGGCACCGAGCCCGGCGGACCGCTCGATCAGCGGGTCGAAGAGCCGGTGGACAAGAGCGTCCGCGGCTTCCAGCCCCTTGTCGAGGTAGACCGCGCCGATCACCGCCTCCAGCGTGTCGGCGAGGATCGAGGCCTTGTTCCGGCCCCCGGTACCCTCCTCGCCCCTCCCCAACCGGACGAAAGCCCCCAGATCGAGGCCACGTGCGACCTCGGCGAGAGCTCGGGAGTTGACGACCGCGGCGCGCAGCTTGGCAAGCTGCCCCTCCGGCAGGTCGGGATGGGTGCGGTACAGCGTGTCCGTGACCACCAGGCCGAGGACCGAGTCACCGAGGAACTCGAGCCGCTCGTTGGTCGGTAGACCGCCGTTCTCGTACGCGTAGCTCCGATGCGTCAACGCGCGCGCCAGAAGGGCGGTCTCAAGCCGGTGGCCGAGCCGCCCTTCCAGAATGGCGTGGGACGAGGAACTGTCCGCCGACGTCTCGTTCAGCGACGTACTGGCGTCAGACATGACCCCTGTCACCCGCCGATCAGACCTCGAGAACCTGACGGCGGTTGTAAGTGCCGCAGTTGCCGCACGCGGTGTGCTGCAGCTTCGGCTCCTGGCAGCGGTCACACGTCGCCAGGTTCGGAGCCACAGCCTTCCACTGGGACCGACGGTGACGCGTGTTGCTGCGCGACATCTTCCGCTTCGGAACAGCCACGGCTACTTCTCCTGTGGTTCGTCCCCGCCGGAGCGAGGAGACTTCGCTTGCTCTGCGGCCGGCTCGTCGGTGCCCTCGGCACCGGCGAACTCCTGCAGCGCCGCCCAACGGATGTCGACGGCTTCGTCGTGCTGATGGTCGGGGTCGTCCGCGAGCCGTGCACCGCACTCGGTGCACAACCCCGGGCAGTCCTCCCGACACACCGGCTGCAGCGGCAGTGAGAGCACCACCGCGTCACGCAGTACCGGTTCGAGGTCGAACAGGTCGCCCTCGAGACGGAACCCCTCCTCCTCGGCGTCGTCGCCGGCTTCCGCGGGGCGGATCCGGTCGTCGGCGTCGGGGTAGGAATACAGCTCCTGGAACTCCGCTTCGCACTGCTGGCTCAGCGGCTCCAGACACCTTACGCACTCGCCCGTCAGTGGCGCACGCGCGGTACCCGTGACGAGCACGCCGTCCATCACCGACTCGAGGCGCAGGTCGACCTCGATCCGGCCGTCCCGGGGGACGCCGATGACCTCGGTCTCGAGATCGCCGGGCGAGTCCACCGTGCGGGACAGCCGCTTCAGCGCGCCCGGCCTCCGCCCCAGCTCCCGCGTGTCGAACACGAGGGGGGCACGGTGGTCGAGGGGGGCTTTCAGGACGTCCTGCTTTCTACGCGGGCGGTGTGGGCCACACTGCGGGACGATCCGAGAGGTTCGTCCGGGCAGCCCGGACCGTGAGATGTCCACGGCCGAAGAGCAAGGGTACTTCACCACGCGCTCACCGCCCAATCGGCCTGTCGGCGGCCCTCGGAGCGGGTCGGGGAGAGCGAGCCCGGTCGGCGTGCGGCCTTGCCGTGCGGGCGGGCGCGCACCGCGGGCGCGCCCGCCACGGTGGTGCGGCGGGCCGAAACCAGTTCGGGGGGGGACTCAGCGACCCTGTTCGTACCGGCGGAGCTGCTCGGAGTCGATCATGGCGGTGTCGAAGAGGCTGGTCTCGTCGAGGGTGCCGCCCGACCGGTAGCCGGGCGGGGCGGGCTGGTGCTGCCCGTAGCCGTAGCCGGAGGCATCGGCGTAGTCGGTGGCGGACGATGCGTCGTGGGCGCCGGACGTGCTGCCGTACGCCGGCTCGACCTGCCCCGTGTAGTGGCTCGCCTGCCCTGTCCCGGCCGTGGCGGTGTAGTCGTAGCCGGATACCGGCGCCGCCTGCTGCCCGCCGTACCCCTGGAAGTCGTCCCCATAGTCGTAGGAGGGGCGGTCGCCCGGGTGGGAGTAGTAGGTGTCGGGCTGCTCCTGGCCGTAGTTGGCCGCCGCCTGGTCGGCCCGCTCGTCGGTCTCGCCCCGGAACGAGCCGAGCTCGTCGCTGGGGCGGTGCCCCGTGAGCTTCTGGCGCCCCCGTCCGACGGCCTCCAACGTCTTGCGCAGGACGGTCTCGATGGCGCCGAACTGCGCCTCGACGTAGGCGTCCGCCTGTACGACGAGCTCAGCCGGGTCCCCTTCGCGGCCCAGCAGCTTCGTCCGGCCGCGCTCGACGGAGCCGATGGTCTTGCCGAGGACCACCTCGAAGTTGGCGAGCTTGCTGTCCACGTAGTCGTCCGCTTCCTCCCGGACGCTCGCTGCCTCGCGCTTCGCCTCGTCCAGGATGCGGGTCGCCTCGGCCTGGGCGCGCTGCACCACCTGGGTGTTGTCGACGAGGGTGCCGCGCTCGTTGCGAGCTGCCTCGACGATCGTCTGCGCCTCCTGCCGCGCCTCCGCCACCATCTGTTCGCGGCCCCCGAGGAGCTGCTGGGCCTCGGCGAGCGAGCCGGGCAGCGCACCGCGCACCTCGTCGAGGCGGCCGAGCAGGTCACCGCGGTTGATCACGCAGGACGCCGACATCGGCATCGACTTGGCGTTCTCGACCGCGGCGACGATCTCATCGAGTTTCTGGTGTACGTCCACGGCAGTGACTGTACGGCCCCTCGCGGGCCCCGCGCAGCCGAGTCGCGGCTCCCGCGGGGAAGCCGCGGCGGCCGTGGCTCAGTCGCGCATCAGCTTCCCGCGAAGCTCACGGAGGACCGGGGCGGGCACCAGGTGCGACACGTCGCCGCCCCAGGCTGCGACTTCCTTGACCAGCGAGGAGGAGAGGAAGCTGTAGGTGGGGTTGGTGGGGATGAACAGCGTCTCGACCCCGGAGAGTCCGTTGTTCATCTGCGCCATCTGGAGCTCGTAGTCGAAGTCGCTGACTGCGCGGAGCCCCTTGACGATGGCGGGGATGTCCCGCTCCTTGCAGTAGTCGACGAGGAGGCCGTGGAAGGACTCGACGACCACGTTCCCGAACTCGGCCGTCACCTCCTCGATCAGGGCGATGCGCTCCTCCAGGGAGAACAGTCCCTTCTTCGAGTTGTTGATCATCACGACGACGTGCACGGTGTCGTAGAGCTTCGAGGCCCTGCCGATGATGTCGAGATGTCCACAGGTGATCGGGTCGAAGGACCCGGGGCAGACTGCGCGGCGCAACGGTCTCTCCTCGTTCCGGCGGTCGGTCATGACAGGTCGGTGTCGTCGACGGCGGCGTGACCGTACCAGAGCGTGCCCTCGCCGTAGCGGCGGGAGCGCAGTGGTGCGAAGCCGGGCGGCCACGAGAACGGCCCCCCGCGCGTTCCGCGTTCCACGGTGACGAGTGCGTCGTCCGCGATCCAGCCGCCTGCGAGGAGTGTGACAAGGATCTCGGCGATCTCCTCGTCGGTCACGGCGTAGGGCGGGTCGAGGAACGCCAGGTCGAAGGGACGCTCCGGGGGCGCCGAGGTCGCCACCTGCTCCGCACGCCCCGTGCGGAGCTCCGCGCCCGGCATCCCCAGGCCCCGGATGTTCTCCCGGACGACGCGCGCGGCACGCTGGTCGGCCTCCACCAGCAGTGCGTGGGACGCTCCCCGTGACAGTGCCTCGAGTCCCACCGCCCCCGATCCGGCGTACAGGTCGAGGACCCGCGCGTCGGTCAGGTCACCGAAGAGCGCCTGCCAGGTGGAGAACAGACCCTCCCGGGCCCGGTCCGAGGTCGGCCTGGTGCCGCCGCCGGGGGGTACGGCGAGTCTGCGACCGCCTGCCGATCCGCCGATGACACGCGTCATGGAGTCCTCACTGTGCTGATCCGGCGGGAGCACCGCGCCGGTGCCGCCGGGGCTTCGCTGGTCCCCGGGTACGGGGAGGGCCCTGCGCCCCGTACGAGGCGCTGGGCCGCCGGATCCACGCTATACGGCGCGGGGCACCGGCCGCGCCGGTGGCCCCGTGCCACCCCGGGCGGGCACCGCTCGCCGGGACCGGCGCCCGTGCCACGCGCGCCGCTCACCCCTTGTCCAGGTAGCTCTCGCGCTCGGGATCGAGCAGCGCGTCGAGCACCGTGCGCAGCTCCGGTTCGCCCGCGAGTTCCGGGTCGTCGGCGATGAGTTCCGTCGCGGCGGTCCGGGCCTCGGCGATCAGTTCCTCGTCCTCCACGACCGTCAGCACGCGCAGCGAGCTGCGACCGCCCGACTGTGCCTGGCCGAGCACGTCCCCCTCCCGCCGCTGCTCCAGGTCGATGCGTGACAACTCGAAACCGTCGAGGGTCCGGGCGACCGCGTCGAGCCGGGCGCGGGCGGACGACGCCTCGTGCGCCTCGCTGACCAGCAGACAGAGGCCCGGCGCCGTGCCACGTCCGACCCGGCCCCGCAGCTGGTGGAGCTGTGAGACCCCGAAACGGTCCGCGTCCATGACGACCATCGCGGTCGCGTTGGGGACGTTGACGCCCACCTCGATGACCGTGGTCGCGACGAGCACGTCCACCTCGCCGGTGGCGAAACGACGCATGACGTCGTCCTTTGCGTCGGGCGCCATGCGGCCGTGCAGCACCTCGACGCGGAGCCCCGAGAGCGGCCCGGCGGACAGGCCGGCGGCGACGTCGAGCACGGCCAGCGGCGGGCGACGGGCGTCCCCGCCCTCCTCGGGAGGCGCCTCCTCGACGGCGGGCTCCGCGGCGTCCGCGGCGGGAGCCCGGATGCCTCGGTCCGGTCCCGTGGTCGGCTCGTCGCCGATGCGGGGGCAGACGACGTAGGCCTGGTGCCCGGCGGTGACCTCCTCACGGACGCGCGCCCAGGCACGTTCGAGGAAGTGCGGCTTGTCCGCCGCGGGCACGACGTGACTGGCGATCGGGGAGCGCCCGGCGGGAAGTTCGTCCAGGACCGAGGTCTCGAGGTCGCCGAAGACCGTCATGGCGACGGTGCGCGGGATCGGTGTGGCGGTCATCACGAGCAGGTGCGGCGGCCGGTCGGCCTTCGAACGGAGCGCGTCACGCTGCTCCACGCCGAATCGGTGCTGCTCGTCCACGACCACGAGTCCGAGGTCCTGGAAACGCACCGCGTCCTCGATGAGCGCGTGGGTCCCGATCACCACACCGGCGTCGCCGCTGACGAGCTCGAGCAACGCGCGACGACGGGCGGACACGCCCATGGACCCGGTGAGCAGCGCGACCTTGGTGCCGTTGTCCGCCCCTCCCAGCAGGCCTCCCTCGGCCAGGTCGCCCATCATCGCCGTGATGGACCGGTGGTGCTGTTGGGCGAGCACCTCCGTCGGCGCCAACAGCGCCGCCTGGCCGCCGGCGTCGACCACGGCGAGCATGGCGCGCAGGGCGACCAGGGTCTTCCCGGAGCCGACCTCGCCCTGCAGCAACCGGTGCATGGGGTGGTCGGTGGCGAGTTCGGCGAAGATCTCGTCACTGACCCGGCGTTGCCCCGCAGTCAGGGTGAAGGGGAGCCGCGCGTCGAATGCGTCAAGGAGTCCTTGCGCACGGGGCACCCGGGGAGTCGCCCGGAGCAGGGTGGTCGACCGTCTCCGTCGCGCCAGAGCGACCTGAAGGACGAAGGCTTCGTCCCACTTGAGCCGCTCCCGCGCCGCTTCGAGCTGCTCGTACGTGCGTGGTCGGTGGACCCCGAGGAGCGCCTCCGGCAGGGGCAGCAGTTCCTGCCGTTCGCGCAATGCCTGGGGCAGCGGGTCCCCGATCCCCTGCCAGTCGGCAGCTTCCAGCACGTCGAGCACCGTGTCGACGGCCTTGGCGATCTTCCACGACTCGATCTGTTTGCAGGCGGGGTAGAGCGGGAGGAGGCGGTCGGCGAACGCCTGGGCGGCCTGGCCCTCGTCGTCGGTCTCGTCCTGGCCCACCAGCTGGTAGGCGGGGTGGGAGAGCTGCATCTTGCGGTTGAAGACGGACGCCTTCCCCGCGAACATGCCGCGTCGGCCGGGAAGCAGCTCCCGGCGGTGGTGGTGGACCGCGCTGCCGAAGAAGACCAGCTGGAGTCTGCCGCTGCCGTCGGTCACAGTGACCTCCAGACGCCGGCCCCGGCCGTGGTTGAAGGTGTGCACCCGGGCGTCGGCGATCTCGGCGACCACCGTGACGTGCTCGTCCAGGGGCAGGTCGGCGAGCCGGGTGAGCTCACCTCGCTCGGCGTAGCGGCGGGGGAAGTGGTAGAGGAGGTCCCCGACGGTGCGGAGGTCGAGTTGGTCGGCAAGCACCTTCGCGGTGGAGCCGCCCACCGCGTCGGAGAGCGGGCTGCGGGTGGAGTACGGGGCGGTCACGGGGCTATTGCACACCATGCCGGTGACATCCGGGCGGCGGTGTCACCGGAGGCCCGGCCGCGCGTGGCCGTCCCGTACGGGGCGGGGACGGTCGCACGGGGCGGGGCTGGGCACGACGGGACGGTCGCACGGAGCGAGGCTGGGCACGACGGGACGGTCGCACGGAGCGAGGCTGGGCACGACGGGACGGTCGCACGGAGCGAGGCTGGGCACGACGGGACGGTCGCACGGAGCGAGGCTGGGCACGACGGGGCGGTCGCACGGAGCGGGGACCACGCACGAACAGCGAAGGCAGGAGGGATGCCCCGCCCCGTCACTCCACCCCGATCAGCAGCGGGGACGCCTGGTGCCCGTGAAAGACCACCGTGTCGACGGCGAGACTCGCCCGCCGGACCCGCCGCTCGATGCGGTCCGCCAGCTCGGGGGGTGCTCCCGCCCCGGGGACGAGGGTGACCAGTTCACCTCCGGCAGCGAGCATGCGTTCTACCACGGTCAGGGCGACTTCCGCGAGGTCTCGGCCAATGACCGCGATGTCGCTGTCGATCAGCCCCAGCACGTCGCCGGCCTGACATATCCCGGCGGTGGTCCACGCCTCGCCGGTGGCCACGGAGAGTTCGCCGAAGCGCGTGGCGCCGGCCGCGGCGGTCATGGCGACGACGTCCTCGTCGAACCTGCGCCCCGGCGTGTGGACCGCGAGGGCGGCCAGCCCCTGCACGGGGCTGCGAGTGGGAAGGACCGCGACCCGTACCCCCTCCGCCCGGGCCTGTGCCGCCGCCGCCGCGGCGGCGTGCCGGAGCCTGTCGTCGTTGGGAAGCAATACGACTTCCTGTGCGTGGGCGCGGAGGATCGCTGCTGCCAGCTCCCCGCTGCCGGGGAGTTCGTGCCCGTGGACGATCAGCGTCTGGGCACCGGCCTCGTGGCAGAGCGCCGCGAGACCCGGCCCCGGCACGAGGCCGAGGATCGCGCGGGGAGCGCGTGGTGCGGAACCCGGGGTGCGGCCACCGAGGTGGGTGATCCGGATACGGTGCGGCCGGCCGGCCTCGACACCCACCTCGACCGCGGCGCCCGGGTCGTCGGTGTGGACGTGGACGTTCCAGAGGCCGTCGCCGCCGACGACCACGAGCGAGTCGCCCACCTTCTCCAACCGGGACCGGAGCCGGTCGAGAGCGGTCGCGTCCGTTTCGAGGAGGTAGATGACCTCATGGCTCGGGCCGACCGGTCCACGCGAGGCCGGGAAGGCGTCCGCGGCGGTGGCCCCGACCGTTTCGTGCAGCGCTGCGCCGGTGTCGTCGCCGGTCTCCGGCGGCGCGGGGCAGAGCACCGGTGCACCGTGCGGGGCGGCACCGTGCCCCGACGGGGCCTGGACGTGGTCGTACGGGGCGCCGTGGACCTCCCCCCGTGGCGACCCGGGGGTGGCGCCGGAGGCCGGTCCCGGCTGGGCCCCGTGTCCGGGGTGCGGGCGGGCCCCGTGGGCGCCTACGCCGTCGTCCTCCTCGCCGGAACGGGCGGCCGCCGCCCCGTGCGGGGAACCGCCGGCCCGCCGCGCGGGCGTCGCGTCCCTGCCGAGGCCATGGTGCGGACGCCGATTCGGGGCCCGTCCCACCACCGCCGCGTCCAGCGCGGCGAGGATCGCCACCAGGCCCCGACCGCCGGCGTCCACGACGCCGGCCGCGGCCAGCACCTGGAGCTGGTCAGGGGTGGCGACCAGCGCGGCCTGCGCGGCGGTGTGGGCGGCGGCGGTCACGTCGGAGAGGTCGGCGAGTTCACCGGCGGCGCCCTCCGCGGCGAGGGCAGCGGCCGCGGCGACGGTCAGGATGGTGCCCTCCATGGGGCGGGCGACCGCCCGGTAGGCAGCGTCGGAGGCGGCTCGCAACGCCCGGGCGAGGTCGGCCGGCCGGACCGGGCCCTCGTTCTCGGCGAGCACGTGCGCGATGCCGCGCAGCAGTTCCGCCAGGATGGTCCCGGAGTTGCCGTGGGCGCCGATCAGCGCTCCGTGCGCCATGGAGTGGGCCACTTCGGCGAGGGTGGGGTCGCCCCCTGCCGCCGCCTCGACAGCCTGGGTGGCGGACTCGACCGTCAGGTACAGGTTGGTGCCGGTGTCGCCGTCCGCGACCGGGTAGACGTTGATCGCGTCGATCGACTCACGTGCCTGCCCCAGGTCGTCGAGGGCGTACCGGCACCAGCGACGGATCGCCGCGGCGTCCAGCGGTCGGGGCACGTTTCGGACCTCCTGAGCGGGGAGCTGGGACGTTCGCACCCTATGTCGAGCCACGTCCGTGGCGGTGCGGAAGACCCTGCACGCCAGGCCGGTTTTCACGCCCGGGAGACTCCGGGGTATGCTGCTCCGGTTGCCTGACTTCCGTCAGGCTGACCTCCTGGCGCCGAAGCGTCGGACCCCTGGGTCCGCGCGGTCGATCACGTCGGGCCCAAGCGTACGTCTTCCGTCACCCCGCAGCGCGGGGATGACCCGTCTTTGGAGTGACCCGTGGCTGCCAACTGCGATGTCTGCGGCAAGGGGCCGGGCTTCGGCAACAGCATTTCCCACTCGCACCGCCGCACCCCCCGCCGTTGGAACCCCAACATTCAGCGGGTGCGTGCGAAGGTGAACGGGACGCCGAAGCGCCTCAACGCCTGCACCTCGTGCATCAAGGCCGGCAAGGTCACGCGCTGACCCGGTGATTCTCCGCTGCGGCGGGGAACGGGTCCGGCGCAGCCTGCGGCTGTCAGGCCGGTCCGCCTCTGGCGGGCCGGCCTTTCGTATGCCCTCGAACAGGCGGCGACGCCCGAGCGCGGGCGCTCCACCCGGCGCCTGGACTTCGGATGCCGGACGCAGGGTGGCGGCGGGGGCCGGCGCGACGGACGGCGCGACGGGGCAGGAGCGCGGCCGATCGCCCCGTCGGCCTGTGTGGTCGCCCTGTCGTCCGCGTGAACGCGCGGTCGGCCGGTGGCCCGCAGGAGCCGGCCGTCGAAGCCCGGTGGTCGGGACGGCCTGGACGGTGTGCCTTCCGGCTGCGGACGGCGCCGCGCGGCCCCGTCCCACCGGCCCCCGAGCGGGGCGGCGCACCTCCGGGACGCGGAACGGCGGCCTCGGGCCGACCGGACTCTCCGAAGACTCCGTCGGTCCGTAGCAACCCGCGTCAGCCGGGCCCGTTCGTCCCGCCGTCCGCGCGGCGGGTGAGGTGGCCGTGGTCGACGGGGCCGATCCCGCCGCCGAGGGCGAATCCGGCGGCGATCGCGCCCGTGACGTACTCTTTCGCCCGTGCGACGGCCTCCGGCACCGTGCTGCCGGTGGCCAGACCGGCGGCGATGGCGGAGGCCAGCGTGCAGCCCGTGCCGTGGGTGTGACGGTTGTCGAGCCGGGGCGCACGGAGCCAGTGTTCGGCGCTGCCGTCCGTCAGCAGGTCCACGGCGTCGCCGGGCAGGTGCCCGCCCTTGATCAGCGCCCAGCGCGGGCCGAGCGCGAGAACGGCCGCAGCCGCCGCGCGGAGCCCTTCCTCGTCGGCCACCGCGATACCGGTGAGTTGGGTGACCTCGTCGAGGTTGGGCGTGGCGACCGTCGCCACCGGAAGCAGAAGGTGACGGACTGCATCCAGGGCGTCATGGGCGAGGAGCGCGTCGCCGTGCTTGGAGACCCCTACAGGGTCCACGACCACCGGGACGTCGACGGACGCCAGGAGGTCCGCGACGGTCTCGACGAGTTCCGCCGACGCGAGCATCCCGGTCTTCACCGCCTGGGCCCCGATGTCGTCCACGACCGCCCGGAACTGTGCCACCACGGCTGTCGCGGGGAGGGGCCAGGCGCCTTGGACGCCCAGCGAGTTCTGGGCCGTGACCGCGGTGATGACGCTCATGCCGTGGGTGCCGAGCGCGAGCATGGTCTTGAGGTCGGCCTGGATTCCCGCGCCTCCGCCGGAGTCGGACCCTGCGACGGTGAGGACACGGGGCGGAGCGGGGCGGCCCGGCATCAGGCCCCGTCCACGGCGACGGGGCTGTCGGCGTCACCGAAGTGGTCCCAGCCCCCGGCGGCGTCCCACGGGGCGTCGTCCACGGTGACACGGGGCAGCGCGGACGGGTGCCTCACCTCGCCGATGCGCCGCCAGCGCGCGGGCAGTTTCGTCTCGGGCGGGAAGCTGGCCACCAGCGCGTGGTCCTCGCCCCCGGTCAGGACCCACTGCAGCGGGTCCACCCCGACCGCGCTGCCGATGTCACTCATCTGTGCGGGGACGTCGAGGTCCCCGGAACGGATGTTGATCCGTACCTTGCTGGCCTGGGCGATGTGGCCGAGGTCGGCGAGCAGACCGTCGCTGACGTCGGTCATGGCGGTGGCACCGAGCTCGGCGGCGAGCGGGCCGGCGGGGTAGGGCGGCTCGGGCCGGCGATGGGCCTCCACGAAGGCACGCGGGGAGCGGAAGCCGCGGGAGAGCACCGCGTTCCCGGCAGCCGACCAGCCGAGCCATCCTGTCACGGCCACGACGTCACCGGGGCGTGCTCCGGACCGGGTGACGGGCTCCCTGCTGCGAAGGTCGCCCAGGGCCGTGATCGACACGGTGATGAGGTCGCCGCGGACGACGTCCCCGCCTGCGACACCGGCCCCTGCGACGCCGCACTCGTCGCGAATGCCGTCCATGAGCTCGATCGGCCAGGTGGCGGCCAGGTCTGCGGGGACCACCAGCCCCAGGAGCACCGCGGTCGGCACGGCACCCATGGCCGCGATGTCCGCCAGGTTCTGCGCGGCAGCCTTGCGGCCGACGTCGTAGGCGGTGGACCAGTCGCGGCGGAAGTGCCGACCCTCGAGGAGGATGTCGGTGGTCGCGACGACGCGGCGGTCGGGGGCCGCCACGACCGCCGCGTCGTCGCCGGGGCCGAGTCGCACGGCCGGCGCGGTGGTGATCCGGGAGGTCAGTTCCCTGATCAGACCGAACTCCCCGAGTTCGCCCACGGTGCCCCTCACTCAGCTCTCCTCATGTCGTGTCCCGCGAACGCGCGTCAACCCGCTGCGATCGGCGTCCGGTCCTGTCCCGGCGGCAGGGGGTGACGCGCTACGGTAGCGCCCCCGTTCCTCGAAGCCGCCCAGGAGGACCCGTGGTACAGGCCTACATTCTGATCCAGACCGAGGTGGGTAAGGCATCCACCGTGGCCGATGTCATCTCCAGGATCGACGGGGTGGTGCAAGCCGACGATGTCACCGGCCCCTACGACGTGATCGCACGGGCCGAGGCTCCCAGCGTGGACGAGCTGGGACACCTGGTGGTCGCCCGCGTGCAGCGTGTACCGGGGATCACCCGCACGCTGACCTGCCCCGTGGTGCACCTCTGACCCCTCGTATGATCGCCCGGTGACCTCTACCGTACGCCGCCGCCCGCTGCGGGCACTCGCCCTGTCGCTGCCGGTGGCCGCGCTCGTCGCGGCGTGCGGCTCCCCTGGGGAGCTCTCCGTCGAGGAGCCGCGACCGACCGGCGACGGGGCGGAGGTGTGCGAGGCGGTCATGGCTGCCCTGCCGGCCGCGGTGGAGGGCCAGGAGCCCCGTGACGTGGCGGGCCCGGCGCGGTTCACGGCCGCATGGGGCGACCCGGCGATCGTCCTGCGGTGCGGAGTGGAACGCCCCCGGGCGCTGGCCCCGGGCAGCGACTCGTACAACCCGATGTCGGACGCCGTCATGGTCGACGACGTCTCCTGGCTGCTGGAGGAACGGGAGAGCGGCGGCTACCTCTTCACCACGACCGAGCGGACCCTGTTCGTCGAGGTCGACGTCCCGGACAGCTACGCCCCCGAGGTGAACGTCCTGGTGGACGTCGCGGAGGCGCTGCACACGCATCTCCCCTACGACCCGCTGTGGGAGAGCTACTACGACCACCCGCACGGGGCGGGGTCAGCCGGGCAGCGCGGCGCCGAGACCGAGGGCGCCGACCCGGGGCACGAGGGCCACTAGGTCCTGTCGAGTAGCGCCGATGAGGCCCGCGGTGTCCGGTGCGGTGGCTCGCACGGCGGAGCGTCGCAGCTCGTACCCGCCGTACTCGCGTGATGCGCCGACGCGGCGAGATGCCGTGCCAGGCGCCGCGGGCCAGGCGGGATCTACCGGACAGGACCCGGCACGGCCCAGCGGCGACGCGCTCCGGCCGCACGAGGCGGTCTGCGGGCCGGGGACGCGCCGCATGGGGCGGTGGCGTCCGCACTCCGCGGCATCCCGGCCCGGGCCGGTCGGAGGGGGCGCCGATGCGGTGGGCCGGCGGTCAGCGCAGTCCAGCGCTGCGCCCGAGCGCGGTGACGATGAGGTGGTCGACGAGCTGCTCGTAGCTCATCCCGCTCTGTTCCCACATCCGGGGGAACATCGAGATCGGGGTGAACCCCGGCAGCGTGTTCACCTCGTTGATGACCAGGCTGCCGTCCTCCTGGAGGAAGAAGTCGGCACGGGCCAACCCCTCGCACGACAAGGCCTCGAAGGCACGGACGGCGAGCTCGCGGACCCGAGCGGTCTGCTCCTCGGAGAGCGCGGCGGGCACGATCCCCTGGGCGGAGTCGATGTACTTCGCCTCGAAGTCGTAGAAGTCGTACCCGGAGACCGGGGGGATCTCGGCGGGCACGCTGGCGCGCGGACCGTCCTCGAACTCCAGGACCCCGCACTCGATCTCGCGACCGCGCAGCAGCGTCTCCACGATCACCTTGGGGTCGTGGCGCTGCGCCTCCTCGATGGCCGCGTCGAGGGCCCCGGGGCCCTCGACCTTGCTGATCCCCATGGAGGACCCCGCGCGGGCGGGCTTCACGAACAGCGGCCAGCCGTAACGTTCCGCCAGGCCGAGCACGCGTTCGCGGGCCGCCTCGGGTTCCTTGCGGAGCTCCGCGGGGCGCAGCACCTCGTAGGGGCCGACCGGGAGGCCGAAGGAGGTGAAGACCCGCTTCATGTACTCCTTGTCCATGCCGACCGCGGAGGAGAGGACACCGCACCCCACGTAGGGCACGCCGGACAGTTCGAGCAGTCCCTGGAGCGTCCCGTCCTCGCCGTAGGGGCCGTGGAGCACCGGGAACACGACGTCGACCTCGCCGAGCGCCTTGGGGACGGCTCCCGGCTCGGTGTAGATGACCTCGCGACCGCCGGCGTCCATCGGCAGCAGCACCGATCCGGACTCCGAGTCGGTGAGGTCGGAGACGGCGGGGAGGCGACGGTCGGAGATGGCCATCCGGTCCGGGTCGTCGGCGGTCAGGGCCCAGCGGCCGTCCGCGGTGATCCCGACCGGCAGCACTTCGTAGCGCTCGCGGTCGATGGACCGCAGCACTGCGCCGGCCGTGACCACCGAGATGGCGTGCTCGGAGCTGCGACCGCCGAACACGACGGCGACGCGAGGCTTGGGGCTCTGGGGGGAGTGCTGGCTGCTCATATCGGTTCGAGATTACCTAACGGCGCGATGGGCGATAAGACGCCTCACCGTACTCGGCCTTGGGTACGCGGCTCGTGACCTGTCCGGGGTAACCGGGCCGGTGCGGCCGGAGCCGGTCGCACGGGGCGCGCCCTCGCCGCTCCGGCCGTCCAGGCGCGTGCCGAGAGGGACGGCGCGTCCCCCCAGGGGGCGGCACCGTCCGCGCCTCAGCCCCCCTCGGCCTTGGCCGATCGCGCCATGAGCTCCTGGAGAGCCACCTTGGGCGAGGTGCCGCGGTGGACGATGTTCACCACGGTCTCGGTGATCGGCATTTCCACACCGTTGCGTCGGGCGAGGTCGAGCACGGAGCGGCAGGACTTGACGCCTTCAGCCGTCTGCCTGGTCGCGGCCCGTGCCTCGTCGAGCGTCATGCCCCGGCCGAGGCTGGTCCCGAAGGTGTTGTTGCGGGACAACGGGGACGAGCAGGTCGCGACGAGGTCTCCCATCCCCGCCAGGCCGGCGAAGGTGGTGGGGTCCGCCCCCATCGCGAGGCCGAGCCGGCTCGTCTCCGCGAGGCCCCGTGTGATCAGGGACGCCTTCGTGTTGTCGCCCAGCCCCATGCCGTTGGCGATGCCGACGGCGAGTCCGATGACGTTCTTCACGGCACCGCCCAGTTCGCAACCGATGACGTCGGTGTTGGTATAGGGCCGGAAGTACGAGGTGTGGCAAGCGTGTTGGAGGCGACGGGCGACGTCTGGGTCGGCGCACGCCGCGACGGCCGCCGCGGGCTGCCGGGCGGCGACCTCCATCGCGAGGTTGGGGCCGGTCAGCACCGCGACCCGAGTGGCGGGCACATCGGCGACCTCCTGGATGACCTCGCTCATCCGCTTGGCGGTACCGAGCTCGACCCCCTTCATCAGGGAGACCAGCACTGCGTCGTCGGCCAGCAGCGGGCGCCAAGCGGCCAGGTTCTCCCGCAGGGTCTGCGACGGGACGGAGAGTACGACGAACTCCGCGCCGGCGAGAGCCTCGGCCGGGTCGGTCGTCGCGCGGACCCCGTCCGGGAGGACGACACCGGGCAGGTACTCGGCGTTGATCCGGGTCCTGTTGACCGTCTCCGCGATCTCCGGCCTGCGGGCGCAGAGGGTCACGGCACACCCCGCGTCGGCGAGGACCATGGCGAAGGCGGTGCCCCAGGAGCCGGTACCCAGGACGGCGACACGGCGGTTCACTCGCCTGCCTCCCGGTGCTGCGTCGCGGGCGTCGGGCCGGCGACCACGGGGTCGGCCGCCACGGGGCGCTCGCCGGGGGCCGCGCCGAGCGGCGGCGTCGGGTCGCCCGCGGGCGCGCCGTGGGGCTCGCGGCGGCGTTCGTGGCGCCTGGCGGGAGGTGCCTCGGACCGCACCTCGGCGAGGAGCGCGGTGATGGCGGCCATGATGCGCTCCGTGGCCTCCGCCAGGACCTCCGCCGTCGGCTCCCTGTCGTAGAGGTCGGTCAGCTCCACGGGGGCGCCGGCCACGACGGTGAGCGTCTTGCGCGGGAACAGCCGGACCTTCTTCTCCCGCGCGTAGGGCGGGACAGCCTCGTGCGCCCCCCACTGCGCCACGGGCACCACCGGGGCGTGGGTGAGCAGGGCGACCCGCGCCGCGCCGGTCTTCCCCTCCATCGGCCACAGGTCGGGGTCACGCGTCAGGGTGCCCTCGGGGTAGAACGCCACGCACTCACCGGCGTGCACCGCGTCCACGGCCGCCTTGAACGCCCCCGCCGCGTCGGCCGTCTCCCGGTAGACGGGGATCTGGCCGGTGCGCCGCATCATCATGCCGACGAATCCGGAGCGGAACAGTCCCACCTTCGCCAGGAACCGCGGTACGCGACCGGTGTTGTACTGGTAGTGGGCGTAGGAAAGCGGGTCCAGATAGGAGTTGTGATTGACGGCGGTGAGGAATCCGCCGACCTCCGGGATATTCTCCGTTCCGCGCCAGTCCCGCTTGAACAGGACCAGCATCGGCGGTTTCACCAGACAGGCGGCAAATCGATAGCTGAAGCCGATTCTGCGGCGGGACACTCGGGCACCATCTCCTCGGACACTGCTGCGGCGATCTGCCGCGGACAGCCGCACAAGTGTCGCCCCCGGCTCCTGGGCTGTCCAGCAGATCGTCTCATCACCGCGACCGCGCGTCGGACCCCAGGGGGACGGTGCGTTCCGCGGGGTCGGCAGGTGACTCGTTACCGGAGGGTAGACAATGGCGTGATCGCCGACACGAGGGGGAGCCGATGACCGGCGGCTGGGCCGTGGTGATGCCTGTGAAGCGGCTGGGCGGCGCCAAGACGAGACTGGCCGACACCACCGGCGAGGAGCTGCGGCCGGCGCTCGCCCTCGCGTTCGCTGAGGACACGCTGGCAGCCGTGCTGGAGTGCCCGGCGGTGTCGTCGGTCACCGTGGTCACCGACGACGAGGTGGTCGGGGCCGCGCTGTCGCGCCTGGGCGCCGGGGTGGTTCCCGACAGCCCGCGCGGTGGGCTCAACGCGGCGGTGGAACACGGTGTGGGGGCGGTCCGCGTCGACCGGCCCGGGGCGCCCGTGGCCGCTCTCAACGCGGACCTGCCGGCACTGCGCGCGGCCGAGCTGGGTCGGGTGCTCGACGAGGCCGAGGTCGCGCCCCGCAGTTTCCTGGCCGACGCGGCGGGAACGGGGACGACGCTCCTGGCGGTATTGCCGGGCGTGGAGCCGGCGCCGGGGTTCGGGCCCGCCTCGCGGATGCGGCATCGCGCGTCGGGCGCCGTGGAGCTGATGCCCGCGGATGTGGAGAGTGTGCGCCAGGACGTGGACACCGGCGAGGACCTGCTGGTGGCGATCGCGTTGGGCGTGGGGCCCCGAACGGCGCGGAGCACCCACCGGCTGGGGACGGGCTTCAGAAGGTCTGCAGCGTCACACAGCTGACGCGGCCGTCCTCCGGGTCGCGCTCGACGCGGACCCGCTGACCCGGCCGGAGCAGCAGGAGGCCCCCGGCGTCGAACGCGGCCCGGTCGAACTCCAGCGGCGTGCCGTCGTCGAAGAGCACGCTGCCGGTGCGGGTCTCGGCGTCGAAGGTGTGAGCGGTGGCCTGCATGAGCCGAGCCTAACGGCTCGGGCCATGCAGGTCACCGCCTGCTCCGGCGCCTCACTTGCGTCGCGCCGGGGCCTTCTTGGCTGTGGTCTTGCGACCGGCCGCCTTCTTGGCGGGTGCCTTCGTCGCGATCGCGCGTCGGGCGGGCGCCTTCTTCGCGGTGGTCTTCTTCGCCGCGGTCTTGGCAGTCCCCTTCTTCGCCGTCGCCTTCTGGGCGGTGGTCGACTTCTTCGCTGCCGTGGTCTTCTTCGCTGCCGCCTTCTTGGTGGTGGCCTTGGCCACCGTCTTCTTCGCGGCGGCCTTCTTGGTCGTCGCCTTCTTGGTAGAAGTACCACCGGAGAGGCTGCCCTTGGGGGCCTTCTTCACGGCGACGTCGTTCTTCGGCAGTTTCTTGGTTCCGGCGACCAGATCCTTGAAGCCCTGGCCGGCGCGGAATCGCGGCACCGAAGTCTTCTTGACGCGCACGCGTTCACCGGTCTGGGGGTTGCGCGCGTACCGGGCCGGACGCTCGACCTTCTCGAACGAGCCGAAGCCGGTCACCGAAACCCGCTCGCCGGACACCACCGCACGGATGATCGCGTCGAGCACGATGTCGACGGCCTCCGCGGCCTGCTGACGGCCACCGAGCTTGTCGGCAATCGCTTCAACGAGCTGTGCCTTGTTCACGTCTTCCCCTTCGGAGGCGGTGCTGGAACGAATGTGCTCAAGCTTTTTCGCACGTTAGGCAGATATATACAGCAAATCAAACCTGAAACGGGCGAATCACCCTCGTGTCGCAACGAACTCGACCGTCACGGACTCGCGTCACCCTCGCCCCGCGACTGCCCCTCGACGGGTCGACCGGGGTCGAGTTCCGCGATGAAGCGATCGAGGCGACGAACCGCGCTCGGCAGGTCCTGCTTGGTCGCTGCCGTGATGACGAGAAGGCGTCGCACCAGTGCGCGCCGCTCGTCTTCGGTGACGTTCAACGAGCGCACTGCGGCGTGCGCGTATTTCAGCCGTGCGGCGACGAGGTCGTACAGCTCGAGTTGACCGTCGCGTTCCATGCACCAATTGTGCCACTGGGGGCGAGTTGTCGCGGCTCCGGCCCCCAAGTGGGTGTCGGGACGACGGTGTCACGCCTGCGAGCCGGGTGGCAACTGACCGCGCCGTGGCAGTTTTCTGACGGTTCGTCAGTTCGTCGCACTGGCCGAAAATGCTACGCGGAGCCGCTGTTCGACAACGGGGCGCTCCTGTTCCCACCGGAGGGGCAGCACACCGGAGCGCGACACCACCGGGGCCGGGCGAGCAGTGCGCGGGGCAGGGTGGAGGGCAGCGTCCCGGACCCCCGCTGCCCGCACGGCGCCGCCGCCCCAGGGGCTCCTTCCGGGGGCCCGCGACCTCGTGACCACGAGGGCGGCCGGCGCCGTCGACGACGACGGCCGAGCCGCCCCGGTGGAGCTCCCGACGGGTTCCCGGGCACGGCGGCGGAGTTCACCCGGTTGGCCGGGGCCCGGGGCGGACGGCGCTGTGGACCAGCGCCACGGGCCGACAGCGGCCATGACTGCGACCGTCGACGGCGTCCTCCGTCGCACACCGCACGTGAGCTCCGCACGGCCCGGCCGGGGTTCGGGGGCGCGGTCGGAGCGACGGCACGGGGCCGCCGAGGCGCGGCGCGGAGCGGCCCGGGAGGCTTGCTGGGGGCCGAACAGTGGTACGGCAGTGGAGAGCCCCGTGCGGGTGCCGAGTTCGACTCGACACCCGCACGGGGCTCGTACGGGGCGGCGGCGCCCCTACCTCTACGGTGTCCCGACCCTCAGGCGGTGAGGGTACGGGGCTTGAACGACGGACGGGCCGCCTCGTACGCGGCGATGTCGTCCTCCTGGCGCAGCGTGAGGCTGATGTCGTCCAGCCCTTCCAGCAGTCGCCAGCGGGCGTTGTCGTCCAGGTCGAACGACTCCCGGAACGAGGGCCCGCAGCGCACCTCTCGGGCGACGAGGTCGACCGTGATCTCGGTGGTCGGGTCGGCCTCAACCGCCTGCCAGAGGGTGTCGACCGCCGACTGCGGCAGGACGACTGTGAGCAGCCCGTTCTTCAGCGAGTTGCCACGGAAGATGTCGGCGAACCGAGGAGAGATGACCGCGGCGAACCCGTAGTTCTGCAGTGCCCATACCGCGTGCTCGCGGGAGGAGCCCGTCCCGAAGTCGGGGCCCGCCACCAGGACCGATGCGCCCGCACGCTCCGGTTTGTTCAGCACGAACTCCGGGTCGCGGCGCCACGCCTCGAAGAGCCCGTCCTCGAACCCATCGCGCGTCACCTTCTTCAACCAGTGAGCGGGGATGATCTGGTCGGTGTCGACGTTGCTGCGGCGCAGCGGAACCGCACGTCCGGTGTGCGTGGTGAAGGCTTCCATCGTGATCAGACTCCCACGGGCTGTGCTGCGTCGGTGGTCTCGAGGTCGGCGGGCGAAGCCAGGTGGCCGGTGACAGCGGTCGCGGCTGCGACCTGCGGCGAGACCAGGTGGGTTCGGCCGCCCTTGCCCTGCCGTCCCTCGAAGTTGCGGTTGGAGGTGGAGGCGGAACGCTCCCCCGGCGCGAGCTGGTCGGGGTTCATCCCCAGACACATCGAACACCCGGCGTGGCGCCACTCGGCACCCGCGGCGGTGAAGACCCGATCCAGCCCCTCGGCCACCGCCTGGAGCGAGACCCGTACCGACCCGGGTACCACGAGCATGCGAACGCCGTCCGCGACGGAGCGGCCCTCGATGACGGCCGCCGCGGCCCGCAGATCCTCGATGCGCCCGTTGGTGCAGGAACCGACGAACACGGTGTCGACAGCGATGTCCCGGAGAGGTTGGCCGGCGGTGAGGCCCATGTACTCCAGGGCCTTCTCCGCGGCGAACCGCTCGCTGGGGTCGTCGAAGGACCCCGGGTCCGGCACGACCTCCGACAGCGGTGCGCCCTGTCCGGGGTTGGTCCCCCAGGTCACGAACGGGGCCAGCTCGGCGGCGTCGATGACCACCTCGTGGTCGAAGACCGCGTCGTCGTCGGTACGGAGGGTGCGCCAGTAGTCGACGGCGGCCTCCCGGTCGGCACCGTCGGGGGCGTGGTCACGGCCCTGCAGGTAGGCGAAGGTCGTCTCGTCGGGTGCGATCATGCCGGCGCGGGCACCCGCCTCGATCGACATGTTGCAGATGGTCATCCGGGACTCCATCGAGAGCTTCTCGATGGCCTCGCCCCGGTACTCGATGACGTATCCCTGGCCACCGCCGGTGCCGATCCGCGCGATGATGGCGAGGATCAGGTCCTTGGCGGTCACCGCGTCGGGCAGCTCGCCGGTGACGGTCACGGCCATGGTGCGGAAGGGCGCCATGGGCAGCGTCTGGGTGGCCAGCACGTGCTCGACCTGGCTGGTGCCGATGCCGAAGGCGAGCGCCCCGAACGCCCCGTGGGTGGAGGTGTGGCTGTCGCCGCACACCACGGTCATTCCGGGCTGCGTCAGACCCAGCTGCGGACCCACCACGTGCACCACGCCCTGCTCGTCGTCCCCGAGCGGGTGCAGCCGCACGCCGAAGTCCGCGCAGTTCTTGCGCAGGGTCTCCAGCTGGGTGCGCGAGACCGGGTCCGCAATGGGCTTGTCGATGTCCAGCGTGGGCGTGTTGTGATCCTCGGTCGCGATCGTCAGATCGGTCCGGCGCACAGTTCGGCCGCCCTTGCGCAGGCCGTCGAACGCCTGCGGGCTGGTGACCTCGTGAAGCAGGTGGAGGTCGATGTAGAGCAGGTCCGGCTCACCCTCCGCGCGCCGGACGACGTGGTCGTCCCAGACCTTCTCTGCCAGTGTCCGTCCCATCGGAATCCCTCCGGCCCGGTTGTGCTCGGGCCCGCTTCGAGTCGGTGACCGTACCTGTGGCGCCCGTACGGGACCGCCGTCCGTTCCCCTCGCGTGCCGGACGGTGGTCGGCGTCCCGCGTCGGTGCGGGGCGCCCTGCATCCAGGGTGCCGGGGTTTGCACCCAGGCGAGCTTGCGTTTCACAGAGTGAGACGCGAGTATCGTTGCATGGACACATCTCGTGGCGACTCCAGCGGGGTCGGAGTGCTCGACAAGGCAGCCCTGGTGCTGGGTGCCCTCGAGTCCGGCCCCGCGACCCTGGCGGGACTGGTGGCGGCGACCGGACTTGCACGCCCCACGGCGCATCGCATGGCGGTGGCGCTGGAATACCATCGGCTGCTCTCCCGGGACATGCAGGGCCGCTTCGTGCTCGGGCCACGCCTGTCGGAGTTGGCGGCGGCGGCCGGTGAGGACCGGCTGCTCGCCGCCGCGGGGCCGGTCCTCACCCATCTGCGGGACATCACCGGCGAGAGCGCCCAGCTGTACCGGCGCCAAGGCGACATGCGGATCTGCGTCGCGGCGGCCGAGCGGCTCTCCGGACTGCGTGACACCGTCCCCGTCGGCTCGACCCTGCCGATGAAGGCCGGGTCCGCGGCCCAGATCCTCATGGCCTGGGAAGAGCCGGAGCGGCTGCACCACGGGCTCCAGGGGGCGCGTTTCACCGCGACGGCGCTCTCCGGGGTGCGGCGCCGGGGCTGGGCACAGTCCATCGGCGAGCGCGAGCCGGGAGTCGCGTCGGTCTCCGCGCCGGTCCGGGGCCCGTCCAACCGCGTCGTCGCCGCCGTCTCGGTCTCGGGCCCCATCGAGCGGCTCACCCGGCACCCGGGGCGCATGCACGCCAAGGCCCTCATCGACGCCGCGGGCCGGTTGACCGACGCGCTCCGGCGCAGCGGCGGTTGACGCACGCGGCCGACTCCTGACTCGACGCGACGGAGCGGCCGACGCCGTCTGCGGGCTGGCTGGCTGGCTGGGGAGCGCCTGCCCGCCCGTGGATCGCCACGGGGTCGCGGTCGCCGCTCGGATGCCGTCGGGCGCGCGGCGAGCCGGCGGGCTCACGCTCCCAGCGCACCTGCTCGGGAGCGCTGCACCGGTGCGGCGTCCATCGCCTCGGGGCGCGAGCCGGACCGTGGCCAGGAGGCCGTCACCGCGCGACGGTCGTCACGGCGTGAGACGTGTCACCTCGATGGCGCCGGGACGGGATGCCGCCGGGCACGCTGACGGTGCGCACCGGGTGAGCCCCGGGGACCTGGGGGTGGCCTTCCTCTCCCCCGGGGTCTTCCCGTTCTTCGGTGAGGTTCAGCCGCTGAGGCCGTCGCCGGGCGGGCGACACGGCGACACAACGAACTGAGCCCCGCACCGAAGTGCGGGGCTCAGTCCTACCAAGTACCCCCGACCGGATTCGAACCGGCGCTACCGCCTTGAGAGGGCGGCGTGCTAGGCCGCTACACAACGGGGGCATCCAGCTAGTGACCATCGAGACGGTCACCGTACCCCCGACCGGATTCGAACCGGCGCTACCGCCTTGAGAGGGCGGCGTGCTAGGCCGCTACACAACGGGGGCCTTGATCTTGCTGGAAGATCGCTGGGCTACCAGGACTCGAACCTAGACTAACTGAACCAGAATCAGTCGTGCTGCCAATTACACCATAGCCCACCAGAACTTGACTCTTTGCGGAGTCTTCGCTCGGGTCTTCGCCTTGCGGTCCCGGCCCCTTTCGGTTCCGGTTCGCTTGGCGACGGGAAGAACATTACCCGATCGGGGACCGACCGCCAAAACGGGTTCCCCGAAGGGGGATCGAGGCACCGCCGGCGAGCCGCGGGAGACGCTTCCTGAGCCGCACGGGGCGGCGCCGGCGGCCGCGCACCGTCTCCCCGGGCGTGACCTGACCATCGGCGCCGTGGCACCCTCACCGCTGTCTCATCCCTCGTCGCCGCCGAACTGCCCCCGCGCAGCCCGCACAGGGCCGCGCCAGAGCCTTGCGGAGGCGCTGCCGGGAGCCGAGGTCGCCAGGGGTGTCAAGACGGAGCGCGAGCCGCAGCACGCGGGGGCGCATGTCTCGGACGGCCCTCTCGGACCGCCCCGTGCACCGGGCTACCGCCGCACGGGGCGGCCCCGTGCGGGCTCGTACGGGAGGGCACCGTGCGGCGGCAGCCCGGTGCAGGAGAAACGTGGCCGCCACGTGCCGGGCTGTGCGGGGTTCGGCAGGGACACCGCCGCCGCGCAGCCTGTCGAGAACGGCCGGGCCCGCCGGGTCGTTGATCGGTCCCCGCCGAGGAGCGCCGGCGCCGCTGCGTGCGCCCTGGGGTGACCGACGGCCCGGACAGCGCGGGGGGGGGCGGGCGGTCGCCGGTACCGGGGCGGGGAGCAGGGTGGTCCGAGCGCGCGGACAGCGTGGCCCGGGGCCGGCAGGGTCCGGGACGGCGGCCCCGGGCTCCCGCCTTTCGTCGACGCACAACGACCGCCCTCCCGCAGGACGACGACGGGCCTCTGCAGCGCGGTCGGCCGCCGCCGTACCCGCCGCACGGGTGCGGGCCCCGTGCTCGACCGCGACAGCGGGGCAGTTGTCGCGACGGTGGGTCGCACGGGGCGGCCGGAGTCCACCCGAGTCCGGCACGGCAGACGTCGCGAGCACCGGCGACGGGGCATGCGCACGGTTGAAGGGGCCACGGGCCGTGCCGTCCGGGCCGGTGACGCGATGCCCCCGGGTCGGGCGGCCCGGCGGCGCCCGGTGCCACGCACGAGGAACCACCGCACGAGGAACCACCGCACGGGGCGAGCAGCACGCCCCCCGTCCACGGCGCGTCGCCCACGGGGCCGTCACACGCACGGGGCACAGGACACAGGCGGCACGGCTACAGACGGCACGGGGCGGGAGTCCCGCCCACCCCGCCGCGGTGCGGCCATCGGCCGCACCGCGGCCCTGAGCAGCCGTGGCCGCGGGGACTGGGCGGCCGGGAAGTCGGCGGAGCCCCCTGCGTCACCGGACGCTCCGGAGGCCCCTCAGCCCGACGTGGAGAGTTTGGCGAGGGCCGCGTCGATACGGGCGAGCGTGCGGTCCCGTCCAAGGATCTCCAGCGACTCGAACAGCGGGAGGCCGACGGTGCGGCCGGTGACGGCGACCCGCACCGGGGCCTGCGCCTTGCCGAGCTTCAGACCGTGCGCCTCCCCCGCGGCGAGCACCGCGTTCTTCAGCGCCTCCGCCTCCCACGCCGACTCCGCGACGTGTGCCCGCGCGGTGGTGAGCAGCTCCGCCGCCCCCGGCTTCATCGCCTTCTCCCAGGACTTCTCGTCGACGGCCGGCTCCGGCAGGAACAGGAAGTCGACGTTGTCGGTGATGTCCGAGAGCACCGTGAGACGCGTCTGCGCCAGGGGCGCGAGGGCGGCGAACGCCTCGGTGTCGAACTCCTCGGGCTTCCACGGCGCGTACGGGGCGCGCAACCACGGCTCGCAGGCGGCGGCGAATTCGTCCACGGGCAGTTCACGCAGGTGAACGGCGTTGATCGCCTCGGCCTTCTTGAGGTCGAACCGGGCCGGGTTGCCGTTCACGGCGTCGATCTCGAAGGCGTCGGCCATCTCCCGCAGCGTGAAGATGTCGCGGTCCTCGGCGATCGACCAGCCGAGGAGCGACAGGTAGTTGAGCAGCCCCGAGGGCAGGAAGCCCCGCTCGCGGTAGAGGTTCAGCGAGGACTGGGGGTCCCGCTTGGAGAGCTTCTTGTTCCCCTCGCCCATCACGTAGGGCAGGTGGCCGAACTCGGGGACGGCTCCGTCCACGACGCCGATGTCGGCGAGCGCGCGGTAGAGCGCGATCTGCCGGGGCGTGGAGGAGAGCAGGTCCTCGCCGCGCAGCACGTGGGTGATGCCCATCAGGGCGTCGTCCACCGGGTTGACGAGCGTGTAGAGGGGCGCACCGTTGGCGCGGACGATGCCGTAGTCGGGCACGTTGTCCGGCGTGAAGGTGAGCTCGCCGCGCACGAGGTCGGTGAAGGTGATCGTCTCGTCGGGCATACGGAACCGCAGGACGTGGCTGCGTCCCTCGGCCTCGTAGGTGGCACGCTGTTCATCGGTGAGGTCGCGGCAGGCGCCGTCGTAGCCGGACGGCCTGCCCGCGGCGCGAGCCGCCTCCCGGCGCTGGTCCAGCTCCTCGGTGGTGCAGTAGCAGCGGTAGGCGTGGCCCGCCTCCCGCAGCCGGGTGGCGATGTCGGAGTAGATCTCCATGCGCTGCGACTGCCGGTAGGGGCCGTGGGCGCCGGGTGCGGTGCGGCCGGCGTCGAACGGCTCGGGGCCCTCGTCCCAATCGAGGCCGAGCCACCGGAGCGAGTCGAGGAGCTGCTGGTAGGACTCCTCCGAGTCGCGGGCGGCGTCGGTGTCCTCGATCCGCAGGACCAGGGCGCCGCCGTGGTGGCGCGCGAAGGCCCAGTTGAAGAGGGCGGTGCGGATCAGTCCCACGTGCGGGTTGCCCGTGGGAGAAGGGCAGAACCGCACGCGGACGGGGGGCAGGGCTGCGCTAGTCACGCTTCACGACCTTGTTGGTGAGGGTTCCGATGCGTTCGACGGTGACGGCGACCTCGTCACCGACGGTGAGGGGACCGACACCTGCGGGTGTGCCGGTGAGGATGACGTCGCCGGGGAGGAGCGTCATCGCCTCCGAGATGTGGACGACGAGGTCCGTGATGGAGTGCACCATCTCACTGGTGCGCCCCAGCTGCCGCTGTTCCCCGTTGACCGTGCACATGACGGCGAGGTCGCCGGCGGCGTCCAGGTCGATGTCGGTCTCGACCCACGGGCCGAGGGGGCAGGAGGCGTCGAAGCCCTTGGCGCGAGCCCACTGGCCTTCGGCCTGCTGCGCGTCGCGGGCGGTCAGGTCGTTGGCGCAGGTGTAGCCGAGGACGACCTCGGAGACGCGGTCACGCGGGACGCGGCTGCACATGCGGCCGATGACGACCGCGAGCTCGGCCTCGTAGTGCACGTTCTGCGAGAACGTCGGGTAGGGCACGGGGTCGCCCGGACCGACGACGGTGGTCGACGGCTTGAAGAAGACCACCGGGGCCTCGGGGACGGCGTTGCCCAGTTCCCGCGCGTGCTCGGAGTAGTTGCGCGCGGCGGCCACGACCTTGCTCGGCAGGACGGGTGCCAGCAGTCGGACCTCGGAGAGCGGCACCTTGTGTCCGCTGCGGTCGAAGTCGCCGAACGGATGGCCCTTGATCAGTTCGACGAGCTGCCCGCCTTCGTCGGCCGGCTCTCCTTCGATGATGCCGAAACCAACGTTTCCGTCGATGGAGAATCTGGCGATGCGCACGAAAGCTGCTGCCCTTCACTCGGAGGCCGGAGCGCGAACGATGTCGGCGCGCGCCGGGCGGTGCGTCGTTGTGCCGCAACAGGGTATCGGGCCGTTGTCGACCGGCTCACGGCTCCGGGGGCGGACACGACGGCGCCCCCGCCGGTGATGGCGGGGGCGAGCCGGCCGTGCCGGGCACCGGCGGCGCTGCCGCCGGTGGTGGTTCAGCGCAGGCGTGCCATGAGTGCGTGCTCGACCAGCGTGATCAGGGCGGACTTTGCGTCCGACCGGTGCCGCGCGTCCGTCGTGATGATCGGCGCGTCCGGCCCGATCTGCAACGCCTCCCGCACCTCCTCCGGCGAATACGGCTGATGCCCGTCGAACCCGTTCAACGCAATAACGAACGGAAGACCAGAATTCTCGAAGTAATCAACCGCAGGAAAACAATCCGCAAGACGACGCGTATCGACCAGCACCACCGCACCGATCGCACCACGCACCAAATCGTCCCACATGAACCAGAAACGATCCTGCCCCGGCGTACCGAACAGATACAGAATCAGATCCTGATCCAACGTGATACGACCGAAGTCCATCGCCACCGTCGTCGTGGTCTTACCACCGGTATGCGTCAGATCATCGATCCCCGCAGACGCAGACGTCATCACCGCCTCGGTCCGCAGCGGATTGATCTCCGACACAGCCCCCACGAACGTCGTCTTACCCACACCGAACCCGCCCGCGACCACGATCTTCGCCGACGTCGTAGACCGCGCCGCGGCCCCGGAACCTGCCGGAGCCGCACCGCCCCCACCGCTAGAGCTTCCGAAGTCCACTGAGCACCCTTTCAAGCAACGTCACATCAGGCTGACCACCCGGCTCACCCTCATGACCAGGCTGATGAATAGCGACAAGCCCGGCCTCCGCCAGATCGGCGACCAGAATCCGAGCCACACCCAACGGCATCGCCAACAACGCCGAAACCTCGGCAACCGACTTCATCTCGTAGCACAGCTGGCAGATCCGCTGGTGTTCCGGAAGCTGGCCATGGAGCCGGGCGGGTTCGACGCTGGTACTGACCAACGCCTCGATGGCCAACTGGTACCGGGGCCTGGTCCGGCCACCGGTCATCGCATACGGACGCACCAACGGCTGCCGGGGCTCGGTGCGCGGCGGAACACCCTGCCCGCTCCCGGGCCGTGAGCCGCTGGGCGCCGAAGGGAAGTCGAAGTGTCCGGGCCGGCCGCCATGGGTCCGGTCGGGGTGGTCGCCTCCGGAAGATCCGGTCGGGGGCGTCGTCACGTCTCTCTCCTCCTCCTGATGCCGTCGGTGTGGCCGTTGCGCTCTCGCCGTCAAGTGTTATCGCACCTTATGGCGAGGGCGGTCAATCCGCACGGTTGTCTCCTAGTTGAGCAGACTCCCCTGGAGTTCGGCCCGGAGGTCGGGGGTGAGGACGGCACCCGCGCGGTCGACGAGGAGCGCCATCTCGTACCCGACGAGGCCGATGTCGGCGTCCGGGTGGGCGAGCACCGCCAGCGACGAACCGTCCGAGACCGACATGATGAAGAGGAAACCGCGCTCCATCTCCACCACCGTCTGGTTCACCGGACCGCCCTCGAAGATGCGGGAGGCGCCGGCCGTCAGCGAGGTGAGCCCCGAGGCCACCGCCGCCAACTGGTCGGCACGGTCACGCGGGAAACCCTCGGACATCGCGAGCAGCAGACCGTCGGCCGACACCACGACGGTGTGCGACACCCCGGGGGTGCTCTCCACAAAACTGGTGATCAACCAGTTCAGGTTCTGCGCCGCCTGACTCATCGGGCTCACATTAACGCTCCTGATCGTTTACGGGGCCGAAGCCCTCGTGGTCGTTCTCCGCGCGGTCCCTACCGGCACCGCGTCCCTGCCTGACGCCGCGGTGGAGGTCGGTGAGGCGGCCCCGGACATCCTCTGGCGCCCGGGAGACCTGCCGACCGCCAGCCGGCGGCTCGGACCGGGTGTGCTCCACCAGATTGGCTTTCGGTACCCGCCTGGGGAGGCCCGAGCCAGTGGTGTCCGCGGGCTGCGCCTCGCGGTGCGGGCCACGGCCCCACTGCCGGTCCTGCGGCGTCCGGTCCGGGGTTTCCACCGGTCCCTGCCGTCCCTGCCGCTGCGCCCTGTCGTCGGGACGACGTCGGGGTTCGCGACGGGGCAACCCTGCGCCGGTGGTGGGGGTTTGACCCTCCGACACGAGCTCCGCACCGTGAGAGCCTACGCGGTGCGCGGCCCCAGGGGGAGTCGCAGGGTACGCATCCTCACCCTCCGGCCGCCGGTCGGGGGTGGTGTTCGGGTCGCTCGTCGCGGGGTCGAACCGGTGTCGTGCGGCCGGTTCCGGGTGGGTGGCGGGGGTGTGAGGGGGCTGTGTGCCGGGAGTGTCCGGGCCGTATTCCTGGCCGGAATAGGTGCCCTCGGGGACGTTGGTCGCGCCCGTGGCCCCCGGGTGGAGCGGAGCCCCGGGGGACGCTCCGTGCCACCCGTTCCCACCGCCCGGCCGCCACGGAGCGGTGCGGTCCGCGACCGCACCGTGCGCCCCGTGGGCGGTGGCGCCGTCCGGGGTGCCGTGAGGGGTGCCGTCGGGTGACGGAGCGTGGGCGGGTGCTGCCGCCCGGGCGTCGGAGGGCTCCACGACGATGCGGCGTTCACCTCGCCGCAGCGACCGGCCGACGTGGTCCACTGCCTGGCTCTCACCGTAGCGGGAGTCGTCGAAACCGAGCTCGGCGGCGGTTCGCGGGGACGCTTCGACGTCCGGTACGGGGCGTTCGGCGACCACGGGGGAAACGGTGAACCGCTCGTGCGCGTCGTGGGGGGCCGCCCCGTGCCCGCCGTGGGTGATGCCCTCCGGGAGCATCACCAGACAGGTGGTGCCCACCTGCTCACCGGACGGCCGAAGCTGCACGCGGATGCCGTGCTGCTGCGAGAGACGTGCCACGACGAACAGCCCCATGCGGCGGGAGACGTCGAGGTCGGCGACGGGAGGTTCGGCCAGGCGGTGGTTGATCAGCGCGAAGTCCTCGGCCGGCAGCCCCACGCCGCGGTCGTGGATCTCCACCATGACGCGCCCGTCGGGCAGTCGGGTCGCCGTGACGCGGACCCTGGTGTGCGGCGAGGAGAACGACGTCGCGTTCTCCAGGAGCTCGGCCAGCAGGTGGACGAGGTCGGTCACGACCGCCCCGTGGAGCTCGCCCGGGGGCACCCCGACGATGTCGATCCGCTCGTAGTGCTCGACCTCGGAGGCCGCGGCGCGCACCACGTCCAGGAGCGGCACGGGGCGGCTCCAGCTCCGGTCGGGCTCCCGCCCCGCGAGCACCAGGAGGTTGTCGCCGTTGCGGCGCATCCGGGTGGCGAGGTGGTCGAGGCGGAAGAGGTGCTCCAGCTGCTCGGGATCCGCCTCGTTGTCCTCGAGGCCACCGATCAGTTCGAGCTGCCGTTCCACCAGGCTCTGGTTGCGGCCGGCGAGGTTGGTGAACACCGTGTTCACGTTGCCGCGCAGCAACGCCTGTTCGGAGGCGAGCCTGACCGCCTCGCGGTGGACGTGGTCGAACGCTCGCGACACCTCGCCGATCTCGTCCCGGCCCGTGACGCGGATCGGGCTGACCCGGGTGTCCACGCGGCCGGGGTCCGGCTGCGACAGCTGGGACATCAGCGAGGGGAGCCGGTGTTCGGCGACCTCCAGGGCGGCGTCGCGCAACCTGGTCATGTTGCGGCTCATCGCCCGGGCCATCAGACCGGCGATGACGAAGGCGGCGAGCAGAGCGGTGACCGCGAGCGCCGAGTTGGTGATCATGCTGGTGCGGGCGTCCGCCGCGACGGCCCGTGCCTCGTGCACGGCGTCCTCGACGAGCTCCCGCTCCACGTCCCGGTAGGCGTCGAATCGGACGGTGACCGCCTCGAACCACGCGCTCGGGGTGACTCCGGCGTCGGCGAGCCCGGCGCTGCCCGCGTCGGGCTCCACGAGCGCGGCGGCCATCTCCGCCACCGGGTCCTGCCCGCCCTCGCCGGCCGCGGCCAGAGCGCGGTCCAGCCGCGCCACGTCCTCCGGCCGGGCGGCGGAGACGAACTCGTTGCGGGCGATGCGCTCCAGGTGGAGGTACGAACTGAGGGTGACCCGCAGCTGAGCGCGCGCCTCGACGTCCTCGTCCCCCAGCAGGATGTGGGTCCCCAGGGCCCGCTGGAGGGAGCCTGCCGCCTGAGCGAGGGAGATCGCGTAGACCGAGCGGCCGTAGGAGGCGAGGTCGTCGGAGCCGAGGCCCAGCTCGTTGGCGAAGGACATCACCGGATGCTGGATCGCGACGTAGCCCATCTCGGTCTCGGCATCTCCCGATGCGCCGCTCCAGGCGGCCGACCGAAGGTCGTCGAGCCCCGCGGCGGTCTCCGCCACCTCGGCGGCGCGCCGGTCGAGCCGCGCGTCCGACGGGGCGCTCGCGAGGCGCGACTCGAACTCGGCCCGTGCGCGGTCCGTGTGTGCACGGGTCCGCTCCACGACCGGGTCGTCGCTGCTCCCCGACAGGAGCGGCTCCGCGGTGAGGTCCCGCTCGTCAAGAAGTGCGTTGGCGTACGTGGTGGAGGCGCGGACCAGTTCCGCCACGCGCTCCGCACGGTCGGCCCCGCGCCAGGTGTCGTAGTGGGTGTGGACGCGCAGACCGGCGAAGACGAGGGCCACGAGGACCGGGAGGAGGAGGATGGCGTAGAGCCTCGGCGCGACGCGCCAGTTGCGTGGGGCGAGACGGCTGCCGCCCGAAGGGGCGTCCCACTCCCCCACGGGCCGGCCACCAGCGCCGGGAGCGGCCGGGGTGAAGTTTCCGCGCTCCGGTGGTGGCGACGACGTGCCGCCCGGGGTTGTCGCGTGACTGCTGCGCCTCACTCGCCTCACCTCTCGGTCCGGGCCGGGGTCCGGCCGCCGTCGTTTGCGGGTTTCACGGGGATTTCAGCACGGGTGGGCGGGGTGGGCCAATCCCCCGGCATCCCTGCCGTTTCACACCTTTGACTCTCCGGAAATCCGCCATAGCGCATGATCGGCGGAGAAAACGGATTGATCACCGGGCCGTACGGAGGCGAGCGGGCACGGTCGGTTGCGATTCGAGGCCGCATACACGCAGAACCGTTGCGGAGCCGGCCGGCCGGTCGTGGGAAGACCCACACGGGGGGGGACGCACACCGGACGGATGGTGTGGCGTGGGGCACATGCGCCCGCCGAAGCGCGAGGTGTGGGCCGAGGGGCACACACGCGCGGGCCGGCCGACGGGGCCGCGGGCAGCGGCTGACAAACAGCGCCGCGAGGGACGACCGGGCCCGGGACCGAGAACCGGCAGACACAAAGAAGTCGGCCGCCGTCCCGAAAGGAACGGCGGCCGACTTCGAAGTTCCGGGCGTCAGCCCAGGCGCGCCATGAGTGCGTGCTCGACCAGCGTGATCAGGGCGGACTTCGCGTCCGACCGGTGCCGCGCGTCCGTCGTGATGATCGGCGCGTCCGGCCCGATCTGCAACGCCTCCCGCACCTCCTCCGGCGAATACGGCTGATGCCCGTCGAACCCGTTCAACGCAATAACGAACGGAAGACCAGAATTCTCGAAGTAATCAACCGCAGGAAAACAATCCGCAAGACGACGCGTATCGACCAGCACCACCGCACCGATCGCACCACGCACCAAATCGTCCCACATGAACCAGAAACGATCCTGCCCCGGCGTACCGAACAGATACAGAATCAGATCCTGATCCAACGTGATACGACCGAAGTCCATCGCCACCGTCGTCGTGGTCTTACCACCGGTGTGCGTCAGATCATCGATCCCCGCAGACGCAGACGTCATCACCGCCTCGGTCCGCAGCGGATTGATCTCCGACACAGCCCCCACGAACGTCGTCTTACCCACACCGAACCCGCCCGCGACCACGATCTTCGCCGACGTCGTAGACCGCGCCGCGGCCCCGGAACCTGCCGGAGCCGCACCGCCCCCACCGCTAGAGCTTCCGAAGTCCACTGAGCACCCTTTCAAGCAACGTCACATCAGGCTGACCACCCGGCTCACCCTCATGACCAGGCTGATGAATAGCGACAAGCCCGGCCTCCGCCAGATCGGCGACCAGAATCCGAGCCACACCCAACGGCATCGCCAACAACGCCGAAACCTCGGCAACCGACTTGACCTCGGCCATGCAGAGCTGGCAGATCCGCTGGTGTTCCGGCAACAGCCCTTGGAGCTGAACCGGTTCGACGCTGGTACTGACCAACGCCTCGATGGCCAACTGGTACCGGGGCCTGGTCCGGCCACCGGTCATCGCATACGGACGCACCAGTGGCTGATCGCCGTCATCGTCGTACGGCCCGTGATGCGTGCCGTAGGAACCCTGTGAGGCGGGCGGGGTCGTCATAGCTCCTCCGGGTGGACATGAGGTCGGCGATGCGGACAGTGGTGCTCATGTGGGGGAGCTGGGTCAGTTGAGAATGCTCGTCTGGAGCTCGGCCCGCAGGTCGGGGGTGAGGACGGCGCCCGCGCGGTCGACGAGGAGCGCCATCTCGTACCCGACGAGGCCGATGTCGGCGTCCGGGTGGGCGAGCACCGCCAGCGACGAACCGTCCGAGATCGACATGATGAAGAGGAAACCGCGCTCCATCTCCACCACCGTCTGGTTGACCACGCCGCCCTCGAAGATGCGGGAGGCGCCGGCCGTCAGCGAGGTGAGCCCCGAGGCCACCGCCGCCAACTGGTCGGCACGGTCACGCGGGAAACCCTCGGACAACGCGAGCAGAAGACCGTCGGCCGACACCACCACCGTGTGCGACACCCCGGGGGTGTTGGACACGAAGCTGGTGATCAACCAGTTCAGGTTCTGGGCCGCCTGACTCATCGGGCTGTTCATCAACGCTCCTGCCGGTAGGGGGAACCGAGTCCCTGTCCGGTGTTCTCGCCACCGGTCGTCGTTCCCGCCTGACGGCCCTGCTGGATGCCGCGGCGGAGATTGGTCAGTCGGCCCCGGACATCGCTGGGAGACCGGGAGACCTGCGGGCCGGTCGGCGCCACCTTGGTCTCCTTCTCCTTGGCGGTGCCGGCGACCAGGTTGGCACGCGGTACGCGCCGGGGAAGCCCCGAGGTGGTGACGCCACCGGCGGCCGGGGAGCGCAACTGCTCCGCACGGCGCCACCGTTCGTCGTTGGGCGATTCCCAGTTGGGTCCGTTGCCGGTCGCCGGCGGCGCCGCTGGCGTCTCGGGCCGGGACGGGGGCAGCTCCCGCGGGGCGGGCGGCGCCGGGGCGGGCGCCGCGGGGGGCTGGTGCGCCTGCGGCGGCGCGGAGGCCTCGCGGGGCAGCTCGTGCGGGGCCGGGGCGCCGTTCCGCGCTCCGAACCAGGTCGACTCGACCTGCTCGAAGATCGGGGTGCGCTCCGAAGGCCCGCCCGCGCCGTAGTGCTGCCCCTGGTGCAGCGCCGTCTGCTCCTGCTGCGGCGGCGGGGTGTAGTGCCCGAAGAGGTCGTGCGTCCCTTCCGCCTGCTGCGACCCGATGGCCGGCATCTCGGTGGTGGGCTGGTGATCGCCGGGCCCGGGACCGCTGTAGCCGTGCTGCTGCCCGTGGCGGTCGCCCGTCCGGTTCCCGTGGGGCCCGCCGCCGTACGCGCCGTGCGGGTCCTGCCCCTGCGGTGCGTGGTGGACGCCGAACGGTCCGGTGAGCTCGCCGGTGTCCCCCGGGGAGGAGACGGGGCTGGTGAACTCCGTCGCCCCACCGCCGCCCTGGTGACCGCCCTGCGCCGGGTAGCCACCGGTCGCCCCTTGACCGTGGCCCGACTGCTGCCCCGGGTGACCGGCGCCGCCGACGTGCCCGTGCGGCTGGCCCTGACCGGGCGGCAACGCGCCCGCCGGGGGGTAGCCCCCGCCGTCCACGGCCGGGAACTCGCGGGTCGCGGAGAAGTCGTCGCCCGCGGGGTACTGCCCGGGGGCGTGGCCTGCGCCGAAGCCCTGGTCGTGACCGCGCGGGGCCTCGCCGTCCTGCATCGGGGGTATTCGCCCGGTGTCCTCACCACGGCTCGCCCAGCTGGGACGGTCCGCGGGACGCGCGGCGTTGCCTGCCCCGGGGGCCTGGCCGGTGGGGCCGGGTCGCCCGCCCGCCGGCTCGGCGTCCTGGGGACGGGCCGTGCCGGGGCGGGAAGGGAGCGCCGCCCGGGTGGGCGGAGCGGACATCTGGTTGCGGTTCGGCGGCCCGCCGACCTCGGCGTCGCCGGGCTGGCGGCGCGGCGGCGTCTCAC
Organism: Streptomyces spiramenti; assembly: GCF_012034385.1. GTDB lineage: Bacteria > Actinomycetota > Actinomycetes > Streptomycetales > Streptomycetaceae > Streptomyces > Streptomyces spiramenti. Next base: position 41,454 of record NZ_JAAVJB010000008.1, read on the forward strand.
GGCGCAGCGTCGCGGACGGCGGTTCGGCCGCGCCCCGGGCGGCGGCCCCGTTCGGGGCGGGCTTGGGACGCCCGGCGGTCTGGGCCACCTCGGCGGGCAGCATGACCAGCGCGGTGGTGCCGCCGGAGTCCGAGGGACGCAGCTGGATGCGGATGCCGTGCCGGAGCGACAGACGGCCGACCACGAACAGGCCCATGCGGCGGGAGACGGAGACGTCCACCGTCGGCGGGTTGGCCAGTCGCTCGTTGATTTCCCCGAGGTCCTCGGGGGAGAGGCCGATGCCCGTGTCGTGGATCTCGACGAGGATGCGCCCGTCGGGCAAGGCGTGACCGGTGACCTTGACCTTCGTCTGCGGCGAGGAGAACGATGTCGCGTTCTCCAGCAGCTCGGCGAGGAGGTGCACGAGGTCGTTGACGACGCGGCCGGCGACGTCGGTCTTGGGGACCGCCGACAGCTCGATCCGCTCGTACTGCTCCACCTCGGACGCGGCGGCGCGCAGCACGTCCACGAGGGGGACGGGGCGGGTCCAGCGACGTCCGGGCTCCTCGCCCGCGAGGACGAGGAGGTTCTCACCGTTACGACGCATGCGGGTCGCGAGGTGGTCGAGCTTGAAGAGAGAGGCGAGCTGGTCGGGGTCGGCCTCGCGGGACTCCAGCTCGGAGATCAGCGACAGCTGCCGCTGGATCAGGCCCTGGCTGCGCCGCGAGAGGTTGGTGAACATCGCGTTGACGTTGCCTCGGAGCAGCGCCTGCTCGCCGGCGAGGCGGACCGCTTCGCGGTGCACGTCGTCGAACGCCTCGGCGACCTTGCCGATCTCGTCCCGGGTGTGGACACCGACCGAGGCGACCGAGGTGTCGATGTCCTGCGGGTCGGCCTCGCTCATCTGGCGGACGACCTCGGGCAGGCGCCGGTGGGCGACTTCCTGCGCGGTGTCCTGCAGTCGCCGCAGCGACCGGACCATGGAGCGGGCGACGACGAAGGCGCCGACGAGCGAGATGCCGAGGACGAGGATGATCACGGCACCGTTGAGGATGGCGTCGCGCTGTGCCTCGTCGCGAAGCTGCTCCGCCTGGCGCTCCATCTCGGCCAGCAGGGTCTGCTCGATGGAGTCCATCGCGTCGACCTTGGAGCGCAGCAGGTCGTAGGCGTCCTGGTCGGAGAGCTGCTCGTCCGCCAGCGCGCCCTCGGCGTCGAAGACGCGGTCGGCGAGCTGACCGGCGCTCACCACGTTGGCGATACCGCCGTCGAGCGGCTCGGTGATCTCGTCGTTGCCGTAGAGCTGCTGGAAGCTCCGCATCGACGCCTGCTCGTTCTGCTGCGCCGTCTTGCCGTAGCGCCAGTCGCTGGACGAGAAGCCGTCGCCGCCGCGGGCCGAACCACCGCTGATCATGGCGCGCTGGATGGAGGCGTATTCCTTCGCGGCGGAGAACGCGGCCAGCGCGCGGGTGGAGTTGATCATCTCCTCGTTGCTGGTGGCCAGGGCCATGTCCTGGGAGAGCGCGAGGAGGGAGTCGATCAGCTCGTTGTAGCGACTGACGGTCTGGGATATGTACGCCGGGTCGTCGTACGCCTCGTCGCGGATGTCGCGGAGCTGGTTGAGCTGCCGGCCGATGCTGAGCACGCGGTTGCTGATGCCGGAGAGGGTGCTGTCGTCGCGGTCGATGCCGAGTGTCGCGTCGGCGAATGCGGACCGGGCACCGTCGGTGCGGTCGCGCAGCGTCGCGATGTTGCTGCCCTTGGCGCTGCTGTCACTGATCAGCGGCCCGGCGGAGCGGTCGCGCTCCTCCTGGAGCGCGGTCGCCAGGCGGGTCGCCTGCCGCGTCATGTCGGTGAGCAGCTGCATGTTGTCCAGCTGCTCGATGTCCTGGTTGGTGTCCTGGATACGGAAGACACCGAGCGCGGTGGCCGCGACGACGGGAAGAGCGATCAGCGAGACCAGGCGGGTGCTGATGCGCCAGTTGCGCATCGCCAACCGCGAGCCGACGGCGTTGGCCTCGGCGGGGTCGGTCTCGGGGACCGGGCCTTCGCCGACGCGCTCGGGGGCGGCGTCGTCGGTGCTGCCCGCGGCATGGAGGGGCTCGCCACCGTGGGGCTGCTGCCCTGTCGCCGGGCTGCTGCCCGACGGACCGCTGGGCCCCGCCTCCCCGGTGGCACTGCCTTCCTTCTTGAAACGTCCCTGCACTAGCGTCGCAACCTCTGGACAAGGCGCCCCACCGCTGCTGCGGCGGAACGGTGTTGAACCTGGAGCCAGGAGCTCCGTGGCGGTCGTGGGTGACCTTAGCGTCCCCGGATCGGCCGGCGTCGTGGTGGTGGTGTGCACCTGCGGCGTGACGGTCGATATCCCACGCGGTCCGTGGAATTCCAGCACAGAGCCACATCTCCAACAAGGGCCGGGATCACTCCTGGGCCATGATTGACGCTCCGCGCGCACCCCACCACGAGCCGTGGGGGGCAAGTTCGGAGGAAGCGGACTTTTGCTCGTCACCGCGCCACCGCCGCCGCCGCGCGACCAGGACGCGCAGGACCACCGGAAGTCGGCGCGTGCACCCATTGACCGTCTTTGTCCCGGCGGGCCACCGCACCGGAATGGCGCCTTTGCATCCCCTCTCGTGATGAACCTCACAGGCGATCACCTGGGGCTTCGGCGTGGCGAGCCGACCGCCCGTCCTAGCCTCTGGTGGATGAGCCGTCCGGCGGCGAACCGAGCAGGACCGACGAAGAGGCAGCCCTCGTGAAGACGACACTCAGCAACCGCCCCACCGCCAACCCGCGTCGCACCACCCTCGTGCACCTCGCGGACACCGCAGACCTCACGCCGGAGGCCGGCCCCGTGGCGGAGTCGGTCGTGCTGCCGACCCAGACGGCGAACCCCCGCCGCACGACGCTGGTGGACCTGCCCGACGCGTGACGTCGCGACGGCGTCCCGGGCCTGAGGGCCCGGGGCACCGTCCGGACGAGGCGCGGTCACGTCGTCCGCGAACCGGGACCCGGTGGAGCCGATTCGGTGGGCTCTTCCGGGTTCTTGCCTTTCCGGGGCGGGCGAGGGGCGCGGCGTCGTGCAGTCCTCTTCCCGTGTCGGCCCACTGCTCCTCCCCCACCGCCGGCGGCACGAGGGGCGACGAGCGCGGCAGTGACGGGGCGTGGGGCGTGACGAGGCTGGCGCAGGAGGCCGGGCGCCGGGCAGATCGCGGGAGGCTCCCCGGAGGCCACGGGCGCGCCGGTCGGCGGCGCGGGACCTCGGCCCGCGAGGTGACGACGTGTCGGTGGCGGCTGCGCGGTGGGGCGCCGTGGCTCGTCGGACACTCGCGACGCCGCGGGTGAGCGGCCGACCCACGCGGTGGGGGCTGCCCCGGACAGCACCGAACGGGTGGTGCGGGGCGGGCCGTCGGCGGGGTGCCGGCCCGCACGGTGGCGGTACACGGGGGCCCGGGGCCGGCCGTCGGTCGGGGATTTCACCCTCGGCGTCCGGAGGCGGGCTCGGACGCGGAACGGCGCCCCGCCGGGGGGCGGGGCCGGCCGCGACACGTCACGGTGCCCGCGGGGCCGTGTCCGCGGTCGGCACGGGGCGGTGGCGGTGGCTCGTCACGGCGCCGTCGTGGCCGCGCGACGTGACACTCCGCACGGTGCGGGGCGGCGGCCCGCCGACGCGGGACCGGTGCGGCTCGGCCTGCCCGGAGGCGGCGGTGTCGAGCCCCGTCCACGGCGCCATGAGGCGCCGCCCGCTCGACCGTCCGGGGGCTTCCCGGCGCCCTCCCCCGCCGGGACTGGGCGGTCCCGGGAACCGGACGAAGGGGCCGCGTCGCACGCCCGATGGCACGGCGCGCCGCTGCGCTGGGTGGTGGTGGCCGCCGTGGGCGCGGGCCCGGCGGGGTGACGACCGGCCTCCGCACGCCCGGTCCGTCCCACGTGCGCTGCCGGAGCGCCGCACCGCCGCACGCTCCCGGGCGTGCGGCGGTGCCCGACGCACCTGCTCAGAGCGTGTTTGAGACCCCACGTCGGCTTAGCTCGCGGCGCCAGATGCGGTCAGCTGCACGGCGGAGGGGAACCCTCATACCGGGTTGTATTCGGGTGTTCCTGACAACGCAGCAGGCGGCCGTAGCTGGCGTCGCGGGCCCGGCGTGGGGTCTCAAACGCGCTCTCAGCGCCGGAGGCGCCGATCCGCACCGCCCGGTGACGGACCCACGGTGGTGGAGCGGCACCCCCCCCCGCAGAGGCGCTCCGGGTGGCGAGGCCGGTGACGGGGCGCGGGCCGGGATGCCCGAAGGTCAGTGCTGCCAGCTGTGGGCGGAGCGGAAGCCGGTGGTCCGCTCCAGTCGGCGCCAGCCGACGGAGGTGCGGTGGACGGCGACGGGGCGCGGCGTCGTCTCGCGGGCGCGGCCGGCGCGGGCGATCAGCAGAGCGGTGACGGCGGCGAGCTCCTCGTCGCTGGCGTTGCCCCGTTCGACCCGCACCAGGTTGGTATCGGTGGTCATGTGGTTCTCCCCTCAGATCTGTGTGGCTGCGGTGATCGGTTCGATGCCGCCCGGCCCGCCGCCGTGGCGGCCGGCCGCGTCACTGCGGCGGGTTGCCGTGCTTGCGGGAGGGCAGGTCGGCGTGCTTCGTCCGCAGCATGTCGAGCGAGCGGATGAGGACCTCCCTGGTGTCGGCCGGGTCGATGACGTCGTCGACGAGGCCGCGCTCCGCGGCGTAGTAAGGATGCATCAACTCGGCCTTGTACTCCTTGACCATGCGGGCGCGCATGGCCTCGGGGTCCTCCGCCGCGGCGATCTGCCGGCGGAAGATGACGTTGGCCGCGCCCTCGGCCCCCATGACGGCGATCTCGTTGGTCGGCCAGGCGTAGGTGAGGTCGGCGCCGATGGACTGCGAGTCCATCACGATGTAGGCACCGCCGTACGCCTTGCGGAGTACGACGGAGATACGCGGCACGGTCGCGTTGCAGTACGCGTAGAGCAGCTTCGCTCCGTGGCGGATGATGCCGCCGTGCTCCTGGTCGACGCCCGGCAGGAAGCCGGGAACGTCGAGCAGGGTGATGATCGGGATGTTGAACGCGTCGCACATCTGCACGAAGCGCGCGGCTTTCTCCGACGCCTCGATGTCGAGCACGCCGGCCAGGGACTGCGGCTGGTTGGCGACGATGCCGACGACGCGGCCGTCCATCCGGGCGAGCGTGCAGATGATGTTGGTGGCCCAGCGCTCGTGGATCTCCAGGAACTCCCCGTCGTCCACCAGTTCCTCGATGACCTGCCGCATGTCGTACGGCCGGTTGCCGTCCGCGGGCACCAGGTCGAGCAAGGCCTCGCCGGACCGGTCCGTCGGGTCGTCGCTCTCGATGACCGGGGGGTTCTCCCGGTTGTTCTGCGGGAGCAGCGAGAGCAGGTACCGGACCTCCTCCAGGCAGCTCTCCTCATCGTCGTACGCGAAGTGCGCGACGCCGGAGGTCCCCGCATGGACGTCGGCACCGCCGAGGCCGTTCTGCGTGACCTGGGCCCCGGTGACCGCCTGCACGACGTCCGGCCCCGTGATGAACATCTGCGAGGTCTCGCGGACCATGAAGACGAAGTCCGTCAGGGCCGGGGAGTACGCGGCGCCACCGGCGCACGGGCCGAGCATCACGCTGATCTGCGGGATCACTCCCGAGGCGCGGGTGTTGCGCTGGAAGATCCCTCCGTAGCCGGCGAGCGCGCTGACGCCCTCCTGGATCCGCGCGCCCGCCCCGTCGTTCAGCGAGACGAGCGGGGCGCCGGCCGCGATCGCCTTGTCCATGATCTTGTGGATCTTCTGCGCGTGGGCCTCGCCCAGCGCGCCGCCGAAGATCCGGAAGTCGTGGGCGTAGACGAAGACGGTGCGACCGTGGACGGTGCCCCAGCCGGTGATGACGCCGTCGGTGTAGGGCTTCTTGTTCTCCAGCCCGAAGCCGCTGGCACGGTGACGGCGGAGCGGCTCCATCTCCTGGAACGAGCCTTCGTCGAGGAGCAGGTCGATACGCTCGCGCGCCGTCAGCTTGCCCTTGGCGTGCTGCGCCTCGGTGGCCTTCTCACTCGGGCCCCGGACCACCTCGTCACGGATCGCACGCAGTTCTGACACGCGGCCACGGGCGTCGGGTGACGGCAGGGAGGTCTGGAGCTGATCGGTCATGTAAAGACCCTACGAAACCGGCGGCCCGGAACACCTCGTGGGATCCGTACAGTCTCCGTCCCGTTTTCATGGTCCGGACGAACAGATCGCCGGGGTCCCGCGCGGTCGGCGCGCACCACGGGGCGCGTTGCGCACGTGGCGGGCGGGGGGGGGCGTGTGGTTGCTGCCCCGTGCGGGGCGGCCGCCGCCCGGGGCGCGGGCAGCCCGGGACCGGCGCCCCGTGCGGGGCGGCGGGTCGGTCAGTCGGTGGGCTCCAATCCGGCCCTCAGCAGCCCGAAGGTGTAGGCATCGTCCAACGCCTGCCAGGAGGCGGCGATGACGTTGTCGGCGACGCCCACCGTCGACCACTCGGCCGAACCGTCACTGGTTGTGACCAGAACGCGCGTCGTGGACTCCGTTCCCTGCGTGCCGGCCAGGATCCGGACCTTGTAGTCGACGAGCTGCATCCGGGCGAGTTCCGGGAAGGTCCGTTCCAGCCCGTTCCGCAGCGCGCGGTCGAGCGCGTGCACCGGACCGTTTCCCTCTCCCCCGGCGATGACGCGCGTCCCCTTCGCCCAGAGCTTCACGGTCGCCTCGTTCTCGAGTCCGCCGTCGGCGCGTTGGTCGGTGATCGTGCGCCAGCTCTCCAGGCGGAAGAAGCGGCGGACGCGGCCCAGCACCTCGTCGCGGAGCAGCAGCTCGAAGGACGCGTCGGCGGCCTCGTAGCTGTAGCCCTGGAGCTCACGCTCCTTCGTCCTCTCGACGATGCGGCCCACCAGGTCCCGGTCGCCCGCGAGGTCGTAGCCGAGTTCCTTTCCCTTGAGCTCGACCGAGGCGCGACCGGCCATGTCCGAGACGAGCATGCGCATCGTGTTCCCGACCCGCTCGGGATCGATGTGCTGGTAGAGGTCCGGGTCGACCTTGATCGCCGACGCGTGGAGACCGGCCTTGTGGGCGAACGCGGAGATGCCGACATAGGGCTGGTGCGTCGCCGGGGAGAGGTTGACGACCGCGGCGATCGCGTGGGAGATGCGGGTCATCTCCGGGAGGCAGCCCTCGGGCAGAACCCGGCGGCCGTACTTGAGCTCCAGCGCCGCGACGACGGGGAAGAGGTCGGCGTTGCCGACCCTCTCGCCGTAGCCGTTGGCGGTGCACTGCACCTGGCTCGCGCCGCCGTCGACCGCGGCCAGCGTGTTCGCCACGGCACACCCCGTGTCGTCCTGCGCGTGGATCCCGAGACGGGCCCCCGTGTCGGTGAGGACGGTGCGGACCACCGCCTGGACCTGTGCGGGGAGCATGCCGCCGTTGGTGTCGCAGAGAATGACGACCTCGGCTCCGGCGTCGTGGGCGGTCGCGACCACGCTCCGCGCGTACTCCGGATCGGCAGCGTATCCGTCGAAGAAGTGCTCGCAGTCGACGAAGACGCGTCGGCCGCGGGAGCGGAGGTACTCGACCGTGTCCCGCACCATCGCGAGGTTCTCCTCCAGTGTGGTGCGGAGGGCGAGTTCGACGTGCCGGTCGTGGGACTTGGCGACGACGGTGACGACCGGGGCGCCGGAATCGACCAGCGCCTTGACCTGCGGGTCGTCCGCTGCTGCGATGCCGGCCTTTCGGGTCGCGCCGAACGCCACGAGCGTGGCGTGGCGGAAGGTGATCTCCCGCCTGGCGCGCTGGAAGAACTCGGTGTCACGGGGGTTGGCCCCCGGCCACCCGCCCTCGATGTAGCCGACGCCGAACTCGTCGAGCAGCCGGGCGATGGCGAGCTTGTCGGCGACGGTGAGGCTGATTCCCTCGCGCTGGGCACCGTCGCGGAGGGTGGTGTCGAAGACGTGGAAGCCGTCGCTCGGCGGAGCGGTGGCCGGGGCGTCCGTGGTCATGGCGGTGAGACTCCTGTCGGTGGACACGCTGCTGGGGCGTGCCGCTCCTGCTGCCTCCGACTCGCGCGGGGCGTCCTCCGGTGGGGTGGTCCGGAAAACGAAAAGACCCCTCGCGGATGCGAGAGGTCTGCGCGCGGGTCCTGGCACTGTTCGCCGCTGCCGCCGAATGGTGGGACGGTCAGGGGCCGCTGGGGACCGGCGCGCTGTCACCCATAATCATGGAGAGCGAAAGCACGCCTTGAGTGTTCCACACAGGTTCCCGGGCCGCCTCCCATGTCTCACCATCCGGACCGCGTACGGGTGGGCCGGCGCGCACCGGTCGAAGCGCGTTCACCGCGGCGCACGGGGCGGGGGCGTGGAACGAGACGCGTTGCGCCCCACTCCGCGCCCCGGAGCGCACGGTGCCGGCCCGGACGGCGGAGGCGGGCACCGTGCGTCGCGCCGCTGGGCGACGCCGTCCGCAAGGGAGTCAGAGAACCCGGTGGAGCCACCCGTGCGGGTCGGGCGCGAGCCCGGACTGAACGGCGAGCAGCTTCTGGCGCAGGAGGGTGGTGAGGGGGCCGGGCCCGCCGTCGCCGACGGTCCAGGAAGCGCTGGTGGACTTCACCGAACCGACCGGGGTGATCACGGCCGCGGTGCCGCAGGCGAACACCTCGGAGATGGACCCGTCGGCGTTGCCCTGGCGCCAGTCGTCTTTGGTGAGGCGGATCTCACCGGTGGCGTAGCCGAGGTCCTCGGCGATCTTCAGCAGCGAGAGCCTGGTGATGCCGGGGAGCAGCGTCCCCGTCAGCTCCGGCGTGAGGACCCGTGCGTCGTCGCCGGTGCCCTCGACGAAGTAGAGGTTCATTCCCCCCATCTCCTCGATCCAGCGACGTTCCACGGCGTCGAGCCACACGACCTGGTCGCATCCGTGCTGAGCGGCCTCGGCCTGGGCGACGAGCGAGGCGGCGTAGTTGCCCGCGCACTTCGCCTCGCCGGTGCCGCCGGGAGCGGCCCGCACGTACTCCTCCGAGAGCCACACCGAGACGGGCTTCACCCCGCCGGGGAAGTAGGCGCCGGCCGGGGAGGCGATGACCATGAAGAGGTACTCGTTGGCCGGGCGGACGCCCAGGCCGACCTCGGTGGCGAACATGAAGGGCCGGAGGTAGAGCGACTGCTCCGGCTCGCTCGGCACCCACGCCTCGTCCTGGCGGATCAGCAGGTCGATGGCCTCGACGAACGTCTCCTCCGGGAGTTCGGGCATCGCCAGCCGACGCGCCGATCGCTGGAACCGGCGGGCGTTCTCCTCCGGACGGAAGGTCGCGACTCCGCCGTCGGGCTGCCGGTAGGCCTTCAGCCCCTCGAAGATCGACTGCGCGTAGTGCAGCGTCATGTTGGCGGGGTCCATCTGCAGCGGCGCGTAGGGCTGGAGCCGGGCGTCGTGCCAGCCCCGGCCCTCACTCCAGCGGATGGTCACCATGTGGTCGGTGAAGTGGCGCCCGAAGCCGGGTGCGGCCAGCACCGCCGCGCGGTCCTCGTCCGACAGTGGCTGTGCGGACGGCTTGAGGTCGAAAGCCAGGGGCGTCGTCATCTGCGGGTCCTTCGCTGGGTGTGTGGGCGGACCGCGCCTCCTTCTCGGGCGCCGCGCACCGCGTCCGTGCACAGTACTAGGACGTCCCAGCAGAGGTGGCCGCGGCGGCGTCGAGCGGTGGTGGAGGCGGTCCGGTGCGCGGCGGGGCGGCCGGCACGGGGCCGACGCCGCGCCGAGCACGGGGCGACAAGGAGGCACCGCACCGCCGGAGTCCGGTCGGTGCGGTGCGGGTACGGCGTGACGACCCTGTGGGGCCCTGCCGTCAGGCGGTTACTCGCGAGGCGAGGGCGTCACCGATCGCCGAGGTGGTGCGCGGCGCTCCGTCGCGCGAGGCGAGGTCCGCGGTGACGGCGTCCTCGATCTTCTCGGCCGCAGCCTCGTGACCGAGGTGTCGGAGCAGGAGGGCGGCGGAGAGGACCGTCGCGGTGGGGTCGGCCTTGCCCGTCCCCGCGATGTCCGGGGCGGAGCCGTGCACCGGCTCGAACATCGACGGGAAGGCCCCGGTGGGATTGATGTTGCCGGAGGCGGCGAGCCCGATGCCACCGGTCACGGCAGCCGCGAGGTCGGTGAGGATGTCGCCGAAGAGGTTGTCGGTGACGATCACGTCGAACCGCTCTGGCTGGGTCACGAGGAAGATGGTGGCGGCGTCCACGTGCAGGTAGTCGGTGGCGACGCCGGGGTACTCGGCGCCGACACGCTCGACCGTGCGGGACCACAGGTGACCGGCGTGGACCAGCACGTTGTTCTTGTGCACCAGGGTCAGCTTCTTCGCCGGCCGAGCCGCGGCCCGCTCGAAGGCGTCACGCACGACACGCTCGACGCCGTAGGCGGTGTTGAGGCTGACCTCGGTGGCGACCTCGGCCGGCGTTCCGGTGCGCATGGAGCCGCCGTTGCCGACGTAGGGGCCCTCCGTGCCCTCGCGGACCACGACGAAGTCGATGTCGGGGCGACCGGCGAGGGGAGTGGCGGTGTTGGGGAACAGCCGGCTGGGGCGCAGGTTCACGTAGTGGTCGAACGCGAAACGCAGCTTCAGCAGCAGACCTCGCTCCAGCACGCCGGAGGGTACGCCGGGGTCGCCGACGGCGCCGAGGAGGATCGCGTCGTGCCCGCGGAGCTGTTCCAGCTCCGCGTCGGGGAGTGTCTCCCCGGTGGCGTGCCAGCGACGTGCACCGAGGTCGTACTCGGTGGTCGCGAGCTTGACGTCCGAGGGCAGGACGGCGGAGAGGACCTTAAGCCCCTCGGCCACCACCTCGGGGCCGATGCCGTCACCGGGGATCACTGCGAGATCGATACTGCGAGCCATGTGGGGAACCTACTATCTCGGTCCACTGTGTGACACGGTCCGTCCGCGATGCGGACGGAGAAGGGTGGTCGCACGAGCACCTCGGGGCCGCGAACGGCCCCGCCGGCGGGGTCGAGCGGTTCCACCGGTCAGTGTCCGGTCGAACCGCCGTTGTCGCGTCGGTCCATCGCGCGCTGGAGCGCGTCGGCGGCACTGCGACGCTCGGCGTCGTCGGCGCGGGCGGCGTGGCGGTGGCGGACACGGGTGGGTGCGTTCGCGGGCATGGGTGTGCTCCTCAACCGTTCGGAACCCGGCTTGCGGGAACGGGGTGCAGATATCGGGAGCCGCGGGGCGGGGCCTCGGCGCGTCGGGGGTCACCCGACCTGATGCGCAGGCCGCTGTCGCCGTTCGCTGGATGATGCGAGAACGTTCGGCTCCTACAAAGCTAGAGCACGCTGCCGTCCGTGTCTCCACAAGTAGGCGGACGTCCTAGTATCTGAGACGCGATCATGTGCCCCCGCAGGTCACGGCGGCACCGCCCGCCCCGCCCCACCCGAAGGCTTCACCGCCCGGACGGGGCGTGGACGCCCCACGACCCGGCGCGCCCGACCCGTCGGACCGCACGACGGAGAGGCATGCCCGTGCGACGGGCGGGGGACGGAGAGGCCGGCCCCTGCGACGGGCGGGGCGCCCCGCCCGCCCCGCCCGTCACCGCTGGAGCGTGCCCGCACGGGTGTCGCCGGGCGGCCCCGGCAGAGCACCCGCGGCCGACGGTGCCCCGGGGGCGGCGATCGCCGGGAGCAGCTCCGCGAGGCCGGTGATCCGCGCTACCGCGGCGGTCTCCTCGGTGGGCACCGTGCCGGAGCGGTCCAGCCATACCCCGGTGAGCCCCGCGTCGGCCGCGGCCCGCGCGTCCGTGTCCCACCGGTCGCCGACATAGGCGACCTCCTCAGGCTCCAGGTTCATCGCCATGCAGGCGGCGTGGAACGCGTCCGGGTCCGGTTTGGCGCATCCGAGGTCGTCCGAGCAGACGAGCACCTCGAACCGGTCCCGGATGCCCAGTCGCCGGAGTTTGTGGTCCTGGAAGCCGGCGGCCGAGTTGGACAGCAGCCCCTGGCGCAGCCCCGCCGTCTCGACGGCGTCGAGGGCGGGGAGGACGTCGGGGAAGATCCGCCACTCGTCCTGGAAGTGCTCGCGGTACCGTCCGTACCAGCCGTCCGCCTCCTGGTCGGTGAGGACGCGCCCGAGGAAGCCGCGCACACGCTCGCGGCGGTGCTCGCCGAGGGTGAGCTCCCCCTGCACGAAGCGCGCGTAGTGCAGGCACATGACCTCGTGCCAGCGTCTCACGGCGTCGCCGGCTTCCGGCTCCGTGAGGACGATCCCCTCGGCTGCCAGATGTCTGAGCACGCCTGCACGCTCGGCGCCGGAGTAGTCGAAGAGGGTGTCGTCGATGTCCCACAGGACTGCACGGATCGGCATCTTTCGGGGCCGCCTTTCGGTGCGGTACGCGCACGTGCGCCTCGGAGCGATGGTAAGCACGGTTCTCCCGCCGGCGGCGTCCCACGGGGCAGAGAGCGCCTCACGCGGAGACTCGCGCGCCACGGGACGCGCGGGCCGCCCGGTGGTGCGCGAGCGGGTGGGACACAGAGCCGGCGGGGCCGCCCCGTGCACGGCGCCCGGGTACGCGGGTGGACGTCGCGTGAGGACGTCCGGGCGGATCAGCCCATGTGCGGGTAGCGGTAGTCGGTCGGCGGGACCAGCGTCTCCTTGATGGCCCGCGTCAGCGTCCAGCGCATCAGGTTCTGCTTGGCGCCGGCCTTGTCGTTCGTGCCGGAGGCCCGACCGCCCCCGAACGGCTGCTGTCCGACGACGGCGCCGGTGGGCTTGTCGTTGATGTAGAAGTTGCCCGCGGCGTAGCGGAGCACCTCCGCCGCGTGCGCGGCGGCGGCGCGGTCGCGGGCGATCACCGCGCCGGTCAGGGCGTAGTCGGCGACCGACTCCATCTGGTGGAGCATCTCCTCGTAGCGGTCGTCCTCGTAGACGTGGACGGCGACGATCGGTCCGAAGTACTCGTCCCGGAAGATCTCGTTCTCGGGGTCGGTGCAAGTGATGACGGTCGGCCTGACGAAGTAGCCCGTCGAGTCGTCGTAGCTGCCTCCGGCGACGATCTCGCAGGTCGGGTCGGCCGCGGCGCGGTCGATGGCGGCCTTGTTCTTGGCGAAGGCCCGGTCGTCGATCACGGCGGAGAGGAAGTTGGAGAGGTCGGTGACGGGGCCCATGCCCAGCCCGTCGACCTCGGCGACCAACTCGTCACGGAAGCCGTTCTCCCAGATGGAGGCCGGGATGTACGCACGGGACAGGGCGGAGCACTTCTGGCCCTGGAACTCGAACGCGCCGCGGGTCACCGCGGTCCGCAGCACCGCGGGGTCGGCGGACGGATGGGCGACGAGGAAGTCCTTGCCACCGGTCTCGCCGACGATCCGGGGATAGCCGCGGTAGTTCTCGATGTTCTCGCCCACGGTGCGCCACAGGTAGCGGAACGTCGGGGTGGAGCCGGTGAAGTGGATGCCGGCGAGGTCGCGGTGGTGCAGGGCGATCTCGGAGACCTCCTTGCCGTCACCGGTGAGGAGGTTGATGACCCCGGGGGGCATCCCCGCTTCCTCCAGGAGCTCCATGAGCAGCACGGCGGCGTGGGTCTGGGTCGGCGACGGCTTCCAGAGGACCACGTTCCCCATCAATGCGGGGGCGGTCGGCAGGTTGCCCGCGATCGCGGTGAAGTTGAAGGGCGTAATGGCGTAGACGAAACCCTCGAGCGGGCGGTGGTCGAGGCGGTTCCACACGCCGGGCGCGTTGGCGACCGGCTGCTCGGCGAGGATCTCGCGCGCGTAGTGGACGTTGAAGCGCCAGAAGTCGATCAGTTCGCAGGGGGTGTCGATCTCGGCCTGCTGGGCCGTCTTGGACTGGCCGAGCATGGTGGAGGCGGCGAGCTTCTCCCGCCACGGACCGGCGAGCAGTTCGGCGGCGCGCAGGATGACGGCGGCACGGTCGTCGAACGACATCGCGCGCCAGGCCGGCGCGGCGGCGAGGGCCGCGTCCACGGCGTCGCGGGCGTCGTCCGCCGTGGCGTTCGCGTAGGTGCCGAGCACTGCCGCGTGGTTGTGGGGTTGCACCACGTCGAAGCGGTCGCCGCCGCCCATGCGCTTGACGCCGCCGATGGTCAGCGGCAGGTCGATCGGGTTGCCGGAGAGCTCCTTGAGCTGCTGCTCGAGTCGAGCTCGCTCGGTGCTGCCGGGTGCGTAGGTGTGCACCGGCTCGTTCACCGGCACGGGGACCTGGGTCACAGCATCCATGGCCATGGGCTCCTTCGTGTGGGTCGCTTCGTCGGGTCGCGTGGTGGTCGGTTGTCGTGGTGGCGGGGACGCCGGATCCGCACCGTGCGTGGTCGGCGCCGCGCGCCGACGGCCGCCCCGTGCGCGCCCCGCGAGCCGCGCACGGGGCGCGTGGTTCAGCCCCGGCTGACGAGCGAGCGGGCGAAGAAGGCGAGGTTCGCGGGTCGCTCCGCCAGGCGTCGCATGAAGTAGCCGTACCAGTCGGTCCCGTAGGGGACGTACACGCGCATGCGGTGCCCCGCCTCGGCGAGGCGGTGCTGCTCGGCCTCCCTGATGCCGTAGAGCATCTGGAACTCGTACTCGCCCGGCTTGCGCCCGAAACGGGCTGCCAGCGCCTCGGTGATCGCGACGAGGCGCGGGTCGTGCGAGCCGATCATCGGGTAGCCGCCCCCGGCCATCAGGGTCTTCAGACAGCGCACGTACGCCCGGTCCACCTGGTGCTTGTCCTGGTACGCGACGTCGGCGGGCTCCCGGTAGGCACCCTTGACCAGCCGCACGCGGGAACCTGCCACGGCCAGAGCCGCGCAGTCGTCCTCGGTGCGGTACAGGTAGGACTGCAGCACCGCTCCGGTCTGCGGGAACTTGGCGCGCAGGTCGGCGAGGACGGCGAGCGTGGAGTCGACCGTGGTGTGGTCCTCCATGTCGAGCGTAACCGTCGTGCCCGCGGCGGCGGCGGCTTCCACGACCGGCAGCACGTTGTTGTGGGCGATCTCGTGGCCACCGGGGAGTGCCTGTCCGAAGGCGGAGAGCTTGACCGACATCTCGGCCCGTTCGCCCAGTCCCTCGGCGGCCAGCGCCTCGGCCAGGGCAAGGTAGGCGTCACGGGCGCGCAGTGCCTCGGAGGCGTCGGTGACGTCCTCACCCAAGTGGTCGAGGGTCACCTCGAGTCGACGGTCGGTGAGGGACCTGACCGCGGCCAGCGCGGAGTCCAGCGTCTCGCCGGCGACGAAACGGTCGACCACTGGGCGGGTGACGGGGGCGGATGCCACCACTCGGCGCAGCCCGTCGCTGCGCGCGGCGGCCAGAAGCACGGGACCCAGCACGGGGCACCTCCACTGAAACAGTCCGACGGATCTCTCACCCGCAATCTAAGGATCACGCGCGGCCCGTCCCATCGACATGTGTCACGCCGCCGTGGCCGTGATCTCATACAGATGTATGAACGTCCCGGCTGCCGCAGAATGGGCGCGGGTACGGGAGCCCCACCTCGAGGGGGACGGTCGGCCCCGCGTCGCCTCTCCGGTCGGCGCGGAGCGGAGGCACGGCGCGGGCGCGAAGAACGGTGGCGGAGGATGCGGGCGGACTTTCAGGAGCTGGTGGACGAGGTGTCCGCGTTGCTCGACACTCCCGCGACCCTCGAGGGCAGGGACTTCGGACTGATCGCCTTCGGCGCGCACGACAGCGACGACGACCGGGTGATGGACCCCGTGCGGACCAGTTCGATCCTTCGGAGGGGCTCCACGCCGGCGGTGCGCGCATGGTTCGAACGGTTCGGCATCACGCGGGCCGACCGGCCGGTCCGTATCCCGGCGGCACCCGACGCCGGTGTCCGCACGGGCCGCATCTGCCTCCCCGCGCGCAGCGAGGGCGTGGTGTACGGGTACATCTGGCTGCTCGACGACGGCGCGCTGTCGCTGGACGACCCTCGGCTGGCGACCGCATGGGGCGTGGCGGAACGGGCGGGGGCACTGCTCGCCGCTCAAGCCGGTGCCGGTGCCCGCAGCGGCGACCTCCTGGCCGAGCTGCTCTCGGCCGGGCCCGCCGGGGCGGAGGCGGCAGCCGCCGCGCTGGCGCCGGTGGCGCGTGTGGGCACCGGCGAGGCACTGGCAGTGGTGACCGTAGCCCCGTGGGCCGGCAGGGGCAGCACCCCGGCGGGTGTCGTGCCGGGGGTAATCGCCGCGTGCGTGGTGCCGAACGCGGACGGGGCGGCGCTCGCCGTGCTGGTCCGTCTCCGGAGCGACGGCGCGGAGGAGCGCGCCGTCGCGGCGGCGCGAACCTCCGGGGCCTTGGTCGCCGACATCCTGCGGACGCTCCGCGGCCGTGCCGAGGCCGGTACCAACCTCCTGGACATCGACC
>NZ_JAAVJB010000090.1 GCF_012034385.1 Streptomyces spiramenti
GGGTCAGGCGCCCCAGCGCGGCACGGGCCAGCAGCCCGTCACCGAGGCCGAGTGGGCCTACAGAGCGCGCGAGCGCGGTCCCACTGGCGATGCCCTCCACGCAGCCACGGCCGCCGCAGGGGCACCGCTCGCCGTCGAGGTCGACGCAGATGTGTCCGATGTGTCCGGCGTTGCCGCTGGGTCCGGTGCGGAGTCGCCCGTCCAGCACCAGCCCGCCGCCGACTCCCGTGGAGACGACCATGCAGAGCGCGTTCGCGGCGTCGCGCGCGGCGCCGCACCAGTGCTCCCCGGCCGCGATGGCGGCGCCGTCGCCCACGAGCTCCAGCGGCAGCCGCTCGCCGACCGTTCCGCGGGCCCCCGCGAGGAGGGGGAACCCGCGCCAGCCGGGGATGTTGACGGGGCTGACGGTGCCCGCGACGGCGTCGACGGGCCCGGCACTGCCGATGCCCAGCCCGCGGACGCGCTCCCAGCCGGGCGCGGCGACGAGGCGTTCGAGCACGTCGGTGACGGCGGCGAGGACCGCCTCGCCGCTCTCGTGGGCAGGGGTGGGCACCTGGAACCGTTCGCGCACCGCGCCGGTGTCGTCCACCAGCGCTCCCGCGATCTTCGTTCCGCCGATGTCGAGCGCGGCGACAAGATCAGTGGTCATGGCCTGGAAGCCTCACCCGACGGGGCGGTCATTGTCCAGCCCCGGGCACCCCCGGGGGTCACCCCGGCTCCGGGCCGTGGCGACGCGGTGACGGGGCGGTGATGCGCCGGCGGCCGGTGGGGGCGCCGACGGCCCCGGTGCGCCCGCCGACACCTGATCGCCACGCGACTTTGATCATCGGGAAAACCGGGCGAAACGGCGGACCGGAAGAGTGGGGTCCACGGACGCCACAGGGTGTTCCGGCCCCGGGGTGCCGGGAGAACCGAGCCAGGGAGACGTCATGGAGCACTACGCGGTACTCGCCGGATTCGCGCTGGGGACCACGCCGGAGGACCGGGGTATCGGGGCGCCGCCGGTCGTCGCCGACGCGGAGGCCGACCGGCTCGCGGCCACACCGGCGCCCGCGGTGCGGACGCCCTCGGCCGCAGCGGCGTGGTGGCGGGGGCGCGTGGCCACCGCGATGGCGGGGGCGGAACGACGCGGCGTGAGGGGCCGGGCTCAGCCCTTGCGGTTCTTCACCTCGTCGGTCAGGGCCGGCACGACGGTGAAAAGGTCGCCGACGACACCGAAGTCGACCAGCTCGAAGATCGGGGCCTCGGAGTCCTTGTTGACGGCCACGATCGTCTTGGAGGTCTGCATACCGGCACGGTGCTGGATCGCCCCGGAGATACCGGCGGCGACGTACAGCTGCGGGGAGACGGTCTTGCCCGTCTGGCCCACCTGGCTGGCGTGCGGGTACCAGCCGGCGTCCACGGCGGCACGCGAGGCGCCGACCGCGGCACCGAGCGAGTCGGCCAGCGCCTCGATCAGCGCGAAGTTCTCGGCGCCGTTGACGCCGCGCCCGCCGGAGACCACGATGGCGGCCTCCGTCAGCTCGGGGCGCCCGGTGGATGCGCGCGGGGTGCGGGAGACGACCGTGGTGCCCGTGGCCAGCTCCCCGAAGGCGACCTCCAGCTGCTCCACCGCACCGGCGGCCGGGGCGGCCTCCGGGCTGGTGGAGTTGGGCTTCACGGTGATCACCGGGGTGCCGCGGGTGATGCGCGAGCGGGTGGTGAAGCCGGCGGCGAACACCGACTGCGTGGCGACGGGGCCCTCGTCACCGGCGGTCAGGTCGACCGCGTCGGTGATCAGACCGGACTCCAGCCGCAGCGCCAGCCGCGCGGCGATCTCCTTCCCGTCCGAGGACGAGGGGACCAGCACGGCGGCGGGCGACACGGCCGCCACCGCCGCCTCCACCGCGTCGACCTTGGGGACGACGAGGTAGTCGGCGAACTCCGGGGCGTCGGCCACCAGGACGCGCGTCGCGCCGTACTCGGCGAGGACGGACGCGGCCTCGTCGGCGCCGGGGCCGAGGTGGACCGCGACCGGGTCGCCGATGCGGCGGGCGAGGGTGAGCAGTTCGAGGGTCGGCTTGCGGACGGAACCGTCGACGTGGTCGACGAGGACGAGGACTTCGGCCATGATCTGTCGCTCCTGCGTGATGGCGGTGGGATGAGGTGGACCGGCTCGGGGAGCGGTCAGATGAACTTGTGCTCCGCGAGGTAGCCGGCCAGCTGCTTGCCGCCCTCGCCCTCGTCCGTGACGATCTCGCCGGCCGTCCGCGGCGGCCGGGCGGTGGCGTCCTCCACCGCGCTCCAGGCGCCTGTCAGGCCGACCGTGTCCGCCTCGATGTCGAGGTCGTCCAGGTCCCAGGTCTCGACGGGCTTCTTCTTCGCCGCCATGATCCCCTTGAAGGAGGGGTAGCGGGCCTCGCCGGACTGGTCGGTGACCGAGACGACGGCGGGCAGCGAGGCACTCAGCTGCTCGGAGGCGGCATCTCCGTCGCGACGGCCGGTGACGGCGCCGTCCGCCACGGCCACCTCGGACAGCAGGGTGACCTGCGGGACGCGGAGCCGCTCGGCGAGCAGCGCCGGCAGGACCCCCATGACACCGTCGGTGGAGGCCATGCCGCAGACGACCAGGTCGTAGCCGGTCTTCTCGATGGCCGCCGCCAGCACCAGGGAGGTGCCCAGGGCGTCGGTGCCGTGGAGGTCGTCGTCCTCGACGTGGACCCCCTTGTCCGCTCCCATCTGGAGCGCCTTGCGCACCGCGTCCTCGGCATCCTCCGGGCCCACGGTGACGACGGTGACCTCCGCGCCGTCCGTGCTCCCCGCGATCTGGAGCGCCTGCTCGACGGCGTACTCGTCCAGCTCCGACAGCAGACCGTCGACCGACTCCCGGTCGGTGGTCAGGTCCTCGGTGAAGGCTCGGTCGCCGCTGGCGTCGGGCACGTACTTCACACAGACAACGATCCTCAGACTCACGCCGACTCTCCTACCTGCTCTCGGGGTCCTCTTCGACTGCCGTGACCGGCAGCCTATGCGCCGGAGGGGTTTCGCGGCGGGTGGGGACGCCGCACAGCCCGCCCCTCTTTGTTACTCACCAGTACAGCGTAGTCGAAACCACACCGGGAGGGCGGGGTGGTGTGAAGTGGCCTACTCCTCGGGGCGGTCCACGCCGCCACGACCCGCCGCCGCGCCCACCGCGGCGATCACGTCGGCACGGCGCGGGGCGCCTGCCGCGCGGACGACCTCGCGCCCGTCCCGGTCGAGCACGACGGTGGTGGGGGTGGCGCGGACGGCCGCCGCGCGGGTGAGGGACAGCCGCTCGTCGGCGTCGACCTCCACGTGGACGACGCCGGGAACCATGGACGCCACGTCGGCGAGGACCCGGCGCGTGGCCCGGCAGGGGGCGCAGAACGCCGAGGAGAACTGCACCAGCGTGGCGACCCGCCCGAGCCCCCGGGGCAGCGCCGACAACCACTCCACCGCGGCGTCGTCCCGATCTCCCATCGCGCCCGCTCCCGCTCCTCGTTCCGACCCGTCGACGCGCGGCGTGTTCCGCTCGGCACCCGGCGCACTCACCGCCGGCCGCGGCGTCGCCGCCGGTCCCGGCCCGGTCACCGGGGGTGCGCACCGTCCCCGATTTTCGCACGTGTACCGACCGGCCGTTTCAGGTTACGGAAGCGTAGGTTAGTGTCCCTGCCCAAGGGGACACCCCTCCCCCCTGGCCCGGACGGAAGAGGAACCCCAGCACATGGCAGATCTCGTCTACCCCCCGGTGGTCGGCGCGGCCCGCACCCTGTTCAAGGCGCTCGACCTGCGTTTCGACATCCAGGGTGTGGAGAACGTGCCCCGCGAGGGCGGCGCCGTGCTGGTGAGCAACCACATCGGCTACCTCGACTTCGTCTTCGCCGGGTTCGCCGCCCGGCCCTCGAAGCGGCTCGTGCGTTTCATGGCCAAGGACGCCGTCTTCCGCCACAAGGTCTCCGGCCCGCTGATGCGTGCCATGAAGCACATCCCGGTGGACCGGACCCAGGGCGAGCACGCCTTCCGGAACGCGGTGGAGGCACTGCGTCGGGGCGAGATCGTCGGAGTGTTCCCCGAGGCCACCATCTCGCAGTCGTTCACGTTGAAGAAGTTCAAGACCGGCGCGGCCCGGATGGCCCAGGACGCCCAGGTGCCGATACTGCCCGTCGCGCTGTGGGGGACCCAGCGGCTGTGGACCAAGGGGCGCCCCCGCGACCTGCGCCGCAACCACTTCCCGGTGACGATACGCGTCGGCAGCCCCATGTCCCCCGAGCCGGAGGAGTCCGCCCAGGCGGTGACGGCTCGGGTGCGGGACCGCGTGCAGGAACTGCTGGAGGCGGCACAGCGCGCCTACCCGGCCAAGCCGCGTGACGACAAGGACACCTGGTGGCTGCCGGCCCATCTGGGCGGCACCGCCCCGCCCCCGCCCGCCGCGGTCTGAGAGCGTGAGGCCCCACGCCGGGCCCGCGGCACCGGCTGTGGCCATCTGCCGCGTTGTCAGGGACGCCCGAACACAACCCGGCATGAGGGCGCGCGCCTCCGCCGTCCAGCTGACCGCATCCGACGTCGCGAGCTGACCCGACTCGGGGTCTCCGACACGCTCTGAGCGGTGGGGTGACCGGGCGGACCGCCCGGTCACCGCACCGGCTGCCTGCGGGCGGCCCTCAGCGGCCCATCTCCTCCCGGAGGGCGGCGAGGAAGCCGTCGACGTCCTCCTCGGTGGTGTCGAAGGAGCACATCCAGCGCACCTCGCCCGCGCGCTCGTCCCAGAAGTAGAAGCGGTACCGCTTCTGGAGCCGTTCGCTCACCTCGTTGGGCAGTCGCGCGAAGACCGCGTTGGCGTCCACGGGGTAGAGGATCTCCACCCCGGCGACCCCGCGGACACCCGCCGCCAGCCGCGCCGCCATGGCGTTGGCGTGCCGGGCGCCGCGCAGCCACAGGTCGCCCGCGAGCAGCGCCTCGATCTGCACGGAGACGAACCGCATCTTCGACGGGAGCTGCATCGACAGCTTCCGGACGTGCTTCATCCGTCGTACCGCGTCCGGGTTGAGCACGACCACGGCCTCGCCGAAGAGCATGCCGTTCTTGGTGCCGCCGAAGGAGACCACGTCCACGCCCGGGACGTTGGTGAGGGCGCGCATCGGCACGTCCAGCGAGGCCGAGGCGTTGGCCAGCCGCGCGCCGTCGAGGTGGACCAGCATCCCGTGCTGATGGGCGTGGTCGCAGATCACGCGGATCTCGTCCGGCGTGTAGACGGTGCCCAGCTCCGTGGACTGGGTGATCGAGACGACCTGCGGCATGGCGCGATGCTCGTCCTCCCAGCCGAACGCCTGGCGGTCGATCAGCTCGGGCGTGAGTTTCCCGTCCTCGGTGGGGACGGTGAGCAGCTTGAGGCCGCCGACGCGCTCGGGGGCGCCGCCCTCGTCCACGTTGATGTGGGCGCTCTCCGCGGCGATCACCGCGCCCCAGCGGTCGGTGAGGGCCTGCAGCGAGACCACGTTGGCGCCCGTGCCGTTGAAGACCGGATAGGCGTGGGCCTGCCCGCCGAAGTGTGACCGTATGACGCGCTGCAGGTGCTCGGTGTACTCGTCGGCGCCGTAGGCGGCCTGGTGGCCGCCGTTGGCGAGGGCGAGCGCGGCGAGTATCTCGGGGTGGGTCCCGGCGTAGTTGTCGCTGGCGAAGCCGCGCACCTCGGGGTCGTGGTGGCGCTTGGCGTCGGTGCGTGCGGCGGCGGGCCTCACGGCTGGGGTGTGAGCCACAGGCGCTGTCCGTTCACGTCGGCGGTGTTCCGGTTCCAGGTGTCGGTGACGGCCTCGGCCAGCTCCCGCACGTCGGTGAAGCCGGCGAACCTGGCGTTGGGGCGCTCGGCGCGCATCGCGTCGTGCACCAGGGCCTTGACCACCAGGACGGCCGCGGCTGCGCGCGGGCCCTCGTCGCCGCCGTCCTTGCGGAAGCCGTCGGCCATGGCGAGCGTCCACGCCTCGGCAGCCGCCTTGGCCGCGGCGTAGGCGGCGTTGCCGCCGGTGGGCCGGCCGGCGCCCGCCGCGCTGATGAGGACGAAGCGGCCGTTGCCGCTGCGGCGGAGCGCGGCGTCGAAGGCCAGCGAGGTGTGCTGCACGGTTCGGACCAGAAGGGGCTCCAGCGCGTCCCAGTCCGCGAGGTCGGTCTCGGCGAAGGTCGCCGAGCCGCGCCAGCCGCCCACGAGGTGGACGAGTCCGTCGACGCGGCCGAACTCCTGCTCGGTGCGGTCGGCCCACTCGCGGGCGGCGTCCGGGTTCAGCAGGTCGATCGTGTCGCCGGTGACGGTGGCCCCTGGGTAGGCGGCGCGGGTGGCGTCGACCGCGGTGGCCAGTCGGGCGGCGTCGGCGTCCGCGGCGACCACGGTGGCGCCGGTCCCGGCCAGTCGCAGCAGGGTGGCCTGGCCCGCAGGTCCACCGGCCCCGGCCACGGCGACGACGGCGCCGTCCAGCGGGTTGCCCCCGCCGGTGTCGCCCGGTGTGCTGGAAGTCATGGTGCTCGCCTCTCCTCGTCGGTCTTCCATCATGCCGCGTGCGGCGGCGGCCGGTCCTGTCGTCCCCGGTCAGGGGCGAGCGAGAGACGGGCGGCCCGGCGACCCCCCGGTACCCGCGTGCGGGCAGGGCCGTGCCTGCGCGGAGGCACGGGGCGGGGCGCGGTCGGGCCGGGCGTCTCTCAGGCGGCGGGGGTGAGCCGCTCCGCGGTGATCCCCTTGGTGGAGGCGACGACCTTCCGGAGCTTGCGGTTGAGGGCCTCGTAGAAGAGGCTCAGCGGGAACTCGTCGGGCAGGACGTCGTCGACCAGTTTGCGCGGCGGCAGCGAGAGGTCCAGCGCCTGCGGCCCCTGGGCCCAGGTGGAGCCGGGGTGCGGGGAGAGGTACTCGGAGACGAGGTCGTACGCCTTGAGCCAGTGGACGAGCTTCGGCCGGTCGATGCCCTCGCGGTAGAGGGTCTCGATCTCGCGGCGGAGCCGCACGGTCACCTCGCGCGCGAGCTCCCAGTCGATGGTCAGCCGGTTGTCGGTCCAGCGGAGCGCGTCGTGGCGGTGCAGGTAGGCGAAGAGGAGCTGGCCGCCGAGCCCGTCGTAGTTGCGGACGCGTTCGCCGGTGACGGGGAAGCGGAAGATGCGGTCCAGGATGATGGCGTACTGCACGTCGCGGCCCTGCGGGTAGCCCTCGCGCTCCAGCTCGACGGCCTCCTGGAAGGCGGTGAGGTCGCAGCGGAGCTCCTCCAGCCCGTACATCCAGAACGGCTGCCGCTGCTTGATCATGAAGGGGTCGAACGGCAGGTCGCCGTGGCTGTGGGTGCGGTCGTGGACCATGTCCCACAGGACGAAGGTCTGCTCGCAGCGCTGCTGGTCGGCGAGGAGCTCGCGGGCGTCCTCGGGGAGGTCGAGCCGGGTGACGTCGCGGGCGGCGTCGACGACGCGGCGGAAGCGGGCCGCCTCGCGGTCGCAGAAGATGCCGCCCCACCCGAACCGCTCGGGGGCCTCGCGCACGGCGACGGTCTCGGGGAAGAGCACGGCGGAGTTGGTGTCGTAGCCGGCGGTGAAGTCCTCGAAGGTGATGCCGAGGAAGAGCGGGTTGTCGTACCGCGTCGCCTCCAGCTCCGCGAGCCACTCGGGCCAGACCGTCCGGACCACGACCGCCTCCAGGTTGCGGTCGGGGTTGCCGTTCTGGGTGTACATGGGGAACAGCACGAGGTGCTGGCGGCCGTCGGCCCGTTCGGCCGCGGGGGTGAAGGCGAGCAGGGAGTCGAGGAAATCGGGGACGCCGAAGCCCCCCTCCGCCCAGCGCCGCAGGTCGGCGACGAGAGCGCGGTGGTAGGCGGCGTCGTGCGGCAGCAGCGGCGACAGCTCGACGACGGCGGCGGCTATCCGCTCCACCTGCTCCGTGAGTTCCCCGGCGGTGGGCGCGTCCTGGGCGGTGAGGTCCACCGAGCCGTCCGCGGACTGGGCGGGGCGGATCTCCTCGACGGCACGCTTGAGCGCAGCCCACGCGGGCTGCTCGACGACAGTCGGGGCGACCTCGTACCCCGTTGCGGTGACTCGGGCTTCCGTCATGACCGTTCCTCCACGCCTGGTGCTGTTCCCGGGGTGACTGCGGGGCCACCGAGACGGCAGCGATCCTTGCAGACAAACCTCACACCGTAAATATTACGGCCTCGCGGCAGTTCTACCGCTGGTTTTCCTGTCATACCCCAGGAACTCGGCGTTCACCCCGGTCACCTAGAGTGGCGGCGGCCATCAGGGGAGGCGACCGCCTCCCCGGCCCTCCGGCCCGCCTGCGCACCTCGCTCCGCACCCGCGCAGAACGGCCGGACACCACCGCGCACACGACGCACGCCCAGAGAGGCCCACCACGCATGCCGCTGCTGACCGTCGGACACCGGGGACTCATGGGAGTCGAGCCGGAGAACACGCTGCGCTCGTTCCGCCGCGCGGAGAAGGAAGGAGTGGACGTCGTCGAACTCGACATCCATCTCAGCGCCGACGGACACCTGGTCGTCATGCACGACACCACCGTGGACCGCACCACCGACGGCAGCGGGCGCGTCGCGGAGCTGACGCTGGCGGAGCTGCGCCGCCTGGACGCGGGGCTCGGCGAAGGGGTGCCGCTCTTCGAGGAGGTGATGACGACCGTCTCCTCCCCGGTCCAGGCGGAGATCAAGGACGTCGCCGCCGCCCGGGTCCTGGCCGCCTCGATCACCCGTAACGGCATCGCGGACCGCGTACGGGTGATCTCCTTCCACGACGCCGCGCTCCGTGAGACCCGGACCCTGCTGCCCGACATCCCCATCGCGCTGGTCACCGGGGAGAGCACCCCCAGCGCAGCCCGACGGGCGGTCGCCCTCGGCGCCGACATGGTCTCCTGCGAGTTCCCCCGACTCACCCCGGAGGTGGTCGGGGAGTGCCACGCGGCCGGACTGGAGGTCATCAGCTGGACCGTCAACACGGCGGCGGAACTGGCGCGGGCGCGCGAGCTGGCCCTCGACGGCGTCGTCACGGACGAGCCGGAACTGGCCCACGTCGCCCTCGGCCACGGCTGACCACCGCCCGCCCCGAGCGGGTGCACCCGCCGGCCGTCCCGCCTCCCCGGGAGCGGGGCGGCCCTACCCGGGGCCGCCCCGCCCCCGGGGGTGAGGTGCACGTCACCCCCGGGAGCCCCGCGCCCGCGCGGGGTCCTAGGGTGAGGGCATGGTCATCGCGCTCACGCTGCTCGCGTTGGGCGGACTCACCGCGGCACTGGCGCCGCGCGTGCTGGTCCGCGGTTCCTGGCCCGACCGGGAGCCGGTCCTCGCGCTGTGGGTCTGGCAGTGCGTCGTCGCAGCCGTCCTGATGTGCTGCGTCCTGGCCATGGCGCTCTCCGGCGCCGCGGCGTGGCACCGGGTCCGCGGTCAGCTGTTCGCGCCCGCCCCGACGTCCGTCCTGGACGCCTACGCCCTGCACCCCGACGGCCAGCAGTGGGCCGCGGCGGTCGCGCTGCTGCTCGCCGCCGGCGGCCTGTGGACCGCCGTGATGCTGGTCCGGGAGATCGCTTCCGCCCGAGCTGCCCGCCGCCGCAGCCGGGCCGCGCTGCTCGCCCGCGTGCCCCGACTGCCCGGCGAGGAGCCCGGCGGCGAGCGGCTCGTGGTCGTCGAGGACGACCGTCCCGGCGCGTGGCTGCTGCCCGGCCCCGACCGGCAGGTGCTGATCACCTCCGGCGCGCTGCGGCGCCTGCGGGGCAAACAGCTCGACGCGGTGCTCGCGCACGAGCAGGGGCACGCGCGGGCGCGGCACGACTGGCTGCTGCACTGCTCCGGCGCGCTCTCCCGGGGCTTCCCCCAGGTTCCGGTCTTCGCCGGGTTCCACCGCGAGGTGCACCGGCTGGTCGAGATGGCGGCCGACGACAGCGCTTCGCGGCGCTACGGCCGGATGACGACCGCCCTGGCGCTGTTGGGCCTGAACGAGGACCGGGACGCGTTCGCACCGAACCGCCAGCTGCCCAGCCCGCTCGCCCGCCGCGTCGACCGGCTCATCGCTCCGCTCCCCCGGTTCGCGGGTTCGCGACGGCTGCGACTGACCGCCGCGGCGGCGCTGCTGCCGGCCGTGCCGCTGCTGGTCGCCTTCGCCCCGGGGATCAGCTCGCTGGGCTGAGAGGGCCCCGCCGAACGGCGCGGGTCGGGTCCCGGGCGTGCCAGGTCCGTTCACAGCGCGCCGGAACTCACGAGACGAGGCGGCGGCGTCGTGCGCTCGACACGGTCGGCCGCTGGACCCGGCTGGACGCGGAGGAGGACGGGGAGGTGGAGAGACGCCTGATCGGCGGCTGGCATCGAGACACTCTGCAACCTCGCGGGAACGGCCTATCTCGACGTGTCCGCGTTCGCGCGGGCCGAATCCCCGGACGGGTTCCTCACCCATGTCGACGTGGCCGGCGACGACGCCTTCGCCCTCTGCCGGAACCTGCACGGGATGCGACTGGCCGGCTTCTTCGACGCGGCGAACGCGGTCCTCGTCGGCCGGACGTCGGCACCTGATGCCCCCTCGCTCACCCAGCGCCAGGCCGTTCTCGACGCGCTCGGACCCCTGGGTGTCCCGATCATCGCCGACGTCGAGTGCGGGCAGGTCCCGCCCGACCTGCCCATCGTCAACGGGGCCGGGGGCCGGGTCGTGCACCCTGCGACCCGCAGCGAACTGACCCAGACGCTGGACTGACACCCCGAGCCCTGTGCCGTCCCCGGCTTCGCACGGGCCGGTCGCCCACCGCGCCGACGGAGGCGAAGCCGGTGGCGAGGGAGCGCGCCGCGAATCCTTCCTCAGCTCTGCGTCCGGCTCCCCCTCGGCCCTCACCTCGGTGAGTGTTGATCGTCACGACGAGCCGCGACGGACCGGGTGGTGCGGGAGCAGGCCACCGGCACCGGCGGATTCACCCGAGAGGGGGATACCGCCGGTGGCGGGGTGCGATGCGGCGATCCGCGGCGGTGGCGAGCGGTGAGCGGTGAGCTCCGCAGCCGGGCGGAATCACCGCGCCCAGACCCCGCAACCGGGCCCCGAAGCGATCGCCAACCGCCGTGACCTGCACGTTCAGAGCCGGTATCGGGCGGTCCCCCGCTCCGCCCGATACCGGCATCCCCCGAATGCGGGCCGCGTTCCACGGCCGCGCGACCACAGTATACTGGCTGCCAGCCAGTCAACGCGGAGTTTCCGTTATGTCCCCTCGCCGACCCGCGGTCAACGCGGAACTTCGGCGGCGCTCCCGGGAGCGCCTGCTCCGCGCCACGGTCGAACTGGTCGCGGAACGCGGCTACGAGGCGACCACGCTGGGGGACATCGCGGACCGCTCGGGATCGGCCCGCGGCCTGATCTCCTACTACTTCCCCGGCAAGCGGCACCTCCTCCAGTCCGCCGTCCACCGCCTGATGCACCTCCGGGTGGAGGAAGCCCTGCTCCGGGCGCCCGCGCCGCACGGCGAGGGCGCCGGGGACGAGACCCTCGCCCGCGCCATCGACGCGGTGCTGGGCATCGCGGTCGACCAGCCCGTGCTGATGCGCGCGCACATGGCGGGACTGCTCCAGCAGGAGGGGTTCGTGCACTGTGTGGAACAGCAGCGGCTGGGCACCCTGCTGCGGGGCGCGCTCATGGCGCACGGCTCGGAGGATGCCGAGACCGACTACCCCATACTCCGGGCGCTGCTGATGGGCGCGGTCGTCGCCGTGCTGCTGCCGGGCGCCGCCCTGCCCGCGGCCCGACTGCGCGCGGAACTGTTCGACCGGTACCGGCTCGACTGGAAGCGCGGCTTCCCGCCCGCCGCCGACCCCACCCCGGGCCCGGACCGGCGGGCGGACGTGCGGGAGTCGACCGCAGAAGGCTGACAGTCCGTCGCGGGGCGACGGAAACCGGCCAGCCGTCGCGCCGCGACGTGCCGAGCACCGGTACGCGGCGGGCACCGCGGCCAGCGGCCGACCGGTGCGCACCGCCCCCGGCACAGCTCGCACACCCCTCGAACACGAGTCCTCCCGGTGTGGCATCATCACTTCGCTGTCGAAGCGTCATGGGGAGGGCCGCATGAACCCGGGAACGTCCTGCGCCACGTGCGGGCACCCGGCCGGGGCGACCGGGGACCGGAACTGCCACTGCCCGCCCGGCGCCCGCGAGAGCGCCCGCGACTCGGCGCACGGCCAAGGCGCGCAGGGCGCGGAGCCGGACGGGGCGAACGAGGAGTACGCGCCGATCCGCCCGCTGCTGCCGCCCCACCAGGGACCGGACCCCGGCGACCTCGCGATGTTCTCCGACACCGCCCGGCTGCCGCTGGTGCGGGAGGACGATCCTCGCCCGGTCCAGCACTCCGCGCCGCAGCAGGAACGATCGGCTCCGCCGGCACCGCCCGCGGTGAGCGCTCCGCCGGTGAGCGTGCCGACGGTGAGCTCTCCGAACCAGGACGTGACACCACCGGAGGCCACGGAGCACGGCGGGGGCCGTCGCGGCCACCGCAAGCCGCGCCATCACCGGGCGTCGTTCCTCGCGGGTACCGCCGTCGCGTTGGTGGTCGGCTGCACCGCGGTGGTGACCTCGGTCCTCGGTGGCCGAACGGCCGACAACACCGCCTACCACGACGTGGACCCGGTGCCGGACTCAGAACCGGCACCCGACGGGCCGCCGCCGGAGCCCCGCGACGAGAAGGACGAGCCGGAGACCGCCACCGAGACCGAGGCGCTTCCCGCCCCGCCGGACGGGGCCGAGCACGACGCGGAGGACGGCGCCTCGGGCGAGGCGCCGGCACCGCCGCCGGTCGACCGGGAGGCCGAGGGCCCCGCGGGCGACGGCTCGCCGGATCGCAGCTCCCGGCAGGACGGGGGCTCCCACAGCGCGGCGCCGCCACCGCCCTCCGGGACGAACGCCCCGCCGCCCCCCGAGGAGTCGTCACCGGAGGACGTGGTCCGGGGGCCCAACGCGCTGCTGGGCCCCGGCGACGAGGGAGCCGCGGTCCGCGCGCTCCAGGAGCAGTTGAACGCGGTGGGCGACCACTTCACCGTCCCGGTCACCGGCGTCTACGACCAGGCGACCTTCGAGAGCGTCGCGCGCTTCCAGGAGTGGTACGGCGTGTGGCAGCGGGAGGTCCGCGGCGTCTACTGCGGCGTCACCGACGAGCGCATGGAGGCGTTCTTCGCCGAGTGACGACGGCACGCCCGGCGGACGCCGTCCGCGTCGTCACGGACCGCCACCCGTCCCGGGGCGCCGCACGGCACGACCCGCCCCACCGCGATACGGCCGGCCCACGCCGGGGCCGCCACCGGCAGGCCGCCGCCGTCCCCCGGGCCGAGGGCGGGACGCGGGGTCAGGGCAGGCGCCAGTCGACCGGCTGCGCGCCGAGCCGCACGAGGTGCTCGTTGACGCGGCTGAACGGCCGCGAGCCGAAGAAGCCCCGGTCCGCCGACATCGGCGAGGGGTGGGCCGACTCCACCGCCGGAAGTTCGCCGAGCAGGGGGCGCAGTGAACGGGCGTCCCTCCCCCACAACACGGAGACCAGCGGCTTCCCGCGGCCCACCAGGGCGCGGATCGCCTGCTCGGTGACCTCTTCCCAGCCCTTGCCGCGGTGGGCCGCGGGTCGGCCCGGGGCCGTGGTCAGCGCCCGGTTGAGCAGCAGGACACCCTGCCGGGTCCATGGGGTGAGGTCGCCGTTGCCGGGGCGGGGCGCCCCGGTGTCGTCGTGGAGCTCCCGGAAGATGTTCTCCAGGCTTCCCGGCAGCCGCCGCACCTCCGGCGCCACCGCGAAGCTCAACCCGATCGCCATGCCCGGCGTCGGGTAGGGGTCCTGACCGACGATCAGCACCCGGACCTCGTCGAACGGCTGCTGGAAGGCGCGCAGCACGTTGGCCCCGGACGGCAGGTAGGTCCGGCCGGCGGCGATCTCCTCTCGCAGGAAGTCGCCCATCGCCGCGATCCGGCTCTCCACGGGGGCGAGGGCCTGCGCCCAACCGGGCTCGATCAGTTCACTCAACGGTCGTGCTGCCACAGTCCGTCACCCTACCGGCCCAACGGGGGGCGGCGGCGCTCTCCCGGTCGGAACCCGGGCGCTGGCGATAGGCTTCCGGCCGTCGCAGCCCGCCCGACCACCGGAGCGCCCATGACCAGCCGCAGCCACCGTCCCGCGCGCGGGTGCCCCCGCGCCCCGTCCGGCGGGGTCGCGCCGTGAGCGGCTGGGTCCTCGGCGTGGACTCCGGGGGGTCCGGGCTGCGCGCGGCGCTGGCGCGGCCCGCCCCCGACGGCCGGGTCACGGCGGCCTCCACCTTCGTCTCGCGCACCCCGGTGCGCACCGGGGTGGCCGGGATCGACGCGGGGCACCTGTGGGAACAGCTGCTGCCGGCACTGCCCGGGATGCTGGAGCGTGCGGCACGCGAAGAGGACGGGGCGCAAGGGCACGCCGACCCCCCTACCGTGGCGGCCGTCTGCGTCGGCGCGGCAGGTATGGCGACGCTCGGCGACGACCTGCGGGCGAGGCTGCCCCGTGAACTGGCCGGGCTGTTCGGCCCCGTGCGACTGGCGCTGGCGGCGGACGCGGTCACCGGGTACGCGGGGGCGCTGGGCGAGCGGGCGGGCGCCGTGGTCGCGGCCGGCACCGGGATGATCGCGCTCGGCACCGACCTGCGCGTCTGGCGCCGGGTCGACGGCTGGGGCCACCTGCTCGGCGACTGCGGCAGCGGGGCGTGGATCGGGCGGGCGGGTCTGGAGGCGGCGATGCGCGCCCACGACGGCCGCGCCGGTGGTTCCGCGGCGTTGCTGGCGGCGGCGCGTGAGCGGTTCGGCGATCCGGCCTCGCTGCCGGGCTCGCTGTACCCGCGGCCGGACCGTCCGGCGGTGCTGGCCTCGTTCGCGCCCTCGGTGGCCGCAGCGGCGGTCGCCGGTGACGCGGTGGCGACCGCCGTGCTGGGCGAGGCCGGGCGGCAGATCGCCGAGACCGCCGCCGCGGCCTGTCCCGGCAGCGGCGAGGACGCGGTACTCGCGCTGACCGGGGGGTTGCTGAACATCGGTGCGCCGCTGCTCGATCCGTTGCACGCGCACCTCGACCGGCTGCTGCCGGGGCACCGGGCGGTGGCCGCCGTCGGCGGACCGCTGGAGGGCGCACTACTGGTCGCCGCACGGCTGGCCACCGACGGGCTGCGGCTGCCGGCCGACGACGCGCTGCTCCGCGTGGTGTGAGCCCGGCGGGCGCCTCGCGGGGCAACGCGAGTGCCACCTGGGGCGCGTGGAGGGCGTGGTGCCGTCGTGCGCGGCTCGGCGCACGCCCCTCGACGCCGCCGATGTCCGGCGCCGCCCGGAGATGTGACGCTCCGGAATCGTCCGCACCCATCGAGGAAGGACATCGACCGACAAAGGGGACAGTAGTGCCGTAGCGCGCCCCCGGCCGAACATGCGAGCACACCAAGGCATTAACATGCGACCACATGAGCTCCTCCACAGGGCCAGGATCGGGCCTGCCCGTACGAATGCCTCGTCCCCGCCAGTCAGGACGGCACCGCCGCCCGGAGCCGGTGTCCGCGCCCGACGGCGCCCCCGTGCTGGTCCTGGCCGTGCCCGGGACTCCCAGTGCCGAGGCCAGGAGCCTGGCCGAGGAAGTGGTGAGCATCGCCCGCGCGGAGCTGCCCGGCCTGCACGCGGTCGTCGCCTTCACCGAGGGCGAGGGTGAGGAGTACCCCGCCCTCCAGGAAGTCCTGACCGAGGTGACCGCCGGTCGCGTCGAGTCCCCGGACGAGCCCCCGGCCGTCGTCGTGCCGCTGCTCGCGGGCCCCGACAGCGTGCAGCTGCGCGGCCTGCGCCAGGCAGTCCTCAACAGTGGTTCCGGTGCGGCGCTGACCGAGGTGCTCGGTCCGCACCCGCTGCTCGCGGAGGCCGTGCATGTCCGCCTCTCGGAGGCCGGCCTCGCCCGCGCCGACCGGGCGCGGCTGTTCACCGTCGCCACCGCCGCGGACGGGATCATCCTCGTCACCGTGGGTGGTGAGGAGGCCGTGCAGGCAGCCGGGATCACGGGCATGCTGCTCTCGGCGCGGCTCGCCGTCCCGGTGCTGACCGCAGGTCTGGACACCGAGGGCTCGGTCGCCGCCGCCGCCCGGCAGCTGCTGGAGTCCGGTTCGCAGCAGCTGGCGCTGGCGCCGTGCCTGATCGGTCCGGAGGTGCCCGAGGGTCTGCTGGCCGCCGCCGCCGAGGAGGCGGGGTGCGCCATGGCGGAGCCGCTGGGCGCGTACCCGTCCGTCGGCAAGCTGGTCCTCTCCGCCTACACCGGCCATCTCGGCATCCAGCCGCAGCCCGCTTCGGCGCACTGACGCCCACCGCAATCGGAACGACGGCCGGCCCCCGCTCGGAGGGCCGGCCGTTCGCGTGGGTACCGCCGTGCGCGTGGGTACCGCCGCTCGCGTGGGCGCTCAGCCGCGGAGCACCACGCACGCCGGGGCTGGCAGGGCCAGTCGCCCGACGGGGGCGGGGAGCCCGTCCGCCGGATCGATCGCGAACCAGGTGACGTCGCCGGACCGCTCGTTGGCGACGTAGAGCCGCCGCCCGTCGCCGCTCACGGTGAGGTCCCGGGGCCAGTGACCGCCACAGTCCACGGAGGCTCGCAGGCGCGGCCCGCGATCGCCGTCCAGCTCCAGGACCGCGACCTCGTCCACGCCGCGGACCGCGACGTAGAGCCATCGGCCGTCGGCGGTGAGCCCCAGCCCGGAGGGGTAGTCGGGGTCGTCCGCCGACGCGCGGCCCGGCAGCGGCGTGCGCGCGGTGACCTCCAGGGTCCCTTCGGCAGGGTCCCAGCGACACGTGGTGACCTGCGGGTCCAGCTCGCTGACGATCTGGACGCTGCCGCCGTCGGGGTGGAAGGCGAGGTGGCGGGGGCCGTCACCCGCCGGGAGGCTCAGGCTGCCGTGGGGCCGCTGGGTGCCGTCCTCGGGGTCGAGGGCGTAGACGAGCACGCTGTCGGTGCCCAGGTCGGCGCAGAGCAGCCAGGCCCCGTCGGGCGAGAGCGCCACGCCGTGCGCGTGCGGCCCGGCCTGGCGTTCCGTCACCGGTCCGCTTCCCCGGTGCGGGGTCACCACGGCGCCGCCCCGCGGTGTCCCGTCCTCGGCGAGGGAGACCGAGCTGACCGACCCCGAGGTGTAGTTGGCCAGGTAGACGCGGTGCGCAGCCACCGCCAGATGGGTGGAGCCGGCGCCGCCCGCGGGTGTCGGCTCGGCGAGGAGGCGCGGGTTGTCCGGGTCGCCGAGGGTGAGGGCGGCCAGCGCACCCTGGTCGGTCTCGCCCGCCGCGTAGAGGGTCCGCCCGTCCGCCGACAGCGCCAGGTAGGAGGAGTTGTCCAGGGGGCGGAGGTCGGACAGCGGAGTGAGGGCCCCGTCCGCCGGGTCCACGGCGGCGACCGTGATGCCCCGCCCGCCCTGTGAGGTGAAGGAGCCGATGTAGGCCCTGGTGGCGCCGCGCGTCATGCGTTCCCGTCCTGCCGGTGGGTCGACGCCGCGCCCCGGCGGCGCGGCGGGGCGCCCGGCCGGGGCCCGTCGGCCCCCGGTCCGGTCGCGCCCCGGCGACCGTAGCACCGGCCTCCCGGGAGGACGGCGCCCACCGGACCCCGGTGAGCCGGCCGACCGGGGTCAGTGGTCGACGGTCCGCGCCACCTCGCGGCGCGCCGCCCAGGCGAGACCGCCCAGCAGATGGCGGCGGAACTCCGGCTGGTCGTAGTGCTCCGCCCCGTGGCCGAGAGCCGTCTGGAACGACCGGCCACCGCACCGCTCGTGGCACCACACCAGCGGGTGCCGCGCGCCCATCGTCCCGCCGCGGTAGGTGGACTCGTCGACGGTCGCCAGGACACGGACGTCGTCACCCGGCCCGTCGCGGAAGTTGTACCACTCGTCGGTCCACTCCCAGCGCCGCGGCAGATGGGACACCGCGGGATGTGCGGCATCGGTGACCTCGACGACGGCAGGCTGGATCTCGGGATGGCCGTCGAAGCGTGCACCGACGAGCCGCCCGTACCAGGGCCAGTCGTACTCGGTGGTGGTCGCCGCGTGCACTCCGGCGAATCCGCCCCCTGCCTCGCAGTGGGCGCGCAGCGCCTCCCGCCCGGCCGTGTCGAGGACCTCGCCGCTGGTGGAGAGGAAGACGACCAGCTCCGCGCCAGCCGAGAGGCCCTGGGTGAGCACAGTCGCGTCCTCGGTCGTCGTCACCGACCAGCCCTGCCCCGCGGCGAGTTCGGAGACCGCGCGTACCGCCGCCGGGATCGAGGCGTGGCGGTAGCCGGTGGTACGGCTGAAGAGCAGGACACGGGTGGGCATGGTCGCCATGTTAGGTCCTGTCCGGTAGATCCCGCCTGGCCCGCGGCGCTGTTCACCGGAGAGGACCTGGGCGCGCGGCGGCGCGGCGCGAGGGCCCCGCCGCGCCGCGCCGGGCAGCGGCCGTGCGGTGCACCGCACGGCGCGGCCGGGTCAGCCGGCGCGGCGGGCGCGCAGGACGGCGTCCCGGAAGGTGAGGGGGGTACCGTCCGGCCGGGTGCCCTCCCGGTCGAGGTCGGCGCAGAGTTCGACCTCCCACTCCTCGCCCAGCTCCAGCGATTCCAGGACCTCCGCGGCGCCGGGGAGGTGGACCTGGTGGTCGTGCTCCTTCGGTCCGCCGGGCACCTCCGCGTGGCCGACCACCAGCAGGGTGCCGCCGGGACTGACGGCGTCGACAGCACGGCGCAGCACCGCCTCGCGCGGCAGCGGTCCGTAGGAGTGGAGGAACTGGGCGGAGACGAGGTCGTATGCGCCCTGCGGGAAGGTGGCGCCGAGGTCGTGGCACTGCCAGTCGACCCGGTCCGCGACGCCGCGTTCGGCGGCGAGGGCGGCGGCGCGTTCCAGCGCCACCCGGGAGATGTCGACCGCGGTGACCCGCCAGCCGCGGGCGGCGAGCCAGATCGCGTCGCCACCCTCGCCCGCCCCCAGGTCCAGTGCGCTGCCCGGGGTGAGGGCCGCCGCGTGCTCGACGAGCGGGGCGTTGACCCTGCCGCTCCAGATGCGGTCCTCGGCGGCGTAGCGGGCGTCCCAGAACTCGGTCTCGGTCTGCTCGACGCCGTCCGGTGCGTCGGAGGCAGGCGCGGCGGAAGCCGCAGCGGTGGTGGCATCGGGGGTCGGTCCGGTGGTGGTCACGGTGGTTCCTCTCGGCGGAGCGGACGGCCACGGCGGGCCGTACGGGCGGGGGCGGACGGGCGCCGCGGGCGGGCGGCGCGGCGGGGTCACCGCCCGGGGCGGTCG
>NZ_JAAVJB010000091.1 GCF_012034385.1 Streptomyces spiramenti
GGGGTGGCGCGGGGACCGCCCCGAGGATGGGCGGGTTCGGCCCGCCGGGCCGGCCGGCCGACGCCCCGGGCGGGCCGTACGGCCCGTACACCCCCGCCGGGTACGCCCGTCCCGCGCCGGTGGCGGGCCCCTGTCCGCCCGCCGGTCCCCCTCTCGACAGCCGGTCACCGGGGGCGCCCGCCGACCCGGGTGCCCTCACCGGTGCGGCTACCGCCACGTCCCCGACCCGAACCGGCGGGCCCCGCCGCCTGCGCGGTCCGCTGCTCGGTGCCCTGGCCGGTGTGCTGGCCGCCGGGGCGGTGTTCGGCGGCTACCTGCTGCTCAGCTCCGACGAGAACGGCTCGTCGGACGCCTCCGCCGTCCCGGACCCGGCCGACGACGCCGACAACGCCGACAACGGCAGCGAGGCGGCCGACCCGGCGGAGGGGCACGACGGCACGGTCCGCGAGGTCCACGCCGGTGTGTGGGAGGGCGAGACGACGTTCATGGGCGGCCTCCCCTCGGGGACCATCACCATCACCCTCGAACCCGGCTCCCCCGGCGAGGTGGTGGGCATGCTCGTGCACACGCCGCTGATCCCCATCAGCAGCTGTGTGGACCGGCTCACCCTCGACCGGGTCACGGAGACCGAGATCGTCCTCGACGCGGAGGTCGTCCCCGAGGAGTCCACCGCGGGCACCTGCGAGGAGGAGCCGTTCCAGATCTTCCTCGGCACCGGCCAGGAGGACGTGATGGAGTTCAGCACCGACATCCGCGAGGGCGCCGAGGGCCCGCTCGCACGCGTAGGCCAGTAGCGTCGGCGCCCGACAGGCACAGGGGTAAGACGGGAAGTGCTCGTGGAGGAGCAGTCGGCCAAGCACGCCCTCCATCCGCTCCTCTCCGGTCTGGCGGACGAGGCCGGGGCAACGGTTGCCCTGCACGCCTTTCGTGGCAAGCCGGATCTGCTCAAGAAGCTCCCCCAGCGGCTGAGCGGATACGCGGCCACGCGGAAGCGGGGCGACGACCCCCGCGTGGCCGTGCTCGTCGACCAGGACGACGACTGCGGAGAGCTCAAGCGCCGGCTCGACGACCACGCACGAGCCGCCGGCCTGGTGCCGCGACGCGACGCGGCTGCCGGACGTCCTTTCAACGTGCTGAACCGGGTGGCGATCCGCGAGCTCGAAGCGTGGTGCTTCGGAGACTGGGAAGCCGTGCGACTCGGCTCCCCCAAGGTGGCACAACAGCCACCGCGCACGTACCGCACCAATCCGGACGCCGCCGTCGGAAAGTGCTCCGACGCCTTCGAACGGGTCCTGGCGGCCGGCGGTATCCGCGTCGCCGCCAAGCCGCTCTGGGCTGAGCGCGTGGGACCGCACCTGGACGGAGCCAGGAACAGCTCGACCAGCTTCCAGGCGTTCGTCACGGGCGTAGCCCACGTGATCAAGAGCTGACGGGCCGCGCGCGGCACCGGTGGCCGTCCCTTTCCAGGAGCGGGTCCGTGCCGCGCCGGCCTCGGCGACGGCCCCCGGCGACGCTGACGCCGGAGCCACCGGGGCGGGGGCGTACGCTGGTCCGGTCTTCAGCAACCCGCGGAGGGGACCGACCATGGCCTTCAGCGCCGAGCTCCAGTCCACGCTCGACCGTGCCGCCGACGGCGGCCGGATCAGCGCCGAGGAAGCGCTGGAGCTGTACCGGCACGCCCCGCTGCACGCGCTCGGCCGCGCCGCCGACGCGGTGCGCCGCCGGCGTTACGCCGGCACGGAGCACATCGCCACGTACATCATCGAGCGGAACATCAACTACACCAACTCCTGTGTCACGGCGTGCAAGTTCTGCGCCTTCTACGTCGCGCCCAAGAGCGAGGACGTCTGGGTCCGGGACCTCGACGACATCCTGCGGCGCTGCGCGGAGACGGTGGAGCTGGGCGGCACCCAGATCATGTTCCAGGGCGGCCACCACCCCGACTTCGGTGTCGAGTACTACGAGCGCCACTTCCGTGCCATCAAGGAGGCGTTCCCGCAGCTGGTGATCCACTCGCTCGGGGCCTCCGAGGTGGAGCACATGGCGCGGATCTCCGACGTCACGCCCCAGGAGGCGATCCGCCGCATCCACGAGGCGGGGCTGGACTCCTTCGCGGGGGCGGGCGCCGAGCTGCTGCCCGCGCGACCGCGCAAGGCCATCGCCCCGCTCAAGGAGTCGGGCGAGCGCTGGCTGGAGATCATGGAGGCGGCGCACACCATGGGGGTGGAGTCCACCTCCACCATGCTGATGGGCACCGGCGAGACCAACGCCGAGCGCATCGAGCACCTGCGGATGATCCGCGACGTGCAGGACCGCACCGGCGGCTTCCGCGCCTTCATCCCGTACACGTACCAGCCGCAGAACAACAAGCTGCGCGGCCGGACCCAGGCGACGCTCTTCGAGTACCTGCGGATGATCGCCATCGCGCGGATCTTCTTCGACAACGTCGCCCACATCCAGGGCTCCTGGCTCACCACCGGCAAGGAGGTCGGCCAGCTGTCGCTGCACTACGGCGCCGACGACCTGGGCTCGGTCATGCTGGAGGAGAACGTCGTCTCCTCCGCGGGTGCCAAGCACCGTTCCAACCGCATGGAGCTGCTGCACCTGATCCGCGCCGCGGGCCGGGTCCCGGCGCAGCGGGCCACCACCTACGAGCACCTCGTCGTCCACGACGACCCGGCGCAGGACCCGGTGGACGACCGCGTCGTCTCGCACCTGTCCAGCACCGCGATCGACGGCGGCACCGCGCACCCGGAGCTGAAGCTGATCGACGCGGGCTGACCCCCGCTCGACCGGCCTCACCGGCCGGTGCGCCGTCGGGCGGCAGCCGCGTGGCCGCCGCCCGACGGCGGCGGTACGCCGCCCCGGCGGCTCTCCCCGATGACAAGGACGACCGTGGCCCCACGCCGCATCACCACCCGCAACGCCCGCTTCCAGCAGTGGCAGGCGCTGCTCGGCAACCGCTCCAAGCGGCACCGGGGGCGGGAGTTCCTGGTGCACGGCGTGCGCCCCGTCACGCTCGCCGTCGAACAGGGCTGGACGGTGCGGGCGTTGGTGTACGACGCGGACCGGCGGCTGTCCGCCTGGGCCCGCGACCTGCTGGCCTCGACCCCGGCCGAGAGCTGGGCGATGTCCCCCGACCTGCTTGCCGAGTTGGGGGAGCGGGAGGACGGCACCGAGCTGCTGGCCGTGGTCGAGATGCCGCCGGACGACTTCTCCCGCATCCCGGTGGGCCCGGAGTTCCTCGGGGTGGCGTTCGATCGGCCCACCAGCCCCGGCAACGTCGGCTCCGTCATCCGGTCCGCCGACTCCTTCGGCGCCCACGGCGTGGTCGTGACCGGTCACGCGGCCGATGTCTACGACCCCAAGTCGGTCCGTGCGAGCACGGGTTCGCTCTTCGGGCTGCCGACCGTCCGGGCGCCGGGGCACCGGGAGGTCGCGGCCTGGCTGGACCAGGCCCGCGCCGCGGGCACCGCCGTCACCGTGATCGGGACGGACGAGGACGGCGACACCGACGTCTTCTCCTGCGACCTGACCCGCCCGGTGCTGCTGGCCGTCGGCAACGAGACCGCCGGCCTGAGCCCGGCCTGGCGCGAGTTGTGCGACGAGGCGGTGTCGATCCCGATGACCGGCTCGGCCAGTTCGCTGAACGCGGCGAACGCCGCGAGCGTGGTGCTGTACGAGGCGGCTCGGCAGCGGATCGCCGCGCGCCCCACGGCCGCCGGCACGTCGGCGACCTGAACCACCGCGGCCGATCCACGGCACGATGAGCCCCACTGCCGGCCGGTCGGACGGCGCGTTCGACGGGACGGCGGTGCGTCCGGTCGCGACGGCCGGGTGGCGGGTGGGGCGTCCTGACGGCGCCCTGCCGCGCCCCGATGCGGGGCGCTTCCGGGTCAGCCGATGTCGAGGATCTTCTTGGAGATGTCGACGCCGTCCTGGGCCGACATCTCCGGCAGCGATCCGGCGCTGCTGCTGACGGTGGTCACCTGCACATCGGGGAGTTGGACGGTCGAGGCGACCATGGTGACGCCGCCGGTGTCCACCACCACGGCGTAGGCGACGCCGCCCGCGGCCTCCACTGCGCGGTCCGGGACGACCTCCAGCATGTCCTCGTCGGCGAACAGGTCGATCGGCGTGGACTCGCCCGGCCCGCGTTCGATGGAGACGCTGAAGGCGGCCACGTCCGCCACGTCGCTGACGTCGGCGCGCTCCCAGTTGCAGACGGTGGCGTCGTCCGAACTGGTGCGGCCTTCCAGGGGCAGGTTCCCCACGAAGTCCGCGACCAGCGGCTCGACGTCGGAGCAGTCCTCGTAGGAGGCGGCGACGTCCTCGACGGACGGGCCCTTGCCGCCTCCCGAACCGCCGCCGGACGAAGCGGCGTCGTCGGTGTCGTCGCTGCCGGCGCCGTCGTCCTCGCCGCCGGACTCTCCCTCGTCGGTGCCCCCGCTGTCGGCGCCGTCCTCGTCGTCGGCGTCGGCGTCGTCCGAGTCGGCGTCGTCCGAGTGGTCGGAACCGTCCGGCTCGTCCGCGGAGTCGGCGGAGCCCGCGCGGTCCGCGTCGGCGGTCTCGTCGTCGTCACCCCCCGACCCGCACGCGGTCAGCGGGAGAGCGGCCAGGAGCAGGGCTGCGGGGAGGACTCGGAGGCGTCGCATCGCGGCAGGGTAACAAGGCACGCACATCGCGACATCACGGCGAGGCAACGAATCCGGTGCGGTTGCACGGGCGCGGGCCGCTCCGTGCCTGCGGACCGTCCGCCACCGGCCGCCGCTCGGTTCGGCGGCGAGCGCCCGCCCGTGAGCGCCCGCCCGCACACGCTCCCGATCGCGGCCGTCGGGCGCGGCACCTAGCCTGAGGTGCGAGGAGGTGGCGGTGATGGAAGCCGAGCAGGGCAGCGACGACGGACAGCGTGAGATCCTCACCCGCGTCCGGGAACTCGTCGACACGGAACGGACGCTGCGGGAGCGGCTCACCGATGCGACCCGTGAGGGCGACGCGGAGCGCGTGCGGCTGGCGGGAATCCAGCAGGAGCTGGACCAGTGCTGGGACCTGCTGCGGCAGCGCCGGGCGAAGATCGAGTTCGGCGAGAACCCTGACGAGGCGCGGGTGCGGCCCGCGACCGAGGTCCAGCGCTACCTTTCCTGAACGCCGGTGTCCCGGGCGGCCGACGGCGTGGTCGGGCGGGACGGCCCCGGAGCCGCCGCGGGGTGAGTGCGGTGCCCGGGGACGGCCCGACGGCACCCGACGGTGCGGTGGGCGGGACGGCGGTCGGGCGGAGAGGACGGTCAGGGCACCCAGGGGCCGTCGATGTACTCCCCGTCCTCGTCGTAGGGCCAGGCGTTCGCGACGCACCCGTCGAGGCCCTTGATCTGCTGCATCATCGCGGGGGCCGGCATCCCCTCACCCGGGCATCCCGAGTGTCCGTGACCGATGCGGTGGCCGACCTCGTGGTTGATGACCAGCGCACGGTACTCGCGGATCGGTCCGTCGAACTGCGGCGAACCCTCCACCCAGCGGAGGAGGTTGACGACCACGTCGTCGTCGACGCGGCAGTTGACCTCACCTTTGGTGTCCAGTCCCCAGCGCCCGCAGAGCTCGTCCACCGTTCCCGGGGTGGCGATGATGACGTTGAGGTCGGTCTCGTCGTCCGCGACCAGCTCAAAAGCGCTGTCGCCGTCGTTGGTCCAGCCTCGCTGGTGGCCGAGGATCGCGTGCACCTCGGCCGCGGCGGTCTCGGCGTCGAGCTCGATGCCGTCCTCCACCTGGACCCGGTACCGGTAGAGCGTGCCGTCGGGGTTCCCGACCGGCGCGGCGTCGGCCGCCGCGGTGGTGAAGGTGCCGGGACCCGAGTCGGGCACGGGTATGGGCGGCGGCGAGGGGCGCTGCGTGGCGGAGGCCAGCGGCTCGTCCTCCTCGTCGTCCGCCTCCCCGCCCGTCGGCCCCCGGGCGTCGTCGACGACCTCGACGTCCTCGGCACCCCGGGTCGCGATCACCGCGACGGAGGCCCCGACCAGCAGGCACAGCACCAGAATCGTCCGACGGAGCCGGGCGAGGCGACGGGCACTGGCAGGCGTACGACGTGACGGCACGCGGACGAACGCTACAACATGACCATCGGCGCATCGGACGGGACGACCTCACACGCCCCGCCGCCCCCACCGGCGGAGCCCAGGGGCGCACGCGCAGGTCGGCCGCGCGCCCCCGCTGGTGGCGGCTCGCCCGGCCACCCCGCCGCATACCGGCCCGCCCGACGCGCGACAATGACCGAGTGACCCGCGCTTCCCTGGACAAGCAGCCGAGCGAGGTCGCCGCCATGTTCGACGCGGTGGCCGCGAAGTACGACCTCACCAACGACGTGCTGGCCCTGGGCCAGAACCGCCGCTGGCGCAAGGCGGTGGCCGACGCCGTCGGCGCCCGCCCCGGACAGCGGGTGCTGGACCTGGCGGCCGGCACCGGAACCTCGTCCCTCCCGTTCGCCGACGCCGGCGCCTACACGGTGCCCTGCGACTTCAGCCAGGGCATGCTGGCCGAGGGCCGCCGCCGCGTCCCCTGGATGCCCTTCACGGCGGGGGACGCCACCAGACTGCCGTTCGCGGCCGGGGTGTTCGACGCCGTCACCATCTCCTTCGGCCTGCGCAACGTGCAGGACGTCGACGCCGCCCTCGGTGAGATGCTGCGCGTGACCCGCCCCGGCGGGCGACTCGTGATCTGCGAGTTCTCCCACCCCACTTGGGCCCCGCTCCGCACCGTATACAGCGAGTACCTGATGCGGGCGCTGCCGCCGGTGGCGCGCAAGGTGTCGAGCAGCCCCGACGCCTACGTGTACCTGGCGGAGTCCATCCGCTCCTGGCCGGACCAGCCGGGGCTCGCCCGAGACCTCCAGCGCGCCGGCTGGACGTCCGTCGCCTGGCGCAACCTCTCGGGCGGCATCGTCACCCTCCACCGCGGTGTGAAGCCCGCACCCGCCGACCGGCCCGCGGCCGACGAAGCGGCCTGACCACCGCGGTCCCGGGCGCCGCCCGGGACCGCGCCGGGCGGCCGTGCCGTAAGGCCGGACGTCCGGTCCGTACTCAGACTCGGGGACCATCCCCCTGCAACGATCGGAGAGCCGCACGTGACCGAGCCGACCGAGCCGACCACGGCGCCGGACAACACCGCAGAGGACCGCGCGGACGTGATCGTCGTCGGGGCGGGGCCCGGCGGCTCCGCCGCCGCCTACCACCTCGCCCGGTCGGGGCTGGACGTCCTGCTCCTGGAGAAGACCGCCTTCCCCCGCGAGAAGGTCTGCGGCGACGGCCTCACGCCGCGCGCCACCAAGCAGCTGGTGTCGATGGGCATCGACATCTCCGAGGAGGCCGGCTGGCTGCGCAACAAGGGGCTCCGCATCATCGGCGGCGGCCAGCGCATCCAGCTGGACTGGCCCGAACTTGCCAGCTACCCGGACTACGGACTGGTCCGCAAGCGGGACGACTTCGACGAGCAGCTCGCCCGCCAGGCCCAGAAGGCGGGCGCCCGGCTCCACGAGCGCTGCAACGTCTCCGGGCCGCTCCTGGACGACCGCACCGGTCGGATGACCGGCGTGACGGCCAAGCTCGGCGAGGAGAAGCGGCCCGTCACCTTCCGCGCCCCCGTCGTCATCGCCGCAGACGGCAACTCCTCCCGGCTCTCGCTCGCGATGGGGCTCCACCGCGACGACCGCCGCCCGATGGGCGTAGCCGTCCGCACCTACTTCACCTCGCCGCGCCACGACGACGACTACCTGGAGTCCTGGCTGGAGCTGTGGGACCGGCGCGGCGACGACCCGCGGCTGCTCCCCGGCTACGGGTGGATCTTCGGCATGGGCGACGGCACCTCCAACGTGGGGCTGGGCATCCTCAACAGCTCCAACGCCTTCCGCGAGCTGGACTGGCGCGAGGTCCTCAAGGCCTGGTGCGCCTCCATGCCGGAGGAGTGGGGCTACACGCCGGAGAACATGACCGGGCCGATCCGCGGCGCCGCGCTGCCGATGGCGTTCAACCGCAAACCGCACTACAGCCGCGGGCTGATGCTCGTCGGCGACTCCGGTGGTCTGGTCAACCCGTTCAACGGCGAGGGCATCGCGTACGCCATGGAGTCGGGCTCCATCGCCGCCGAGGTCATCACGCAGGCCCACGCCCGCAGGACGCCGGAGCAGCGGGAACTCGCGCTGCGCAGCTATCCCAAGGTGCTTCAG
This sequence comes from Streptomyces spiramenti, assembly GCF_012034385.1. Lineage (GTDB taxonomy): Bacteria > Actinomycetota > Actinomycetes > Streptomycetales > Streptomycetaceae > Streptomyces > Streptomyces spiramenti. The sequence goes on from NZ_JAAVJB010000091.1 coordinate 8,213, forward strand.
GAGACCTACGGGGGCTACTACACGCTCGGCCGGGCCTTCGTGAAGCTGATCGGCAACCCGAAGGTCATGAAGCTCGCCACCGACCGGGGCCTCAGCCACCCGATGCTGATGCGGTTCACCCTCAAGATGCTGGCCAACCTGACCGATCCGCGCGGCGGCGACGCCATGGACCGCGTGATCAACGGCCTCAGCAAGGTCGCGCCCAGCGCCTGACGGACGTCGGCCAGGGCCTGGCCCAGGCCGGGCGGTCCGGCGCCGTTTCGTGGCGGGGGCCGGGCGGTCCGGTGCCGGGTCCGGGCAGGCCGGGCCGGGCGGTCCCCCACCGTGTCCGGGCGGGTCCGGCCGGCGGTCCGGACCAGGTGGGGGCCCGCACCGTGCCCAGGGCCCGGGCCTGCGACGGCGGTGAGCCCGGTCAGGCGTGACCCGCCCACCGACGCCGTGGGTCTCGGCCCCGGAGACGTGGACGCCGACCCTGCCCGTGTCGTGCGGCGCCGTGCCCCGACGACCGGCCCGGGGCGGGGCAGGGGTCGCGATACCCGCGCCCCCTGCCGCTTCCGCCTCCGCTGCCACCGCAACGGAGAGAGCCGGTCACGCGGGGGGGGGCCTCCCCCTCCCCTCCCCGGTCCCTCCCGGTTGTCCGCCTGCGTAGTGTCCGTAGCCGATCGCGTCGCGGACCTCGCTGCCCTCGTCGGCCGGGCTGCTTCGGGTCCCGACCACTGCCCCGTCGCGGCGACCCAACTCCGCGGACGGGAAGTCGAGTTACCCACAGGGCGAGCAGTTCGCCTGTGGATAACGCACTTGTTCACACCCCCAAATTCCCGCAAACCCGGCGCCCGTCACCGCGCGGCCTGTGGATCATGGGAATCGAGCCCGTGGAGCCACCGCACGCCAGGGGGCGTCCACACCGCGACGCGCTCGAACCCGGCCACCGCGCACACCTCACCGGAGGGCGGGGCGAGCCGCACACCCCACGCACCCGCCGCCACCTCTCCCCCGCACCTCGAACCCGATCACGGCCACCCGTCACCGCCCCGCCCCGCACCCGCCACCACGCCCGCCTCACGCCACCTGCCGGCCGCACCTCACCGCTGCCGACGACTCGGGCCCGGCTGCCGCCGGACGATCGGCGGTGACTCCATGAGACCCCAAACCCTGCTGATCAGGCGACCGAGGCCGGAGAACTGTGGACAACTCACCGACTGTGGACAACGTGCTCACCCGCAGGAGTGAGCCCTGCGGGTGAGCAGGCGCCGCACCCGCGCACGGCGTCGCCCACCCCATGCCGCGCGGGTCGCCGTTGCGGGCCGTCCGGCCTGCTGACAGCATCAACCGTATGGAGTACCAGCTGCGAGCGAGCCGGGGCGACGACTGGCAGCGCTACCGGGAGTTGCGGCTGAGCGCGTTGCGGGATCCCGCCGCCCCCGTCTCCTTCTTCGAGCCGATCCAGGAGGCGCTCGACCGCTCGCCCGAAGGCTGGCGGCAGCGAGCCGCCTCGCACCTGCTGCGCACCACGTTCGTCGTCGAGCGCGGCAGCGACGGCGACTGGGTCGGCATGGCCACGGCCTTGTTGACCGAGGGCGGCCACGTCCACGTGGTCGGGGTGTTCCTCCTGCCCGCCCAGCGCGGCACCGGAGTCGCCGAGGACCTGCTGGCCGCCGCCGTCGCATGGGCGGGCAGGCGCGAGGTGCGGCTGGACGTGCACGAGGACAACGCACGCGCCGCCCGGTTCTACCGGCGCCTGGGCTTCCGCCCCACCGGCAGGATGGTTCCCGACCCGCGGTGCCCGGAACGCCGGACGGTGGAGATGACGCTCTCCGAACCACCCGGCGGAGCGGCCGAAGGAGCGGCAGGGGGCCCGCGACGCTCCGCCACCGGCGCGACCGACCGATCGGGCTGAGGCCCTGCCGCCGTCCGCAGGCGCCCGTGCGGGTGCTCGGGTGCTCCTGGTGGTTGTCAGTGGCTCGTGGCAGGCTCCGTGGTGTGACGGACGCGGACGTGGTGCGAGAACTGTGGGAACGGATGCAGCGGCGTGAGTGGGACGGGGTCGCCGAGCTGTTGGCGGAGGACGTCACGGTGGAGTGGCCGGTGTCGCGTGAGGTGTTCGCGGGTCGGGAGAACTTCGTCGGGGTGAACCGCGAGTACCCGGAGGGCTGGTCGATCCGGGTGCTGCGGGTGGTGGCCGAGACCGGGCAGGTGGTCTCGGAGGTCGAGGTGGAGCAGGAGGGCGTGGGCACCTTCCGCGCGGTCTCGTTCTGGACCGTGCGCGGGGGCGTCATCGCCGAGGGCCGTGAGTACTGGACGTTTCCCGGGAGCGACCCTGCTCCCGAGTGGCGGGAGAAGTTCCGGGGCCGGTAGGACGGCGGCCGGCACCGGGTCGCCGGGCGGCTCGACCGCCGGCCGGTCGGCCGGGGCCGCGGGCGGGATCGGCAACAGGAGTTGCCGTTCTCGGGAGGAACGGGTGGCATGGGGGCATGAACACTTCCGCGCGCCGCACAGACGATCCGCCGCCGGGCGGCACCGGGACCTCCCAGAGCACCGAGCCCCCGGTGGGCTCCGGGACGCGGCAGACCCCGGGCGGATCCCAAGGCCCCTACGGGCGGGACGACCGGGACGACGGTGGGATCGGGCGCGTCCTGGCGGGCGTGGGCCCGCGGCTCCGGCAGCTGCGGGAGGAGCGCGAAGTCACCCTCGCCACGCTGGCGGAGGCGACCGGGATCTCCGTGAGCACGCTGTCCCGGCTGGAGTCGGGTGGCCGCCGCGCCACCCTGGAGCTACTGCTGCCGATCGCCCGTGCGCACCGGGTGGCCCTGGACGACCTGGTCGGCGCTCCGGAGACCGGGGACCCGCGCGTCCGGTTGCGTCCCCGGAAGATGGGGCCGCACACCTTCATGCCCTTGACCCGTCAACCCGGCGCCCCGCAGGCGTACAAGATGATCATCGCCGGGGGACGGGAGGAGAACCCGGAGCAGCGGACCCACGAGGGCTACGACTGGATCTACGTTCTCGCCGGGCGGTTGCGACTGCTGCTGGGTGAGCGGGAGTTGGTGCTGAGCGCGGGCGAGGTGGCGGAGTTCGACACCCGTCTGCCGCACTGGTTCGGCAGCGCGGACGACCACCCCGTCGAGCTGCTCGGGCTGTTCGGCCGCCAGGGGGAACGCATGCACGTGCGCGCCCGCCCCGCTCAGGACTGACCCCCTCGGCCGGCCGCAGGCGCCCGACACGCGCCTCACGACCGGCGCCCGACCGCCGCTCCCCGACCACACGTGCTCCCCCGGCCGCCCGGGGAGACGCCGTGGCGCCGTGCCCGGCAGGGCGGTCCGGGCCCGCGCCGACCCGGGACGCCGGACCGCCGCGCCGTCCGGGATGCCGGACTGTCGATGTTCGTCGGAGGACGGGCCTCAGCGGCCCCCGACGGCTGCCGGCCCGGCAGGCACGTGCGTCAGGGGCGGGGTGACGGCTCGCAGCAGCGCGGTGCGGAGTGACAGGGTGGCGGGGCCGCGCCCGACGACGTACAGCGTGCCGCCGGTCTCCAGCAGTTCGGCCAGCGCCGCCGCGTCCGCCTTGCCGGGCGCGCACGCCCGGCGGACGGCCGGGTCCTCCAGACCGTGGAGCGCCCGGTTGATCAGGGCGAGGGCGGCGTCGCGGCGTTCCGGGTGCGAGGTGAGGGCGGCTTCCAGCTCCATGGACGCGCCGGGTGCCACCCGGGGGTGGGAGCGGAGGGTGCCTGCGGGATCGGAGGAGTTGCTCTGCGCCCAGCGGTGGACGGTGGTGAACGGTTCGCCGGTGAGCGCGGCGGCGTGGAGATAGCAGCGGAGGACGGTCTCGGCGGTTTCCGCGTCGAGTTGGAAGACGGGCGCGGAGGGGCGGACCGGCGCCAGCAGCGCGGTGGCGCGGGCCCGCGCCACCACGTGGTCCGCGCAGCCGTGGTGCGGCGCCCACCGCAGCCGGACGGGGGTGTCGGTGAGCTGTTCGGGGTCGTAGAGGTGGACCGGCCCGTGGTCGGAGCGCCGGGCGGCCGTGTCGCGGTAGAGGCGGCCGTCGGGGTCGGTGACGACGGCGGCGGGACCGGCCGTCAGCACGGCGTCCGACGCGTCGGAGGTCGCGGTCCCGGCCCCGGCCCCGGTCGGGACGACACCACCGACGGGCGACCCGGCGTTCCCCTCGGAGGGGCCGTGCTCCGCGTACGGGTAACCGCGGTCGGGAGCGTTGGGTGCCTTGCGCGCCCCGCCGGGGCGGCGTCCCGGGCCGGGACCTTCGGCGCGTCGCGCCCGGCGGGTGCCGATCCTGACGGCGCACCAGAGCACCGTCCCGCCGACCACGACGAGTTGGGCGGCGAAGATGAGCCAGAAGACCCCGCCGGGGGGAAGCGCCGTCGCGTCGGCCTGCGGCCAGGCGGCGGTGATGTCGGCGGGAGCGGTGAGGAGGGAACGCAGTGCGCCCGCGGTACTGGTGAAGGTGACGCCCTCCGGCCAACTACCGGCACGCAGCAGGCCGCCGAGGCCGGTGGATGACCAGACGAGGAGGGTGACGGAGATGGCGAGCGCCAGGGAGCCGACGATGGCGGCGTCGGGGACGCCGCCGCCCCGCCGTCCGGTCGGCGCGCCGCCGGAGCCGTAGCGGTCGGCGGGCGGTCGGTACCCGTCCGGGCCGTAGGGATCGGCGGGCCCGTAGGGGTCGGGGCCGCTCTGCGGGTGGCTCATCGGCCGGGTCCTCCCACGGTCACCGCGTGTACCGCTTGTCGAACGACACCGGGCCCGCGTCCAGCGCCAGCGGGGGCAGTTCCTCCTCCAGCTCGGCGGGAACACGCGGGGAGCCCTCGGTCATGGCGCGGTCGGTGAAGACGAGGGGCCGCTCGGCCTCCGTCACGAGGTGCTTGACCACCTGCACGTTGCCGTTGACGTCCCATACCGCCATGCCGGGGGTGAGGGTGGGGATGATCTCCACGGCCCAGCGGGGCAGCCCCAGCACCTGGCCGGTCGCGCGGGCCTCGTCGGATTTCTGCGCGTACACGGTGCGGGTGGAGGCCATCTTCAGGATGGCGGCGGCCTCCTTGGCCGCCGCGCCGTCGACGACGTCGGAGAGGTGGTGGACGACCGCGACGAAGGACAGGCCGAGCCGGCGGCCGAACTTCAGCAGCCGCTGGAAGAGCTGTGCGACGAAGGGCGAGTTGATGATGTGCCAGGCCTCTTCGACGAGGAAGATCCGCTTCTTGCGGTCGGGCCTGATCCAGGTGTGCTCCAGCCACACGCCGACCATCGCCATCAGGATCGGCATGGCGATGGAGTTGCGGTCGATGTGGGAGAGGTCGAACACGGTGAGCGGTGCGTCGAGGTCGATGCCGACGGTGGTGGGGCCGTCGAACATGCCGCGCAGGTCGCCGTCGACCAGCCGGTCGAGGACGAGGGCGACGTCCAGCCCCCAGGCGCGGACGTCCTCCGGCGCGACGTTCATCGCGTGCGCGGACTCCGGCCGGGGATGGCGGAGCCGTTCCACGATGTCGGAGAGGATCGGCTGGCGCCCCGCGGAGTCGTGCGTGACGGTCTCCACCACGTGGGCGTGGGCGACCTTCAGGGCGAACCCGGAGCGCTCGTTGAGGCCACGGCCCATCGCCACCTCGATGATCGTCCGCAGCAGGGCGAGCTGACCGGTCGCGGTGATCGCCGGGTCGAGCGGGTTGAGCCGGATGGACTGTTCGAGCGCAGCCATCGGGTCGAGCCGGATGGGGGTGATGCCGAGTGCCTCGGCGATGAGGTTCCACTCGCCGACGCCGTCCTCGCCCTGGGCGTCGAGAACGACGACCTGGCGGTCGCGGAACCGCAGTTGGCGCAGGACGTAGGTCTTCTCCAGCGCGGACTTGCCGTTGCCGGACTCGCCCAGCACCAGCCAGTGGGGGGCGGGGAGTTGCTGACCGTAGAGCTGGAACGGGTCGTAGATGTAGCCCTTGCCGCTGTAGACCTCGCGGCCGATGATCACGCCGGAGTCGCCGAGGCCCGGCGCGGCCGTCGGCAGGTAGACGGCCTGGGCCTGACCGGTGGAGGTGCGGACCGGCAGCCGTGTCGTCTCGGCCTTCCCGAACAGCATGCCGGTGAACGCGTCGGTGAGGGCCGACATGGGGTCACGGGGCAGCACGGGGGTACCTCCTCGCCTGGGGTCCGTGGTGGCGCGGCCCGACCGGGGTGCGGTGCGGTGCGCGGGGGTACGCGGCGGAAGGTTTCGCCCGGTGCGGCGCCGGGTCGTGGGCGGCCCGTCACCGGATTCCCGTCGCGAACGGCAGGGTGTTGACGAACGCCCGGTGGTGCTCGCGGTCGCACCACTCCAGCTTGAGGTAGGACTTGCCGGCCGAGGCGCGGATGGTGCGCTTGTCGCGAGCGAGCGCCTCGGGGTTGGGCGAGGAGACCGTCAGGTATCCCACGATGTTGACGCCGGCGGCCCCGGAGGCGAGGTCGTCACCGCGCTGGTCGACGCGGCTGTGCGCGGCGACGTCACGGGGGTCGACGGTGCGGTTCATCTTCGCCGCGCGTGCTGCTTCCGCCTCGTCGTTGGTCTTCTCCGTCAGCATCCGTTCGATGGCGACGTCGGTGGGCTCCAGGTCCATGCAGACGGCGACGGTCCGGATGACGTCGGGCGTGTGGACCAGCAGCGGCGCGAGGAAGTTGACGCCCACGGGTGTCAGCGGCCATTCCTTGACCCAGGCGGTGGCGTGGCACCAGGGCGCCCGGGTCACCGACTCGCGGGTCTTGGCGCGCAGGAACGTCGCTTCCCTGGCGTCGAGTTCGGCCGGCCAGGCGTTGCGTTGCGACATGGCCTGGATGTGGTCGATCGGGTGGTCCGGGTCGTACATCGAGTGGATCAGCGAGGAGAGCCGCGCCTCCCCGAGGGGCTGCCGCACCCGGATGTCCGCCTCGGCCAACCGAGCGCAGATGTCGGTGAGTTCGCGGGCCATGACGACGGCGAGTGCCTCGTCCTGCGTCATGCGTGTGCCCCGGCCGCTGCGAGAGGCGGCGCGCGAGGCGCGGGCGATGGTCGCGGCCTCGTGGGCCAGGTCCCCGTTGTGGCGCATGCAGGCGACCAGGTAGGCGCGGTGCTGCTCGCTGGAGGTGGAGACCATCGACTGAAGTTGGTCGTACGAGTTCTGGAGCCAGTTCGGTGCGGTGAAGTCGCCGCGCTCGGAGACGTCGTGGGCGTGCGCGTCGGGGTCGGCGGGCAGGGTGCGGGCCAGCATCTGGAGCCGGGTCACGAACCCGTCGCCGTTGGCGACGTGCTTGAGGAGGGTGCCGAACCGGTCGACCAGCGCCTCCTGGTCCTCGCTGTCGCGCAGGCCGACCCCGGGGCCCTCGATCTCGATGGCGGCGGTCACGGTGCGGCGGTCCGCGTGAAGGAGCACGGCGATCTCGTCCGGGCCGAACGGCGCGGCCAGCCAGCTGACCCGGCCGACCCCGGGCGGGGCTCCGACGGCGACCTCGCGGCCGTCGAGCGAGATGCCCGCCTCGGCGGCGGACGACCGGTACCTCGCGCCGCGGCGCTGGGTACGCCGGAACGTCCGGTTGATCTCGAACCACTTGTAGAACGTACGGCCGTTGTACGGCACGAACACCGCCGCCAGTGCGAGCGCCGGGAACCCCACCAGAGCGAACAGGCGGGGCATCAGCGCGGGGATCAGAATGCCGCTCATCATGCCCAGGAAGGCCCCGAGGAGGATGAGCGCGAGCTCGCCCGTCTCCCGGTTCTTGCCGATGATGGCATGGGGGCGGGCGCGGCCGATGAGGTAGGTGCGTCGCCGGGGGAACGACACCGGGGGCGCGGTCACCGGTCACCCCCCTGCCGGGTGTCGCCGCCGGACCGGCCGCCGCCCCCCCCACCGCGGGAACCGTGGGCGGCCATCCCGCCCGCCATCGGGTTGGTGGGCCGCGCCCCTCCGCCGGACGCCTGCCCGCCGGACTGTCCCCCGCCGCCCCCGCCACCGCGGGCGCCGTGGGCCCCCATGCCCTGGCGCAGCACGGTCGCCGGGGTGGCGATCGCCGCGCTCGCCGCGCGGTTGGAGGTGTCGCGCCGCATCGAGCGGTGGCTGACGATGTCGTCGCCGAAGCCGGGAACGAAGCGGTAGATCATCGCCGAAGCGAAGATCGCGAGGATGATGATGGCGAGCCCGGAGACGACCGCGGAGAACGCGGTCGGCCCCTCGGCGGTGGACAGCGCCGAGGCGAGTCCCAGCACGATCACGATGACCGGCTTCACCAGGATGACCGCCAGCATGATCCCGGCCCAACGGCGGACGTGGCCCCAGAGGTTCTTGTCGACCAGCCCCGCGTACACGGCGGTGCCGAGCAGCGCGCCGACGTACAACAGCGCTGCTCGAATCACGAGTTCGAGCCAGAGCACGCCTGCGGCGAGAATCGAGATCAAGGAGACCACGATCAGCATGATCGGGCCGCCGCCGATGTCCTCGCCCGATTCGAGCGCGGCGGAGAACTGGCCGAAGAACGCGTCGGAGTTGTCGCCCGCACCGGAGGCGATCACCTCGGTGACGCCGTCGGTCGCGGCAACGATGACGTAGAGGATCAACGGGGTGAACGCCGAGGCCATGACCGTCAGCCAGAGGTAGCCGACCGCCTCGGAGATCGCCGTGGTGAGCGGCACGCCGCGCACGGCCCGCTTGGTGACGGCGAGCAGCCAAAGCGTCAGGGTCAGGACGGTGGAGGCCGCGAAGACCACCGCGTACTGGCGGAGGAAGGCGGGGTTGGTGAAGTCGACGTTGGTGGTGTTGCTGACGGCGCGCGAGAGTTGGTCCACCACCCACCCCGCGGCCTCGGCGCAGCCCTGCGCGAGTGTCGCCAGCGGGTCGAGCGTGGTGTCGAGCCGCGGGGTCTGCACACTTCCGCCCGCGCCGTCACCGTCGAGGCAGTAGTCGAGTGCCGGGCCACTGAGGAGTTCGCAGTTCTCGTCCGTCTCCTCGTCCTGAGCGACGGCGCGCGTGGCGGTGGCCGCTCCGGCAAGGAGGAGGCCGCCGGAGAGCCAGGAGACCGTGCGCAGCCGCCGGGCGTTGTCAGCGTGCATAGGTGAAGCCCCCAAACTCGCCCACCGCATCGGCGATCTCGTCGGCCGGTGACGCCCGCAGGTCACCGGGGACGGGCGCGGGGCCCTCCACCTGCGAGTCGGCTACGACCTGCCAGTCCTCGCCCGTCCACGACAGGTCGAAGGTCCATGTCTTCCAGTCGGTACGGATCGGGTCTCGGGAGCCCTCGCCCGCCATGCCGATGAGTGCGGTGTACCAGACCTCGACCGTGGCGGTCTCGTCGTCGTATGCCACCGCGGTGGTACCGACGGGCACCGTCCGGGAAACGAAGGTCATACCGGCGGGGGCCTGCCCGTTGCCGTCCAGGCCGAGTCGCTCCAGGAAGCCTTGTGAGTACGCGCTGTCCTGGGCGGCTTTGAGTCGCTCCGCGGCATCCGGTTCGTACAACGCGTCCACGATGCTGTGCCGCGTGTCGGTGGCGAACATGCCTTCACCGCCGAGGGCGACGGCGTAGTTGGCGGCGGCGCTCTCCGCTCCCTGTTGGGTCTGCGGGAAGCCGCTCGGTATGCCGTCCGCCGCGGAATCGACGGGGCTCTCGCCACTGGGGGCGGTCGGTGCGGGGCCCGGGTTGCGGGAGGAGTCGCCGTCGGCTGCCCCGCCCGTGGCGCCGTCGTCTCCCGCTCGGTTGGCGAAGACGATGGCGGCGATCAGGATCAGGAAGACGCCGACGATGGTGGTGAGGTTCCGGCGGGGCGTCGGACCGCCTCGGCGCGCCCGGTCACCCGGCTCTTCGTCCGGGTAGTGAGTGCGTGTCTGCGAGGGGATTCCGCGCTCGCTCGCATCGTCGTAGTCGTCGCCGTAGCTCATCGTCCGCGTCCCCTCAACGGCAGCGAGTCTATTACCTCCTCACACGACGTTAGCGCTCTTGGCGTGGGACCGAGTCGAAGCTGACCGGATTGACCGGTCCGCGAGACCGTCTCCACACACCGTGCGCGGCGTGCGCGGGCGCCGTGAGCAGTCGTGGTCGCGATGCGACGGGTCCTGTGGGCGTCCGGTTCCGGCGCGATTGCCGCCCCGGTGGGTGGTACGACCAGCTTGTCGCCCGGATGCGCCCCGCGGGCCGGGCCGTGCGCCCGCGCCGCCACGGCGGCGCACCGCGCCGGCATCGCGCCTCGGCGCACGGGTCGGCGATCCCCACGGTCGGCCCACACGGCTCCGATTCAGCCACATCCGTGGCGGCACCGTGCAGTTGGTCAGCCGGGGGTCGTGGTCGTGCCGTGAACTCGACCGCCCGCACCGGGAGTCGGACGATGCCACTCGTCTCGGGCGGGTCGGGCCGGGTCAGCGGCGGACGACGGGCGCGTGGTCGGGTGCCACCTGCGGCAGGGCTGCGACGCGTTGGAACGGAGGTGGATCACCTGCGGCGGAGGCTCGGTCAGCGGCGCGACGGGGCTCCACCCGGAGGGTGTTCATGCCGGTGACGGCGTTGGCGCGGGCCGCGCCGGCGAGGAACCGGGCGGTACCCGTGCCGCGCACCGCGGCCCGCGAGGGGCCGGCGCGGGACGGCCCGGCGGCGGTCGACGGCGGTCCGTCGGGCACGGCGGCGTGACGGGCGGCAGTGCCGGAGGGGGGCGGCGCCTGCGCGGGCGCCGATTGTCCGGGCTGGTACCACCGTTCGGGATCGGGCCGGCGACGGGGCTGCTCGGTGGCCGGAGGCCCGGCGGAAGCCGGGGCCCGACCCACCGGAGGCCCGGCAGGTGGAGGTGCCTGGCCGAACGGAGGCCCGGCGGAAGCCGGGGCCCGACCCACCGGAGGCCCGGCAGGTGGAGGTGCCTGGCCGAACGGAGGCCCGGTAGGAGCCGGCGCCGGGCCGAACGGAGGCCCGGCGGGAGGGGGCGCCGGGCCGACCGGTGGGCCTGCGGGAGGGGGCGCGGTCGCCTGGTGGTGGCCGCGCTGGGCCCCGACCGGCGGTCCGGTGGGGGCGGGCGGGTGGTCGTC
>NZ_JAAVJB010000092.1 GCF_012034385.1 Streptomyces spiramenti
CGACCTTCATCAGCGGGGACTTGCCGGCGCCGTTCTCGCCGCAGATCGCGTGCACCTCGCCCGCCGCGACCGTCAGGTCCACCCCGTCCAGCACGCGCACCCCTTACACCCCGACGCTCGCCGTGGTCACCGCGGCGGCGCTCGTCGGCCTCCTCGCCGCCTGCGGCCAGGAGGCCCGCGGCGGCAGCCGCTACGTACCCGATGCGGGCAAGGGCTCCACCGTGGGTCTCGCGATGCCCACCAAGTCCTCGGAGCGCTGGATCATGGACGGCTCCAACATGGCGGAGCAGTTCGAGGCCGCCGGGTACGAGACCGACCTCCAGTACGGCGACAACAAGGTGGAGAACCAGGTCGCCCAGATCGAGAACATGATCACCAAGGGCCACCAGCTGCTGGTGGTGGCCGCCATCGACGGCTCCGCCCTGACGGACGTGCTGCAGCGGGCCAGCGACGCGGGCACCCGCGTCATCTCCTACGACCGGCTGATCCTGGGAACCGAGAACGTCGACTCCTACGCCTCGTTCGACAACGAGCGCGTCGGACGTCTGCAGGCCACCTACCTGGTGGAGTCGCTGGGTCTGGACGAGGAGGACGACGACGCCCCTCGGACGATCGAGCTGTTCGCGGGATCCAGCGACGACAACAACACCACGTACTTCTGGGACGGCGCGATGGCCGTGCTCGAGCCCTACTTCGAGGACGGCCGGCTGGAGGTGCTCAGCGGCCAGACCCGCATGAACCAGGCCACCACGCAGCAGTGGGACGGCGGCACCGCCCAGAAGCGGATGGACGACCTGATCAGTCGCCACTACGGCTCCACCACGCTCGACGCCGTGCTCTCGCCGTACGACGGCATGTCGATCGGCATCATCTCCGCGCTGCGCAGCGCCGGCTACGGCTCCGAGGCCCGCCCGTACCCGGTGGTGACCGGGCAGGACGCCGAGCTGGCCTCCATCAAGTCGATCATCGCCGGCGCCCAGCAGCAGACCGTCTTCAAGGACACCCGCAAGCTCGCCGAGCAGGCGGTGCTGATGGGTGACGCGCTGCTCAACGACGAGGAGCCCGAGTACAACAACACCACCGACTACGACAACGGTGAGAAGGTCGTGCCCGCCTACCTGTTGGACCCGGTCAGCGTGGACGCCGACAACACCGACCTGCTGGTGGACGAGGGCTACTACACCGCGGAGCAGCTGTCGTGACCGCCCCGGTGCTGACGATGCGGGGCATCGTCAAGGACTTCTCCGGGGTGCGCGCGCTGGACGGGGTGGACCTGACGGTCGCGGCGGGCGAGGTGCACGCGATCTGCGGCGAGAACGGCGCCGGCAAGTCCACGCTGATGAAGGTCGTCAGCGGCGTGCACCCGCCGGGGAGCTGGGAGGGGCGGATCGAGCTGGGCGGCGAGGAGGTCGCGTTCCGCAACGTCCGGGCCAGCGAGCGGCAGGGCGTGGTGATCATCCATCAGGAGCTGGCGCTGGTGCCGCACCTGTCGCTGGCGGAGAACATCTTCCTCGGCAATGAGCACGCCCGCCGCGGCCTCGTCGACTGGGGCCGCACCATGCGCCACGCCGCCGAGCTGCTGGACCGCGTCGGGTTGCCGGAACAACCGCAGACGCGGGTCGCCGACATCGGGATCGGCAAGCAGCAGCTGGTGGAGATCGCGAAGGCGCTCTCCAAGGAGGTCCGCCTGCTGATTCTCGACGAGCCGACCGCCGCGCTGAACGATGAGGACAGCGCCCACCTGCTGGAGCTGATCGGCGGGCTGCGTGCGCAGGGGATCGCCTGCATCGTGATCTCCCACAAGCTGGAGGAGATCCGCCGGATCGCCGACACGGTCACCATCCTGCGGGACGGGCGCACCGTGGAGACGCTGACCGTGCGCACCGCGCCGGGGGCGGCGCCGGAGATCGAGGAGGACCGGATCATCCGCGGCATGGTGGGGCGCGACCTCGACCACCGCTTCCCCGAGCCCGTCGCGTACGCGGGGGAGAACGCCGGGCGGACGGCGCTGGCGATCTCCGGCTGGACGGTGCGGCACCCGATCGACCAGCAGCGGAAGGTGGTGGACGACGTCTCGCTGACCGTCCGCCACGGTGAGATCGTCGGCCTCGCCGGGCTGATGGGGGCGGGCCGGACCGAGTTGGCGATGAGCGTCTTCGGGCGCAGCTACGGCATCCAGGAGGCAGGCACGGTCGCGGTGGACGGACGGGAGGTGAGCACCCGCACCGTTCCGGAGGCGGTGGCCCGCGGGATCGCCTACGTCACCGAGGACCGCAAGACCTACGGCCTCAACCTGATCGACACCGTCCACCGCAACATCTCGCTGACCTCGCTGACCTCGATGGCACGCCGCGGGGTCGTGGACGAGCACGAGGAGCGCGGGCTGGCCGAGCGGTACCGGCGCTCGATGCGGATCAAGACGCCGTCCGTGCTGGAGCCGGTGGAGCGACTGAGCGGCGGCAACCAGCAGAAGGTCGTCCTCAGCAAGTGGATCAACACCGATCCCGAGGTGCTGATCCTCGACGAACCCACCCGGGGGATCGACATCGGCGCCAAGGCGGAGATCTACACCGTCGTCCGCGAGCTGGCAGCGCAGGGGAAGGCCGTCCTCCTCATCTCCTCCGAGCTGCCGGAACTCCTCGGGATGTGCGACCGCGTCTACGCGATGGCCGCCGGCCGGATCACCGGCGAGGTGTCCCGCGAGGACGCCACCCAGGAAGTGCTGATGCGCCACATGACCCAGGACAGGAACTGAGGCACCCCACATGACAACTCCGACGACGACGCGCAACGGCGAGAAGCCGGGCTCCGGGCGCTCCTCGCTCGACGTGCTGCGTGACGCGGCGCGCAACAACATGCGGCAGTACGGGATGCTCATCGCGCTGGCCGCGATCGTCCTGCTGTTCCAGATCTGGACCGGCGGGACGCTGCTGCTGCCGAACAACGTCTCCAACCTGATCCAGCAGAACAGTTACATCCTCATCCTCGCGATGGGGATGATGATGGTGATCATCTGCGGGCACATCGACCTCTCCGTGGGGTCGCTGGCGGCCTTCGTCGGGGCGATCGCCGCGGTGATGATGGTGCGCCACGACGTGCCGTGGGTGCTGGCGCTGGTCCTGGCGCTGCTCATCGGTGCGCTCGCGGGTGCCTGGCAGGGGTTCTGGATCGCCTACGTCGGGATCCCGTCCTTCATCGTCACCCTCGCGGGCATGCTGCTCTTCCGGGGCGCCACCCAGATCGTGCTGGAGGGCCAGTCGGTCAGCCCGTTCCCGTCGGGGTTCCAGCAGATGGCGCAGGGGTTCATCCCCGAGGCGGGCCCGTACACGCAGTACCACAACCCGACGCTGGTGATCGGACTGGTCGTCGCGGTGGTCCTCGTGCTGCAGCAGTGGCGCGACCGCCGGCGGCAGCTGTCCTTCGACCTGGACCCGCTGCCGTTCAACCTGTGGGTGCTGAAGTGCTCAGCGATCGTGCTGGCGGTGGTGGCGGTAACGCTGACCCTGGCCAGCTACCACGGCGTGCCGCTGGTGCTGCTGATCCTCTGCGCGCTGCTCATCGCACTGGGCTACATCATGCGCAACTCGGTCTTCGGCCGGCACGTCTACGCCCTGGGCGGGAACAAGGCGGCGGCGAAGCTGTCGGGGGTGAAGGACAAGCGGGTCACCTTCTCGGTGTTCGTCATCATGGGCATGCTGGCCGCCCTGGCGGGCTGCCTCTACGCAGCCCGGCTGAACGCGGCCACGCCGCAGGCGGGGTTGATGTTCGAGCTGGAGGCCATCGCCGCCGCCTTCATCGGGGGTGCCTCGATGAGCGGCGGCGTCGGGAAGGTGCTCGGGGCCGTCATCGGTGGGCTGGTGCTGGGCGTGCTCAACAACGGGATGTCGCTCGTCGGCATCGGGACCGACGTCCAACAGGTGATCAAGGGGCTGGTGCTGCTGGCGGCCGTCGGCTTCGACGTGTGGAACAAGCGGCGGGCCGGGTCGTGAGGCGACCGCGCGGCCCCGGCACCTCCCGGGGCCGCGCGGCGGGCGGCGGGTCGCGACGGCGTGAACCGAGTAGCCTGGTGCGGGCCCGGCGCCCGACGTGACCTGCGACGCGCCGGAGCGGGCCGGATGGCGGCCGACGGCGAGGGGGAGATCCGGTGGAGGAGGCCGCGGCGCCCGTGCGGGCGCCCAGGGAACCGGCGATGAGTGATGTCGCCAAGCTCGCCGGGGTCTCGCACCAGACGGTCTCCCGGGTCCTCAACGGCCACCCCAACGTGCGCCGGCAGACGATGCTCCGGGTGCGCGCCGCCATCCAGGAGCTGGGCTACCGCCCCAACCGTGCCGCGCGGACCCTGGTGACCGGCCGGTCGCAGCTGATCGGTGTGGTGACGCAGAACTCCACGCTCTACGGACCGTCCTCGCTGCTGGCCTCCTTCGAGCTGGCCGCGGCGGCGCGCGGGTTCGTGGTGAGCGTGCGGCGCGTGCGGGAGCTCGACCGCTCGTCGATCACCGCCGCGGTGGAGCACCACCGCGACCAGCGGGTCGCGGGCATCGTGGTGATAGCGCCGACCGGACCGGCCGACGAGGCGCTGTCGGAGGTGCCGGGTGACGTACCGCTGGTGGCGGTGGACGGCGACCCGGGGCGCCGCGGCGCGGCGCTGGTGACGGTCGACCAGGAGGCGGGGGCGTACGCCGCCACCGCGCACCTGCTGGCTGCCGGCCATCGGACCGTCTGGCACGTCTCCGGCCCCGAGGACTGGTTCGACGCGGCGGGGCGGGTGCGCGGCTGGCAGCGGGCACTGCGCGAGGCCGGGGCCGAGGTCCCGCCGGTGAGCACCGGGGACTGGAGCGCGGCCTCCGGCTACCGTGCGGGGCAGCTGCTGGCGCGGATGCCGGAGGTGACGGCGGTGTTCGCCGCCAACGACCACCAGGCGCTGGGGGTGCTGCGCGCGCTCGCCGAACGCGGTCGACGGGTCCCGGATGACGTCAGCGTGGTGGGGTTCGACGACGTTCCGGAGGCCCCGTTCTTCATCCCGCCCCTGACGACGGTGCGCCCCGATTTCGACGCGGTGGCGGAGCAGACCCTGGCGCTGCTGCTGGACCGGATGGCCGGCCGGGGCGACGGGGCGCCCAGCCGGACGATCACCCCGGCGCTGGTGGAACGCGCGAGCGTCGCACCTCCCCCGCGCTGAGCCGACCCGTCGCGTCCTCGCACACCCCCGATCCGGACCGCTTCGCTCACGGTGCGTGTGCCACCCCTTGACGTCCGTGATGTTAGCGATAACAATCCCTGCTCGAATGCTCGATGCAGCTGAACTCACGGAGGTGGGGCCATGACGCGGACGTCCGAAGCGCTGGTCGTCGGTGTCGACTTCGGCACGCTGTCGGGACGGGCGGTGGTGGTGCGCGTCCGCGACGGGGCGGAGCTCGGGACGGCGGTCCACACCTACCGGCACGGCGTGCTCGACGAGGCGCTGCCCGCCGAGGCGGGCGGCGGGCGGCTCCCGCCGGACTGGGCGTTGCAGGTGCCCGACGACTACCGCGAGGTCCTGCGCCGCGCCGTCCCGGCCGCGCTCGCCGACGCGGGGGCGGACCCGGCCGACGTCGTCGGTCTGGGCACCGCGTTCACCGCCTGCACCATGGTGCCGACCACTGCCGCCGGAACACCGCTCTGCGAGCTGCCCTGGCTGGCCGAACGCCCGCACGCATACGCCAAGTTGTGGAAGCACCACGCCGCGCAGGGCCAGGCCGATCGGATCAACTCCCTGGCGCGCGCTCGTAGCGAGCGATGGCTCGCCCGCTACGGCGGACTCATCTCCTCCGAGTGGGAGTTCGCCAAGGCCCTGCAGATCCTGGAGGAGGACCCGGAGGTCTACGCGGCGACCGAGTGCTGGGTGGAGGCCGCCGACTGGATCGTGTGGGAGTTGACCGGCGTCCACGTCCGCAACGCGTGCAGCGCCGGCTACAAGGGCATCCTCCAGGACGGCGCGTACCCCGACCCCGGGTTCCTCACCGAACTCCACCCCGCGTTCGGCTCCTTCGTGCCCGACAAGCTGGAGCAGCCGGTCGGCCGCCTCGGGGACCGTGCGGGCGGCCTGGGAGCCCGTGCAGCCCGGTGGACGGGGCTGCCCGAGGGGGTGGCGGTCTGCGTGGGGAACGTCGACGCCCACGTGACCGCCCCGGCGGCCGGAGCCGTGGCGCCGGGGCAGATGGTCGCCATCATGGGCACCTCCACCTGCCACGTGATGAGCGCCGAGCACCTGGCCGAGGTGCCGGGCATGTGCGGGGTCGTCGAGGGCGGGATCGTGCCCGGCCTCTGGGGCTACGAGGCGGGCCAGAGCGGCGTGGGCGACATCTTCGCGTGGTACGTGGAGAACCAGGTGCCGCCCGAGTACCACGACCGGGCCCGCGCCGCCGGGGTCTCCGTCCACGAACTGCTCTCCGAGCTGGCGGCGGCCCAGCAGGTGGGCGAGCACGGCCTGTTGGCGCTGGACTGGCACAACGGCAACCGGTCGGTCCTGGTGGACCACGAGCTGTCGGGTCTGGTCCTCGGGCAGACGCTGGCGACCCGGGCGGAGGACGTCTACCGCGCGCTGCTGGAGGCGACCGCGTTCGGTACCCGCGTCGTCGTCGAGGCGTTCGCCGCGGCGGGGGTGCCGGTGACCGAACTCGTCGTGGCGGGCGGCCTCGTGCGCAACCCGCTGCTGATGAGGATCTACGCCGACGTGCTCGGCATGCCGCTGTCGGTCATCCGCTCCGGGCAGGGGCCCGCGCTCGGCGCGGCCCTGCACGCCGCGGTGGCAGCCGGGGCCCATCCCGACATCCGCGCGGCTGCCGGGGCCATGGGCGCTGTCGACCGGGCGGTCCATCGCCCCGACTCCGCCGCCACCGCGGTCTACGACCGGCTGTACGCGGAGTACCTCGTCCTCCACGACACGTTCGGACGCGGTGGCAACGACGTGATGCACACGCTGCGGGCGCTGCGCCGCTCCGCCGCAGAGACGAGGGAGACGTCATGACGCGCACCGAGGCGGTGACGGCCCTGCGGAGGACCGTGGCGGCGCTGCACCGGGAACTGACGCGGTACGAGCTGGTCATCTGGACCGCCGGCAACGTCTCGGCCAGGGTGCCGGGCGCCGACCTCATGGTCATCAAACCGTCCGGGGTGTCCTACGAGGAGCTCGGTCCCGACTCCATGGTCGTCACCGACCTGCACGGCCGCCTGGTGGAGGGCGAGTTCGCCCCGTCGTCCGACACCGCCGCCCACGCGTACGTGTACCGGCACATGCCGGAGGTCGGCGGGGTCGTCCACACCCACTCGCCCTACGCGACCGCGTGGTCGGCGCTGGGGGAGCCCATCCCCTGTGTGCTGACGATGATGGCCGACGAGTTCGGCGGGCCGGTGCCTGTGGGGCCGTTCGCCATGATCGGCGACGACTCCATCGGGCGAGGCATCGTCGAGACGCTTCGCGGCAGCCGCTCGACGGCGGTGCTGATGAGCGGCCACGGGCCGTTCACCGTCGGCCGGGACGCGCCGGCCGCGGTGAAGTCGGCCGTCATGCTGGAGGACGTCGCACGCACCGTCCACCTGGCGCGGCAGCTGGGCGACCCCCGGGAGCTGGATCCGGCCGCGGTGACGCGGCTGTACGAGCGCTATCAGAACGTCTACGGGCAGTCCGACGCCCCCGAGGAGGCGCCATGACCACGGGTACCGACACCGCCGACCGCACCGCGACACCGACGGTCCGGTTCCTGACCGGAAGTCAGCACCTCTACGGACGGGAGGTGCTGGACCAGGTGTCCGAGCAGTCCCGGGCGGTCGCCGAACTGCTCCCCGGGCCCTCGGAGCTGGGGGCCCGGGTGGTGGCGCGCCCCGTCCTCACCGACGCGTCGGCGATCCGCGCCGAGCTCGCCGACGCCGACGCCGACCCGGACTGCGTGGGCGTCATCGCCTGGATGCACACCTTCTCCCCGGCGAAGATGTGGATCACGGGCCTCGACCGGCTCCGCAAGCCGCTGCTGCACCTGCACACCCAGCTCAACCGCGCACTCCCCTGGTCCACGATCGACATGGACTTCATGAACCTCAACCAGGCCGCGCACGGCGACCGGGAGTTCGGCTACGTCCAGACGAGGATCGGGACGCGTCGCAAGACGGTCGTGGGCCACGCGTCCGACCCGGCGGTCGCGGAGCGGATCGGTGAGTGGATCCGCGCGGCGCTCGGCCACCGGAGGCTGAGCTCACTGCGGGTCGCGAGATTCGGCGACAACATGCGGAACGTCGCCGTGACCGAGGGCGACAAGGTCGAAGCGGAGCTGCGCTTCGGCGTCAGCGTCAACACCTACGCGGTCACCGAGCTCGCCGACCGCGTGGACGCCGTCAGGGAGGGAGTGCTGGACGACCTGGTGGCGGAGTACCTCGACCGCTACCGGGTGGCCGCGGAACTCGCCCCGGGCGGGGAGCGGCACAGTTCGCTGCGCTACGCGGCACGGATCGAGGCGGCGCTGCACGAGTTCCTGGTGGAGGGTGGCTTCGGGGCCTTCACCACCAACTTCGAGGACCTCGCGGGGCTGCGCCAGCTGCCTGGGCTCGCCGTGCAGCGGTTGATGGCCCAGGGGTACGGCTTCGGCGGTGAGGGCGACTGGAAGACCGCGGCGCTGCTGGCCACCGCCAAGACGATGGGCCGCGCGTCATTCATGGAGGACTACACCTACCACTTCGGACCGGGCGAGTCGATGGTGCTCGGCGCGCACATGCTGGAGGTCTGCCCCTCCCTGGCGGCGGCTGCACCTTCCTGCGAGATCCATCCGCTCTCGATCGGCGGCCGGGAGGACCCCGTCCGCCTCGTCTTCGACGCGGCCCCGGGCCCGGCCGCGGTCGTGGGGCTCGTCGACCTCGGTGGCCGCTTCCGGCTCGTCGCCAACGAGATCGACGTCGTACCGCCGGACGAGCCGCTCCCCCGACTGCCGGTGGCACGCGCGGTCTGGCGACCGAGGCCGTCACTCCCGGTCTCGGCGGAGTGCTGGCTGATGGCGGGCGGTCCGCACCACACCGTGCTCACCACCGCGGGCACCGGCGCCTGGCGCGATCTGGCGCGGATCACCGACACCGAGCTGCTGGTGATCGGCGGTGACACCACCGGCGAGGGGTTCGAGGACCGCCTCCGGTGGAACCTGCCCTACCACCGGACGCGCGGCCTGTCCTGACGCCGCCCCGTCCCGGCGCCGCCGTCCCCCGGGTGCGGGCGAGGGCGGCGCGAGGCCGTGGGGCCCGGAAGTGCGCGGGGCCGTTTTCTTTCGCACAGCGACCATCGGCCCCGTCGTCCTCGCCGGCCCCGCGGCGCCAGGCTCGAACCATGAAGATTCTCTGGCTGTACGCGCACCCCGAACCCCGCTCGCTGAACGGGTATCTCCGTACCCGCGGGATCGCCGAGGCGACCGCCCTCGGGCACGAGGTGATCCGGTCGGACCTCCACGCGATGGGATGGAACCCGGTGGTCTCCGCGGCGGACGGCACCGGCGGGACGGAGCGGTTCCTGGTCGGCGACGCCGGCCACACGGCGTTCCGCGCCGGGCGGCTCCCGCCCGACGTCACCGCCGAACAGGAGAAGCTGTCGGCGGCCGACGCGCTGGTCGTGCAGTTCCCGTTGTGGTGGTACGGGCCTCCGGCGATCCTCAAGGGGTGGTTCGACCGGGTGCTGGTCAAGGGGTTCGGTTACGGGACGGGCAGCAGGTACGGCGCGGGAGCGCTGGCGGGCAAGCGCGCGCTCACCGTGGTGACGGCCGGCGCCCGGGCGTCCTCCATGGCACCGCGGGGTATCCACGGCTCGATCGACCAGATCCTGTGGCCGCTGCTGCACGGCACCTACTTCTACACCGGCATGGCGGCACTGCCTCCGCTGCTGGTCGGCTCGGCCGACCGAGCCACCGAGGCCGATGCCGACGCGGCCGTGGCGGCTCTCCGCGCCCGGCTCCGCGGGCTGGAGACCGAGGAGCCGATCCCCTTCCGGGCGGAGTCCAGCGGCGACTACGACGACGAACTGCGGCTACGTCCCGGCGTGGCCCCCGGGGCCTCCGGCCTGGAGGCGCACCTCTCGGAGTGAGTGCTTCTTCGGCGGCTCCGGTCCCGTCCCCGACCCCGTTGCGGGGGGGGACGGGTGGGCCGGAGGCGCGGCGGCGGGATCGATCGGCGCGGCCGGGGCCGGTACGGCGACCGCCTCGTCACCGATCGCCCGCCGGGGGTGGCGGACCGCCGCCACCGCAGCGGTACGCCGAGCGACGTCGGTCCGCCACAGAGCGCTCACTCTGCGCACCGGCCGGGGCTCCGGAGCTCCGGGCCGAAGGCGACCACGTCCGGTGGTGTTCGCCCCACCCCGAGGGGACCGACCGCCGGGGTCGACGCGCTGCTGACGCGGACCCTGCGGCGGTCGGGCGGTGCTGGTCACCGCCCGGGTCGCCACCCTCCTCGGGCTCGGGGCCTGGGGCTTCCTGCTGGGCCGCCACGACACGGCGACCGTGGTGCCGTTCGCACTGCTGGTGCCGGTGTTCGGGATGACCTTCGCGGTGCGGCTGCGCGGCGTGGCGCCGGCCGTCCTCGGCGGACGGCCACCGGCCGGGGGTCAGCCGCCGACGCTGAAGACGAAGAAGAGCAACCACGCCTGGCCGCACGCGCACAGCGCACGGGCGAACGGGGACGTGCGGGCGGCCGGAGCGCCGAGCGCCCACACGCCGAGCACGACCGACAAGGCGAGTGCCACGAGGACCTCGCCGCCCGTGGCACACGACGGCACGGCGCAGGCCGACGGCCCGTAGGGCGCGGCACCGGGCCGCAGCGCGGCCGGAAGCACCAACGGAAGCAGGAGCAGTCCGATGGCGGCGGCGAACCGGGCGCCGCGCCCCGTCGCGACGGCGTCGTCGTCGTGCTCGCCCGTACGGCTCGGCTGCGCGGGGGGCTTCTCCATGGCGGTCAGCCAACCGTGGCGACGGGGGCCGCGGTATCCGCTCTCGTACTCATCCCGGTACGGACCCGCTCATCGTGCGCCGGGCGGCGGCCGGGGCGGGGAGGCGCGTGTCCCCTGCGGTCGGCCGTGCTCGTCGGGTCCCGGGGGTGCGGACGGTCGGACGCGTGGCAACGGCGTCTCGGCCGGATCAGTTGCGATTCCGGGCAGCGTCTGCGTCGTGTTCCGCCGGGGCGCACGAGATCGGAGGCCGGTCCCGGTCGCCGGGGCCGGGACCGCGCCCCACGGCCGGCCGTCCGGCGTTTCTCTCCGGGTTCCGGGGGCAGTCGGCGGTCAGTGGACCGGCCGCTGGGAGGCACGATGACAGGAACGATCGCCGACGAGAGTCGGCGTACCGCGAGGAAGGCCAAGGACGGGGCGCGCGAGGTGAAGCGGAGTCCGGCGTTCCGTGCGCTGGCCCGCGCGGGGCTGGTGTCCCAGGCGGTCATCTACCTGCTGGTGGGCGTGGTCGCGCTGCGCGTGGCCTTCGACGGCGACCGGCAGCAGGCCGACCAGGGCGGGGCGCTGGAGGAACTGGCCCAGCAGCCGTTCGGGGCGGCGCTCGTGTGGGCGGTCGGCTGCGGTATAGCCGCGCTGGCGCTGTGGCGGCTGGCCGAGGCCCTGGTGGGCACGGCCGGCCCGGACGGCCACACCGCCAAGAGCCGTGTGCCGATGGCAGGAGCCGCGCTGCTGTGCGCGGTGACGTCCTTCTCGGTGCTCGCCTTCGCCGCGGGGCAGCAGGGCAGCGGGTCCAGCGACGAGCAGTCCCGGGACATGACGGCGCGCGCGATGGAGTGGCCCGCCGGACGCTGGCTGGTGGGCATAGCCGGTCTCGTGGTCGTCGGCGTCGGCGTCTGGATGGGGGTGCGGGCGATCCGGCGCAAGTGGCGGGAGGAGCTGCGTCCCGGCGTGCCGCGCTGGGGAAGGCGGCTGCTGGACGTGCTCGGGGTGGGAGGCGAGCTCGCCCGCGGTGTCGTCTTCGCCACGGCCGGCTTCTTCGTCTGCCGAGCCGCGTTGGTGTTCGACCCCGACGAGGCGGTCGGCCTGGACAACGCCCTCCGCTCGCTGGCGGCGGCCCCGGCCGGACCGTGGGTGCTGACCGCGACCGCGGTGGGACTGATGCTGTTCGGCGGCTTCGCCCTGGCCATGGCGCGCTGGCAGCGGATCTGACGGCCGACGGCCACCCGCGCCGTGCCGGGCCCACCCGCGGTCCCACGGGGCGGCGCCGGGCGCGGTGAGCGCGTGCCGGGCCGGTGCCGCTCGGCGGTCGCGCCGGGGCGGCGGGGTGACGGCCCGGTACCGAACGGTGACGCGTTAGCATGGCGCTCGCCATGGGGACACAGCCGCAGATCCGCAGTTTCGTCGCCGTCGGGGACTCGTTCACCGAAGGTATGTCCGACCTGATGCCCGACGGGAGCTACCGGGGGTGGGCCGACGTGCTCGCCGCCCGCCTGGCCGACCGCTCGCCCGACGGGTTCCGCTACGCCAACCTCGCCGTGCGGGGAAAGCTGATCGGCCAGATCGTCGAGGAGCAGCTGCCGGCCGCCGCCGCGCTGGGCGCGGACCTGGTGACCCTGGTGGGCGGGCTGAACGACGCGTTGCGCCCGGGGTACGACCTGGCTCGGGTCTGCGAGCAGTTGGAGAAGGCGGTCGCGACCCTGGCGCCGTCCTGCGGCACGCTGGTGCTGATGAAGACGCCGGGGCGGCGGGGTCCGGTGTTCGACCGGTACCGGCCGCGGATGGAGGAGTTGTTCTCCGAGATCGACGCCATCGGGGAGCGCCACGGCGCGCTGGTGGTCGACCTGTACACGGCGCGGTCGCTCGCCGACCAGCGGATGTGGGCCGACGACCGGCTCCACCTGACCTCCGAGGCGCACGCACGAGTGGCGGAGGCCGTCTGGCAGCGGCTGGGGCTGGAGCGGGAGTCCGACTGGGAGGCCCCGCTCCGCCCCTCGGGCGCGGCCCGTTGGGGTTCCCGCCGAGCGGCGGACGTCCGCTTCGCCCGCGCACACCTCTTCCCGTGGATCGGCCGGCGGCTCACGGGACGCTCCTCGGGTGACGGTCGGTTCGGTGCCCAGATGGACCCCGCGTCCCGCACCGCGTACTGGGTGGGCCCGGCCGCGGGTGGCACCGGGCCGGTCAGCGGCTGGTCGCGGCTGCCGGACGAGGACTCCCGGGACGCCTCGGCCGGGAAGCCGTCCGCGCCGGGGAACGGCTGACCGTCTCCCGCAGGGACGGAGGACGGGCCCCGTCCCGGGTCGGAACGGCCCTGATCAGGCGAGGTAGAGGGCTCCTGCTCCGCACACACCGCCGACCACCATGAACGTCGGCATCAGGACGGCGTTCTCGACGTGCGACCCGGCGCGGAAGCGCATGAAGGCGGGCGTCCCGGCGGGGTACCAGCGGCGTCCCTTGATCGACAGCGGCCAGAACATCGGGCACCCGGAGATGGTGATGCTGTCGCCGATGGTGTGGACGACGGAGCCGAGGATGATCGGCAGGCCGATCCACAGGTAGGGGTGGTCGGGGAAGAGCCAGGCGGAGCCGTTGCCCGGCTGGTCGAGGATACTGGCCAGGATCCAGGCGGCGGCGGCACCGAGCATCCACACCAGGACGTCGCTGGAGGGGCGGGCGTGGCGCCACAGCAGGCCCTCCACGGCGAGGACCATGTGGATGAAGAGGATGATCAGGACGGCCCACCGGCCCCAGAAGATCGCCGCCGCGGAGAAGCCCACCCCGATGAGCACAGCCCACACCCAGGTGTGGGTGAGCGTCCGGTGCCCGCCGCTGCGCCTGCGGTCGCGGCGTCCGCGGGTGGCGTTGTAGACGGCGGCCGAGAGCTTGTCGATGAAGGCGGCCAACCACCGGGAAGGGGGCCCGAAGGCCCGCGATATGGTGGCCGACCTGTGGTCCAGGTCGGGGGCGAGCGCGGCTCCCGCGCAGATCAGCGTGCCGGTCAGCAGCACGGCCCAGGGCATGGGTGCGCCCGCCCATGAGGTGGCGAGGCCCACCCCCAGCCACGCCATCGCGCCGGACAGTGAGTGCGCAGGTCCCATCATCGACGTAACGCCCCGTCTCGTGTTGCAGGTTGGGAAGGATCAGGGGCCCCGCCGCGTGCGCGGGTGGGTGCTCCGTGGCGCCACAGCGTAGCCCCAGTGGATCTTCGGATGATCAGCCGGTTCCCCCTCGCGGGCCTCGGACAGGCAAGATGGTCCGGTGACCCTCATCGACCAGATTCCTCCGGACGCCGATCCCGACGCTCTCTTCGACGCCTTCTCGTCGTGGACGACCGAGCGGGGGATCACCCTCTACCCCGCCCAGGAGGAAGCACTGATCGAAGTGGTCTCCGGCGCGAACGTGATCCTCTCCACCCCCACCGGGTCGGGGAAGTCGCTGGTCGCGGCGGGGGCGCACTTCTCGGCGCTGGCGCGGGACGAGGTCACCTTCTACACCGCGCCGATCAAGGCGCTGGTGTCGGAGAAGTTCTTCGAGCTCTGCAAGATCTTCGGGACCGAGAACGTCGGCATGCTCACCGGCGACGCGTCGGTGAACGCCGACGCCCCCGTGATCTGCTGCACCGCAGAGGTACTGGCCTCCATCGCCCTGCGGGACGGCCGCAACGCGGACATCGGCCAGGTGGTGATGGACGAGTTCCACTTCTACGCGGAGGCGGACCGCGGCTGGGCGTGGCAGATTCCGCTGCTGGAACTTCCACAGGCGCAGTTCGTCCTGATGTCGGCGACGTTGGGCGACGTCGACCGCTTCGAGGAGGACCTGCGACGGCGCACGGGACGCGCCACCGCAGTGGTTCGTTCGGCGACGCGCCCGGTGCCGTTGAGTTACGAGTACCGCACCACACCGCTGACGGAGACCCTGACCGAACTGCTGGAGACCCGCCAGTCGCCGGTGTACATCGTGCACTTCACCCAGGCGCAGGCCGTCGAGCGCGCGCAGGCCCTGATGAGCATCAACATGTGCACCCGGGCCGAGAAGGACGAGATCGCCGAGCTGATCGGCAACTTCCGCTTCACCACCCGTTTCGGCCGCAACCTCTCCCGCTACGTCCGGCACGGCATCGGGGTGCACCACGCCGGCATGCTGCCCAAGTACCGCCGGCTGGTGGAGAAGCTGGCGCAGGCCGGGCTGCTGAAGGTCATCTGTGGTACCGACACGCTCGGTGTGGGCGTCAACGTCCCGATCCGCACGGTGCTCTTCACCGCGCTGACCAAGTACGACGGCACACGGGTCCGCACGCTGCGTGCCCGTGAGTTCCACCAGATCGCCGGCCGCGCCGGCCGCGCCGGTTTCGACACCTCCGGCTTCGTGGTGGCGCAGGCCCCCGATCACGTGGTGGAGAACGAGAAGTCGCTCGCCAAGGCGGGCGACGACCCCAAGAAGCGGCGCAAGGTGGTGCGCAAGAAGGCCCCCGAGGGCTTCGTCAACTGGGGGCAGAACACCTTCGAGAAGCTGATCGCGGCCGATCCCGAGCCACTGACCAGCCGCTTCCGTGTCAGCCACGCCATGCTTCTCGCGGTGATCGCGCGCCCCGGCAACGCCTTCGACGCGATGCGGCTGCTGCTGGAGGACAACCACGAACCGCGGCGGCAGCAGCTGCGCCACATCAGGCGCGCGATCGCGATCTACCGGTCGCTGCTGGACGGCGGGATCGTGGAGCGGCTGCCCGAACCCGATCCGCAGGGGCGGATCGTACGGCTGACGGTCGACCTCCAGGCCGACTTCGCGCTCAACCAGCCGCTCTCGACCTTCGCGCTGGCCGCGTTCGAGCTCCTGGAGCCGGAGTCGCCGAGCTACGCGCTGGACATGGTGTCGGTGGTCGAGGCGATCCTGGACGACCCCCGGCAGATCCTGGCGGCCCAGCAGAACAAGGCCCGAGGGGAGGCCGTCGGCCAGATGAAGGCCGACGGGATCGAGTACGAGGAGCGGATGGAGCGGCTGATGGACATCACCCATCCCAAGCCGCTGGAGGAACAGCTCTTCCACGCCTACCACGTCTACCGCCACAGCCACCCCTGGGTCGGGGACCACCCGCTGTCGCCGAAGTCGGTGGTACGGGACATGTACGAACGGGCCATGACCTTCAGCGAGTTCGTGTCGCACTACGAACTGGCGCGTGTCGAGGGCATCGTGCTGCGGTACCTCGCCGGCGCGTACAAGGCGCTGGAGCACACGGTGCCGGAGGACCTCAAGTCGGAGGACCTGCACGACATCACCGCCTGGCTGGGTGAGCTGGTCCGCCAGGTGGACTCCAGCCTCCTCGACGAGTGGGAGCAGTTGGCCAACCCCGCCGAGGAGGACGCGGAGGAGGCACGCGAGCGGGCTGACCAGGTGAAGCCCGTGACGGCCAACGCCCGCGCCTTCCGTGTGCTGGTGCGCAACGCGCTCTTCCGCCGGGTGGAGCTCGCGGCGCTGGACCGGGCGGACGAACTCGGCTCGCTCGACGGGGAGTCGGGATGGGACGCGGCGGCCTGGGGCGAGGCGCTGGACGCCTACTGGGACGAGTACGACTCCCTGGGCACCGGCCCGGACGCGCGGGGCCCCAAACTGCTCCGGATCGAGGAGGTGCCCCAGGACGCGCTGTGGCGGGTACGGCAGACCTTCCACGACCCCGCGGGCGACCACGACTGGGGCATCTCGGCGGAGGTGGACCTCACCGCCTCGGACGCGGAGGGCCGTGCGGTCCTGCGGGTCACCTCGGTGGGCAGGTTGTCCGACACCCGGTGACCGCACGGGCGTGCCCGTCGCCCGGCCGCCCGCGCCGGACGGCGGGCGGCGTGTCGGTGGAGCCCGTGCCGGGCGTTGTCCGGGCGCCGCGCAGCGCCCCGGGACGGGCGGCGCGGGGTGGCGTCCGGCTCAGGCGCCGTCCCGGGCCGCGACGCCCATGTGCTCGCCGACCTTGGCCACCAGCAGCTCGGTCTCGTAGCCGAGTTGGGCCGTGTCGGTCTCGCCGCTGGTGAGCACGGCCAGTGCGCTGCCGTCGCCGGCGGCGGCGACGAGCAGGACGCCGTCGTCGAACTCGACCATCGTCTGGCGGACGCTTCCGCTGGCGAACTGGTCACCCACGTTGCGCGCGAGACTGTGCAGTCCGGAGGCGACGGCGGCCAGACGCTCGGCGTCCCCCCGAGGCAGCTGTCTGCTCGTGGAAGTGACCAGGCCGTCGCTTGACAGCAGCAGGACGTGGCGTACACCGGGAAGGCGTTGCGTCAGATCGTCCAGCAGCCAGTCGAGTGTGGTGCTCAGTGCCATGGCTCAGCTCCCCAGGTTCTTCGGGCTACCCCCGCCCACAGCCTTCCCCACACCGCTGCCGAGAGCAACCTCTCGGACACGCACTGGCTGAACCGCGCACGATTCGGGGCCAATCCGTGCCTACGCGGACAGTGATGCGTCATCACCGACCTCGTTCCGGCAGGGTTCGGGCACCGTGAGCAGGGCGGTCGGCACGAGGACCTCCACGGTGAGGCCGGCGGTGTCGCCCGGGCGGAGGTCGATCCGCACGCCGTGCCGGGCTGCGAGCCTACCGGCCACGAAGAGGCCGAGACGGCGGTCGTCGCCCGGCCCGTGGGCAGCGGCGCGCGAGAGCCGCTGCCGCGCTTCGGCCAGGGCGACCTTGTCGAGCCCGGGGCCCCTGTCCTCGATCCGGTAGACGTACCCCTCGGCGTGCCGGGAGCCGGTGACACGGACCCAGGTGTGGGTGGGCGAGTACCGGGTGGCGTTCTCCATCACCTCGGCCAGCAGGTGGGTCACGTCGCCCGCCGCGTGGCCGAGGAGGGCGGCGCGCGGGGACGGGCGCACCTCGACCCTCCGGTAGTCCTCGATCTCGCACTGTGCGGCACGGGCCGCCTCCTCGACGTCCACCGGCCGACGGTGCCGGACGTCCTCGGCGCCGTCGGCCGCGCCGGGGTGACCGGCGAGTGAGGCCAGCAGCTCGGCCTGCCTGCGCGCCCGGGTGGCGAGGTGGTCGAGGAGGAACAGCTCACCCAGCTCCACGGGGTCGGTCGTGCGGTGCTCCATCTGGTCGAGCTGCGACAGCTGGAGATCCGCGAGGTGGCGTCCCCGGTGCGCCAGGCGCACCAGCGCGGGCGTCAGGGCGTTGGGGACGGATGAGGCCGCGGTGTCGGCAATGCCGCGCAGCGCGGCCCGGTGGACGGTGCCCAGCGCCCCGCGCACCTCGGCCACCGGGTCCGTGCCCCGGTCGAACCGCACCGGGGCGTCCACCGGCGGGTCCAGGGTGCCCCCCGCGTGGGCGCGACGTACCGCCCGCGGAAGCCCGCGCCGGGCGAGTTCGAGGGCCTCGTCCCGCACCGCCAGCAGTTCCGCCCGAAGCCGCGCCGCGGCGCGCAGCGGCAACACCACGGCGGCGGCGAGGAGCAGCACGCCGAGCAGCAGAGCCGCGGTGCCACCCGGCCAGGGCCCGGTGTCCGGGGCGACGCCGGCGCGCTGGACGAGCTCCCGCGTGCGGTCGTACCCCTCGGCGAGGCCGCGGTGGGCATCGACCCAGTCGGCGCGGGGCCCCTGGGCGGCAGACCCCGTCTCCCCTGCTCCGTCGGCGGTGGCGAGCCGGTCGGCGGCCACCTCTGCGGCGTGGTGGGCCCCGCTCGCACCGAGTGCGTGGAACGCCTCGCGGGCGGCTCCGTCGAGGACGGACGGCACCGAGGTCTCCAAGGCGGCTCGGCCGGCCGCTGCCTCGGCGAACTGGGCGCGTGCGGGCGCGGGAAGAGTCCCGGAGGTGTCGGCCGCCAGCAGCAGGGCGTCCTGCCGGGAGAGCAGCTCCGCCGCCCGGTCGAGCGCGGGTGGCACGGGCCCGTCCGCCTCCGGACGGGCCGCCGGGGCGTCGAGCAGCGCCGCGACCGCCGCCGTCTGCGCCTGGTAGAGCTCGCTCCACTCCGCGCGGCCCGCGTACGCGCGGAGCCGGAGCTCCGCCAGCTGCGCCAGGTGTGCCGCTGCTTCGGGGTGGGCGTTGTGGTCGAGAGTGGCCTGGGCGTCCAGGGAGGCGTCTGCCGCGGTGCGCGCTGCGCTCCGCCGCTCCTCGGTGCCCGGCCCGTCCGGCGCGGCCCCGTGGGCCGGGGGGCCGGGCGCCAGCCACGCGACGGT
>NZ_JAAVJB010000093.1 GCF_012034385.1 Streptomyces spiramenti
CGGGCACCGGCGGCGGGCGGCCGGGCCGGGCCGCCCGACCGACGGGCCGGGGAGCGGTTTCGCTCCCCGGCCCGCCGGACACGGCCGGTCACGGGCGCCGGGGGCGCCCGCGGTGGATCGCCTCAGGCGGTCACTTCAGGCGGGTGCCGGTGGAGCGCAGGTCGGCGCAGGCGCGGGTGACGCGCTCGGCCATCGAGCCCTCGGCCAGCTTGCCCCAGCTGCGGGGGTCGTACGTCTTCTTGTCGCCGACCTCGCCGTCGACCTTCAGCACGCCCGCGTAGTTGCGGAGCATGTGGTCGGCGACGGGGCGGGTGAAGGCGTACTGGGTGTCGGTGTCGAGGTTCATCTTCACGACGCCGTTCCCCAGCGAGGTGGCGATCTCCTCGGGGGTGGAGCCCGAGCCGCCGTGGAAGACGAAGTCGAACGGCTCCTGCTTGCCGTACTTGGCGCCGACGCCCTCCTGGAGGTCCTTCAGCAGCTCGGGGCGGAGCACGACGTTGCCGGGCTTGTACACGCCGTGCACGTTGCCGAAGGAGGCCGCGAGCAGGTAGCGGCCGTGCTCGCCGAGGCCGAGCGCCTCCGCGGTGCGGAGCGCGTCGTCGACGGTGGTGTACAGCTCGTCGTTGATCTCGTGGGTGACGCCGTCCTCCTCGCCGCCGGTCGGGGTGATCTCGACCTCAAGGATGATCTTGGCGGCGGCGGCCAGCGTCAGCAGCTCGCGCCCGATCTCCAGGTTGTCGGCGAGGGTCTCGGCGGAGCCGTCCCACATGTGCGACTGGAACAGCGGGTTCTGACCGCGCTCGACGCGCTCGCGGGAGACCTCCAGCAGCGGGCGGACGTAGCCGTCCAGCTTGCCCTTGGGGCAGTGGTCGGTGTGGAGCGCGATGTTGACCGGGTACTTCGCCGCCACGACGTGCGCGAACTCGGCCAGCGCGACCGAGCCGGTGACCATGTCCTTGGAGTACTGGCCGCCGAGGAACTCCGCGCCGCCGGTGGAGATCTGGACGATGCCGTCGCTCTCCGCCTCCGCGAAGCCGCGCAGGGCCGCGTGCAGCGTCTGGGTCGAGGTGACGTTGATGGCCGGGTAGGCGAACCTGTTTGCCTTCGCCCGGTCGAGCATCTCGTTGTAGACCTCAGGGGTCGCGATGGGCATCTGTCCGCTCCTCGGGGTGTGCGGTGTCGGTCACGCGGGTCGCCACGATGCGGCGCGGGCGCGCCCCACGGCCCGGCGAACTCCGGTGGGGCGCCCGACCTCGCCCACCGGCCCGCGGGCCACGGAGACGACCGCTGCGTCGTCTGAGTCCCGCCCATCCTCGCAGACGCCCCCGCACGGGTCAGCCCGGCCCGCACACCGGTCCCGGGTGGTCGGCCGGACCGGCGGCCGACGCGGCGGGGGTTCGGGGCAGGAGCTGCGGTGGTTCGCGGGCCGGAGCTGCGGCGAAAGAGTGGCGCGGCGAGCGGGCGGGGCGGGCCGCCGGACGGGCGGGAGCGCGTGCGAACGGTGGCGGCCCCAGGGGGACGCGCGGTGTCGGACACCGCTGCGGGGCGCACAGTAGCGGGCACCCGTGCGGGGGCCGCCGGGGCGGCGACGCGTTGACGTCCGGCCTCGCCGCAGGGCTGAAGGCCGGGGCCCGCGGCGGGGCCTGAGCACCGCGCCCGCCCGGCCGCTCCCCAAGGGTCGGGGAGTGGTGGGCGGGGCGGCCTGGCCGGAGCCGGGGCGGTCGGAGGCGGACGGGCTCGGCTCGCGCCGAGGTCAGCTCAGACCGAGGTCGGCCAACGTGAAGATGTTGCGGTACTCCAGTCCGGCCTCGGCGATCGCAACGGCGGCGCCGCGCTCGACGATGGTGGCGACGGCGACCACCTCGGCGCCCACCTCACGCGCCGCCTCGACGGCGGTGAGCGGCGAGCCGCCGGTGGTGGAGGTGTCCTCGACAACGAGGACCCGACGGCCGGCGATGTCCGGGCCCTCGATGCGACGCTGCATCCCGTGCGCCTTCTGCGCCTTGCGGACGACGAACGCGTTCAGCTCGCGACCGCGCGCGGCGGCGGCGTGCAGCATCGAGGTCGCCACCGGGTCGGCGCCCAGCGTGAGTCCGCCGACGGCGTCGAACTCCAGGTCGGCGGTGGCGTCCAGCATCATCCGGCCGACCAGCGGCGCAGCCGTCGCGTCCATGGTGATCCGCCGCAGGTCGATGTAGTTGTCGGCCTCCAGGCCGGAGGACAGGGTCACCCGGCCGTGGACCACGGCCTTGTCCTGGATCTGCCGCAGCAGCTCGTCACGCACGCTCATGGCGCCTGAGCCTAGGCGATGCCCCCGGCCGCCCCGACCCCCGCCACCCGGGAGGGCGCCGCGGCGGGCGCGGCGGCGCCGTCCATGCCATCGCCGGTGGCGGCGGGGTCGTCCTCGCCGGGGGCCGGCAGGTCGGTCGCCGAGCCGGAGGCGGCGGGAGCTGCCTGCTCGGCGTCTCCGGGGGCGGCGGCGGTGACCCGGTCGGCCTCGGCGGCGGTGATCTCGGCGACGTGGAGGCGGCCGGCTGCCAGGGAGCGGAGTCGCTGGTCGTGCGGAACGGCGGCCAGCACGAGCCGGTCGAGCAGTGCGCGGTCGCCCCACCAGTCCTCGTTGCGGACCAGCACGACGTGACCGGCGTCGCGGTCGACGGCGTCCAGCAGGAAGGGGCCCGCTCCGACGTCGAGGGTGTCGCGCGCGCCCTCGTTGAAGGCTTCGGGGTCCTCGGTGACGGACTGGGGGTAGAGCGGGCTGAACAGGCCGCGCCAGTCGGCGTAGGGCTTGGTGAAGGTCACACGGACCTCGCCGTCGGTTTCGCCGGGTTCCACGCTGTCGATCCGGTCGTACCCGGCGTTGCGGGCACTCCAGTACGCGTTGTCGCGTCCCGCGAGCGCCTTCCACTGGGAGACGAGGTCATCGGCGGAGAGCGGTCGGCCGTCGCTCCAGCGGGCCTCGGGGTTGAGGGTGTACACCACCGTCTGGCGGGGTTCGCGGGCGGTGACCTCGGCGGAGACGAGGAAGTCGGGGTTGGGCTCGGGGCGGCCCGCCTCGTCGAGGGTGTGGAGCATGGGGAGGACGGCCTGGGCGACGCGGTCGGTGACCTCGTCCGCGTCGCGCTGGTAGGCGTTGAGGGTGCCGGGCACGGCGTCGACGGCCCAGGTGAGGGTGCCGCCCTCGGTGAGGGCGGCGCGGTCGGCGGTGGCCACCGCGTGGGACGGGGGCACGTCGTCCGGGTCGTCCGCGGCGCCGCAGGCGGCGAGAAGTGGGGCGAGCAACGCGCCGGCCAGCAGTGCCGCGGTGCGGCGGGGCACCCCGCCGCGGCGGGGCCGGGCGACCTTCGGGGGCCGTCCACTCATCCTGTTTACCTCCGGGTCCACCCATACGCTCGGCCTATCGGCTGATCACACCAATCCCCAAGCCAAGGCCAGGCGAGCGCCGGAGGAGCTGAGGCGCGGCGAGGACCGAGGGCCTGCCACCCGGACGGCGCAAGCCGCCCGGTCTTTCCGCCGCCACCCGCCGCGGCAAGCCGTGACAGGTCGCGTTCGACCGGGCACCGAGCAGCGGGAGCGGCGGCGCGGACCGGTGTCGGGAGCCGGCCGCGCCATCGGTCCGCACCGCCGGCCCCGCGCCGGCCCCGCGCCGTCCCCGCCGCTCGGGACAACCGCCGCACGCCCGCTGCGCGCCCAGCGCTCGCCGGGCGCATGAGCCGGAGCGCGAGTTCACGGCGCACGCTGTGGCCAGTTCCGTACGCGGGAGCACGTCTCGCACGTACCCTCGTGGCATATGCGCTGAGGGGGGTGAGGATGAGCGATATCAACGCGCGCCTGTGGCAGGTCATCCGACTCGACGAGAACGGACACCGCTACCGCATCGGGCACTGCACCACCCGCGCCGACGCACAGCGCCTGATGGGCCGCCTGGAGCTGGGCACACCCACCCGTCCGGTGGACGCCGGCCACTACCTGGTCGAGCGTGTCGAGGAAGGCACCGACGCCCCGCGTCCCTGATAACGGGCACAATCGGGTATACGGACAAACAGTCCGAAACTCCGCATCAGCCGGAGAGCACCCGATCAGGGACGTGGACGTGGGCACCAGCACGGAGGAACCCCGGCGATCGCAGGTCGCCGCCGTGTCCCGCCATGCCGACCTCTCGCTGCTCGACGCGCTGCGGCTCGGTCTCGTCATCATCGACGGCCGGGGCCGGGTGGCCCTGTGGAACCCGGCCGCGGAGGAGATCCTCGGCTGGCCCGGATCCGAAGCGGTCGGCAGGCCGCTCGCCGACTTCCTCGCGCCACCGGGAAGTCAGCAGGTTCCCCTGGCGACCCGGGAACTCCTTCGTCACGGCGCGTGGCGCGGCGTGCTCCCCATGCGGAGCCGCGACGAGACGGTCGTGGACGTGGAGTGCCGCGCCACCCTGCTGCGCGACCCCCAGGGGACCCCCTTCTTTCTCGCCAACCTGGTCGAGACCTCGCGACTGCGGGAGGTCGAGCAGGACCTCGGCGCCCTTGACACCGTCTTCGCGACCTCCCCCATCGGGATCGCGGTCTTCGACACCGACCTGCGCGTGGCCCGCATCAACGAGGCGCTCGCCACGCTCTACAACCTCACCCCCGAGCAGGTCGTCGGCCGGACCGTGATGGAGCTGCTGCCCGCGCAGGCCGCCTCCGAGGTCTACGAGCTCCAGCGGGAGGTGCTGGCCAGCGGGCGGCCCGCCGTCGACGTGGTCGCCCTGACCGCCGACGGCCACGGCGCCCACTCGCTGTCGTTCGGACGGCTCACCGACCGCCACGGCAACCACCTCGGCGTCAGCTGCGTCACCCTCGACATCACCGAACGACGGGAGGCGCTCGACAAGATCGAGCAGTCCCGCCGGCGGCTGTCGATGCTGAACGACGTCGGAGTGGCCCTCGGCGACCGGCTCGACGTCCACAGCGTCGCCGAGGCACTGGCGGGTGTCCTGGTACCCCGATTCACCGACTACGCCTCGGTGGTGCTGCTGCGCGCCGTCGCCGTCGGCGGCGACCTGCCCGCCATGGACCGCATCGCCGGCAGCGCCATGATCCAGGCCGGCATCGCCTCCGAGGAGCAGACCGCCGGCGTCGGACGGATGCTCCAGCGGGAGGCCGTGGTCCGGTTCGAGAAGGGATCGGTCTTCGACCGCGTGCTGACCACCGGGCGCCCCTGGGTGCTCGACCCCCGCGGCGAGAGCCACGTCCTGACGTTCCCCGAGGACCCCCGCGTCACCGCGATGCTCGACCTCGGCGTCCACTCGCTGATGCTGGTGCCGCTGCGCGCCCGCGGCACGCTGCTCGGCATCCTCGTCGCCAGCCGCGGCGGGGACCGGGTCGCGTTCTCCCGCGACGACCTGGACCTCGCGAAGGAGATCGCCGGTCGTGCCTCCGTGACGCTCGACAACGCCCGCCTCTACGCCCGGGAACGCGACGGCGCGCTGATCCTCCAGCGCAGCCTGCTCCCCCAGCGCATCAAGGAGCCCCCCGGCGTCCAGATCGGGCACCGCTACGTCCCCGCCACCAGCGGCACCGAGGCCGGCGGCGACTGGTTCGACGTCATCCCCCTCGCCGGCGGCCACGCCGCCTTCGCTATCGGGGACGTCATGGGCCACGGCCTGAGCGCCGCCGCCACCATGGGCAGGCTCCGCAGCGCCATCGTCACCCTCGCCCATCTCGACATGCCGCCGGGCGAGCTGCTCCGCCGCGTCAACCAGGCGGGCGAGGACATCAACGAGGGCCGGGACGAGCCACTGATGGCGACGGGCGTCTACGTGCGCTACGACCCCGGAACCCGCGAGTGCGTCATCGCCAAGGCGGGACACGTCCCTCCGATCCTGCTCACCCGCGCGGAGGACAGCGGTCGGTGGCACGCCCGCCCGCTCCAACTCCCCGAGGGCACGCCGCTCGGGCTGGCCGCCGGCGAGTTCGAGGAGCAGCGCGTCGCCGTCCCCGAGGGCGCCATCCTGGTCCTCTACACCGACGGCCTCATCGAACGGCGCGGGGAGGACATCACCGACGGCATCGACCGGCTCTGCGCGGAACTCGCCGCGGTCAGCGGCCCGATGCCCTCGCTGGACGCACTGTGCGACCGGGTGGTCGGCGCCCTCACTCCCGGCAACGACGCCGACGACGTGGCCCTGCTGGCTGTCCGGCTGGGCGGCGTCCCGGACGACTCCACCTCCTCGTGGATGTTCCCCGCGCACCGCTCCGAGGTGGCGCGTGCCCGCACCCTGGTAGGCCGGACCCTGCTCGCCTGGGGGCTCACCGGCCTGGTCGACACCGCGCTGCTGCTGGTCAGCGAGTTGTTCACCAACGCGCTCCGCTACGCCGACGGCCCGGTCGGGGTGCGGCTGGTGCGGGGCGAGCACGACCTGCTGGTGGAGGTGAGCGACCCGCTGCCGGACCCGCCGCGGGTGCGGCACCCCGCCCTGGACGACGAGGGCGGACGCGGGTTGCAACTGGTCTCCCGCACCGCCCGCCGCTGGGGAACGCGCCAGGGCCCCATCGGCAAGACCGTCTGGTTCGAACTCCCGCTCCGCGGATGACCAGCGCCCCTGCCGCTGCTCCTGCCTTGCCCCGAGGGCGGCTCAGCGCACCGGCAGGTGGTAGGCGACCCGGTACCGCTCGGCCGAGACCACCACGTCCGCCGTCTCCACCGGGAGGCTGCCCGCGCGGTAGGTCCGGCTGATGACGATCACCGTCTGCCCCGGGTGCCCGCCGAGTACCATCGCCTCCTCCGCCAACCCGGGCCGCGCGCCGACCTCCTCCTCCACGTTGTCCACGACCAGCTCGATCGCGGCCATCCGCTCCACCACGCCGCGCCCGGCCAGCGGCCCCTCCTCGGGGAGCATCACCGGGGTGCGGGCGGTCAGCCGCAGCGGCTCCCAGGAGGTGGAGATCATCATCGGTCGGTCGCCGACCCGGAACTCGTACCGAGTGCACATGAGTTCCTCTCCCGGCCCCACCCCGAGCCGCTCCGCGATCCGCCCGCCGGCCTCGCGCCGCTCGCTGACCGCCCGCCAGGTGCCGCCGACGCGCTCGTCGGTCTGCTCCTGCCGGAACGGGGTGGACTCCCCGAGGGTGCGGTAGCCGCTGCGGTGCAGCCGCTGGGGCTGTACCGCCTCCCGGACGTAGGTGCCCGACCCGGAGCGGCCCTCCACCAGGCCCTCGGCCATCAGCACCTTGCGCGCCTCCAGCGCGACCGTGTCCGAGACGCCGTAGTGCGACCGGATCGACGCCTGGGAGGGCAGCTTGGCGTGCGGTGGCAGCGCACCGTCGGCGATCTGCCGTCTGAGGTCGTCGGCGACGCGGAGATAAGCGGGCTGCTCACCGAACGGCACGGGCCCTCCCGGGGCACTGCGGCGGCCCGGCCCCGCCCCGCACGCGGGCGACCGGCATGCGGCACCCAGGTCGGACCGGCCCTGACCTGCGGGATGTACGAACAGCGACAGCTTGACAACGGAGGGTCGCAATCCGCAAGCGAGGGCCGGGGTTTCGCCCGATGTGATGATCCCTGTTGAACGGACGACGCCGCCGTCAACCGGACACCCCGTACCGACCCGCACCCCCGCCGCACGAGCGGCCGAGCGACGGACCGGGCGGCTACCGACCCGCGACACGGGCACGACCACGGAATGTGACAGAACCCACAGCAGGCACACGCTCGGTGACGCCGGCCCCGCCGGCTCCACCCCCGCCCCACCCCCACGGGAGACGGCCGCGCACCCCTCCGCGAGACCGGCCCTCGACGTGGAACCACGCACACGAGCCACCCGCCGCGGGATCACCGGATCTCCGCAAACCGCGCCCCGCCCACCCGGAAAGCGCGATCACGCTGCGGCGTCACCGGTACGCGGCGCGCAGTCGCTGCGATGAACCCCACAGTCACTACCAGGTGGTAAGTAGATATAGTGATCGGACGCGGATGGCCAGCACATCCGCGTGTCACATGTCACGGACACATCACCGAGAGCGGCCCCAGTCCCCGTTGGGAGCCGTCACGCCTCGGTGAGTTCGTCGTACGTTGATATTTAGCTCGGCCAACTAACTAAGATGAGGGGCAGAACGTCCGCATCGCCCCAGGTCATGCGGACGTCGAGTGATCATGACAATCGCGGCCGGCGGCCGCAGATCAAGGAGGACCATGTCGACCGCTGCGCCAGGAGCGCTGACGGCACGGGTACCGGGAAGCCCCCGGACCGCCGCCGCCCCCGCTCGCGTCCGGGTACCGGGTGACCGGATCCGGTGCGGCCGGCAAGGTTCGGGCACCAGGGCCGTGAGGACCGCACACGGTGGAGGCGTCGTATCGTACGCCCTCCCCCGCGCGTGGTCCGACCGCCCCGGCCCCGACGACAGCTGACGGGAGCGCACGTGCCCCTGCTGATCGGCCTGGCCGTCCTCTTCGGACTCGCCACGCTCGTCCCCGCCCTCTGCTCACGTCTCGGCCGCAACACCGGATACGTCCTCGCCGGCGCGTTCCTGAGCGTCTTCGTCATCATCGCCTACGCGGCCTACAGTTCGCCCGGCGACGACACCCTCAGCGCGAGCTGGAACTGGCTGCCCGCGCTGGGCGTCGAGTTCTCGCTGCGCTTCGACGGCCTCTCCCAGCTGTTCTGCCTGCTCATCCTCGGCGTAGGTTCGCTGATCCTGGCCTACTGCGCCCGCTACCTCTCCGAGGACGGCCACCACACCACCGTCTACATGTGGCTCACGCTCTTCGCGGCGTCGATGCTCGGTGTGGTCCTCGCCAACGACATCATCCTGCTGGTGGTCTTCTGGGAGCTGACCACCATCTGCTCCTTCGTCCTGATCTCCTCCGCCGGCCCGGGCGCCACCCCGTCGGCCATGAAGGCGTTCCTCGTCACCGCGCTCGGCGGCCTCGGCCTGCTCACCGCCGCGGTGCTGATGGCCGTCGCCGCGGGGACCACCAACCTCGGTGTGATCCTGGGCGAACCGGAGCGGGTGCTCTCCTCGCCGCTGGCCTGGCCGGCAGGCGCGCTGATCATCCTGGCCGCCTTCACCAAGTCGGCCCAGCTGCCCTTCCACTCCTGGCTGCCGGGCGCCATGTCGGCCATCACGCCGGTCAGCGCCTACCTGCACGCCGCCGCCATGGTGAAGGCCGGCATCTACCTGCTGCTGCGCTTCTCGTCGGTCTTCGCCGGGCAGACCGCCTGGTCCGCGACGCTGATCATCGTCGGTCTCGCGACCGCCGTCTTCGGCGCGACCTGGGCGCTGCGCCAGCACGACCTCAAGGCGCTGCTCGCCTACTCGACCGTCAGCCAGCTCGGCCTGCTCGTCGGCGCCATCGGCGTCGGCACCGCCACCGCGCTGGCCGCGGCGATGCTGCACACCTTCGCGCACGCGCTGTTCAAGGCGACGCTCTTCATGCTGGTCGGCATCATCGACCGCGAGGCGGGCAGCCGCGACATCCGCGAACTGTCCGGTCTGCGGCGGGTGATGCCGGTGACCGCGGCCGTCACCGGCCTCGCGGGTCTCTCACTCGCCGGCGTGCCGCCGCTGATCGGCTTCGTCAGCAAGGAACACCTGTACAAGGGCTACCTTGAGGCCGACTTCATGCCGGGCGCCGGCGTCGCCGCCGTCTCGCTGGCGATCGTCGCCTCCGCGCTGACCTTCACCTACGGCATGCGGATCTTCTACGAGGCGTTCGGCGGGCCCACCCTCCAGCGCGGCCTCTACGAGCCCGCCAAGTCGTTCCTCGCACCGGCGCTCGTCGCCGCCGTCGCCGGCCTCGCGCTCGGCCCGGCGATCGGCTGGCTCAACCCGGTCCTGGAGAGCTCGGTCACCGCGGTCTTCCCCAACGGGGAACCCACGGAGTTCAAACTCTGGCCGGGGTTCACCCCCGAACTCGGCATGACCGCCATCGCGATCACCGCCGGTATGTGCCTGTTCTTCGCACAGAACCACGTCGAACGCGTGTTGATGCGGATCCCTGTGCCGGGCGACATCTTCCAGGCGATGTACCGGTCCGTGGTGCGGCTGGGCGCCGTCATAGGCAAGCCGGACAGCAGCGACTCCACCGCGGCCTACCTGTGGCGCCCGGTGGCCCTGCTCATCGGCTTCGCGGTCGTGGCCCTGTGGACCTCGGGCACCCTGCCGGACGCGCACAGCGCCGCCTCCGGCACGGACCTCGACTGGCCGCTGCTGGTGCTGATCACCCTGGTGGTCGTCGCCTGCTGCGTCGCGCGCACCACCCTGGTGTCGGTGTCGATGCTGGGCACCCTCGGGTTGCTCATCGCGATCTGGTTCGTCCTCGCGGGCGCTCCCGACGTCGGCATGACGCTGCTGCTGGCCGAGGTGCTCACCGCGGTCGCCGCCGTGCTGATGCTCGCCGGGACCGCCATTCACTACCGGCGACCCAAGCTGCCGCGGCTCTCCGGTTCGCTGGTGATCGCGCTGCTCGCCGGAGCCTCCGCCACGGTCGCCACGCTCGCCTTCACCGGTGGGCGTGAGATGTCCTCGCTCGGCCAGTACCTGCTGGACAACGCGAAGGGCGAGACCGGCGGCGAGAACGTCGTCAACACCATCCTGGTCGACTTCCGTGCCGCGGACACCCTCGGGGAGTCGGTCGTCATCGGGACGGTCACCCTGGCGCTGATCGTGCTGCTCGGACGTCGGGACGCACCGAGCGTGGAGTGCGCGGTCTCCCGACCGGCCAACTCGGTCTTCCAGGTAGCCAGCAAGATCGTGGGACCGATCGCCGTGGCGCTCTCCGCGTACCTGTTCTTCCGCGGGCACTACTACCCGGGCGGCGGCTTCATCGCCAGCCTCGTGGTCGGTGCCGCCGTGGCGTTCAGCTACATGGCGCACGGCAGGATCCCCGGCGGACGCTGGCTGCGGCCGGCTCCGATGACCGCGGTCGGCATCGTGCTCAGCCTCGGGGTGGCGCTGACGTCCACCCTGATCGGGGACCCGTTCTTCACCCCGATGAGCACGTACCTCGACCTCCCGGGCGTCAGCATCGCCGTCTCCACCTCTCTCCTGTTCGACCTGGGGGTCTACCTGATCGTCCTCGCGATGGTCATCGCCACCGTCGACCGGCTGGGCCGGGGTGCCCTGGCGCCGGCGGCCGAGGCGGCCGATGACCGGCGCGCCGACCGGTCGCAGCCGAAGGAGAAGAAGGAGAAGGTTTCATGACCGCCGCCCTGACCGTGGGCATCCTGGTGACCGGCGGCGTCTACCTGATGCTCCAGCGCGAGCTGCTGCGGGCGACCTTCGGGTTCGTCCTGCTCGGCCACGCCGTCAACGTCCTCTTCGTGACGAGCGGCGGGCTGGAGCGCCGCGCGCCGGCGCTCCTCGGGCAGAACTCGCCCGAGGTCGCCGCCGACCCGCTGCCGCAGGCGTTCGTCCTGACCGCGATCGTCATCACCCTGGGTGTCACGGTCTACCTGCTGGCCCTGATGCGGGCCGAGGGGCTGCACCGCAAGCACCACGGTGAGGGGCCGGAGGGCGAGGGTCCCGACACCCCCGACGACCTCGACTCGCTCGCCGCGGCGCGCGCGGGCCGACCGGAGAGCTTCTCGACGGAGCCCGCCACCGGCCCCCGCGACGGCATCGACCTACCGCCGAACAGCCCGGTGGCGGCGGACGCCGCCGGGACCGGCACGAAGGACGACGTGACCACCAGCACGACCGACGGACCGACGCACGGCGCCACCGCGCCGCGCGCCAAGGGTGACGGGGAGGGAGCACGATGACGACCGCACTGATCGCGCTTCCCATCGCCGCGCCCATGCTCGCCGCCGGCGGCGTGGTGGCGGTGGGCGGCAAGTACCGGCGGCTCTGCCGCTACGTGGTGCTGGGCGTCTCCGCCGCGGTCCTGGTGATCGCCGGCGTGATGATCGCCCGGACTGCCGACGGCTCCGTCCACGCGGTCCAGGTCGGCGACTGGGGGCCGGGCATCTCGATCGCCTTCGCGATCGACATGTTCAGCGCCCTGATGCTGGCGGTCTCGTCGCTGCTGGTGCTGGTCTGCTACAGCTTCGCGGTCTCCGCCGGGGACGACGAGGCCGAGCCGTTGTTCGGCCCGCTGGTGCTCATTCTGTCGGCGGGCGTCTACGGCACCTTCATCACCGCGGACCTCTTCAACCTGTTCGTGCTGATCGAGGTCATGCTGCTGCCGTCCTACGCGCTGCTGATCATGGCGGGCAGCCGGGCGAAGCTGGCGGCGGGCAGGATCTACCTCCTGGTCAACCTGCTGGCCTCGACGATCTTCCTCGCCGGTCTGGCGATGCTCTACGGCGCGGCCGGCACCCTCAACCTCGGTGTCCTCGCGGGCGCCGCGGCGGAGAATCCGACCGTCGCCGCGGCGGGCGCGGTCATCCTGGTGGCCATGGCCGC
This sequence comes from Streptomyces spiramenti, assembly GCF_012034385.1. Lineage (GTDB taxonomy): Bacteria > Actinomycetota > Actinomycetes > Streptomycetales > Streptomycetaceae > Streptomyces > Streptomyces spiramenti. The sequence continues at coordinate 12,378 of NZ_JAAVJB010000093.1, forward strand.
CAAGGCCGCCATGGTGCCGATGCACGGCTGGCTCCCCCGGACCTACCCGGAGGCGTCGCCGGCCGTCACCGCCCTGTTCTCCGGTCTGCTCACCAAGACCGGCGCCTACGTCATCATCCGGGTCTACTCGGTGATGTACGACGGCGACCAGCGGTACGTCTGGGTCATCATGACCGGCGCGATCCTCACCATGGTGATCGGCGTGCTGGCCGCGGTCGGGCAGGACACCCTGCGGTCGATCCTGGCCTTCGACATGGTCAGCCAGATCGGTTACGTCCTGCTGGGGCTGGCGCTCGCCACCCACGCCGGGCTCGCCGCGACGGTGTTCTTCCTGGTGCAGTACGCGGCGGTGAAGGCGGCGCTGCTGCTCTGCGCCGGCGCGATCGAGACCGCCTACGGCACCGGACGGCTCAGTCTGCTCGGCGGGCTCGGTGGACGCGAGAAGCTGCTGGCCGCCGCGTACGCGGTCGCGGCCCTCTCGCTGGCCGGCCTGCCGCCGATGTCCGGGTTCGTGGCCAAGTTCGGCCTGATCAGGGCGGCGGTCATGGACGAGCAGTACTTCCCGGCCGCGATGGCGGTCATCGTCAGCCTGCTGACGCTGCTGCCGCTGCTGAAGATCTGGACCGGGGCGTTCGCCGGCGCACTGCCCTCGCCGCTCCCGGACACCGCCCGCACCCGGGCGGGGCTGCTGGCACCTGCGGTGGTGCTCGGCGTCGTGACCATCGCTCTCGGCATCGGCGCCCAGCCGCTGCTGGCGGCGGCCGAGACCGCGGCCGACGTGTTGAGCAACCCGACGATCTGGGCCGAGGCGGTGCTGCGAGGATGATCGACTGGCTGCGGCGATTCGCCGTCAGGAGCTACCGCATCGGCCGGTTCGTCGGCTACTTCATCTACGAACTGATCGCGTCCAACGTGATCGTCGCCTGGGAGATCATCACCCCGCGCAGCGGGCTCTCCCCGGTGATCATCGCGATGCCGCTCCGTTCCCGTACCAAGGGCGAGCGCACCCTGTTCGTCGGGGTGGTGACCCTCACCCCGGGGACCCTCTCGCTGGACCTGCGCGACGAGCCCGCGACCCTGTACATCCACGGCATGCACGCGAGCGACGTCGGCCGGTTCCGCCGGCGGCTGCACTACCTGGAGGACCTGCTGCTGGCCGCCTGGCGGCCGGTGGGCTCGGCCCAGCAGGTCGGCCCGGCGGTGCCCGGCGCCGCGGCGCCGACCGCCGCCGGCCCGTCCGGGGAGTCCGGCGGACTCCCGCCCCGGCCGGAGACCCCGGCCGCCTCGGACGGCAAGCCGACCGACCGTGACTCCGAGGAGGGGGGCCGCTGATGCTGCTCGACATCGTTCTCGTGGTCCTGGCGCTGTCCATGGCCGTGGCGATCGGCCGGATGGCGTTCGGCCCGACCAAGGCCGACCGGGTGGTCGCCGTGGAGTTCGGCTTCGTGATCTCGGTCGCCGCCATCGCGCTCATCGCGGTGCGCAGTGACTCCCCCTCCCTGTTCGACCTGGTGCTGGTGATGACCCTCGTGGGCTTCCTCACCACCATGTCGCTCGCCCACCTCGTGGAAAGGCGGCCGTGATGGACCTCCAGATGGTCGTCGCGCAGGGACTCGTGGTCCTGGGCGCGCTGCTGATGGGTGTGGGCGCGGTCGGTCTGGTCCGACTGCCGGACGTCTACAACCGGACCAACGCGGTCGCCAAGGCGTCCAGCCTGGGCATGATCTGCCTGCTGCTGGGTGTGCTCGTCTGGAAGCCCAGCACCCTCGCGGTGTTCACGCTGATCCCGGCGATCCTGCTCCAGCTGCTGACCTCGCCGATCTCCGGTTTCGCGATCGGACGCGCCGCGTACCGGTCGCGGGCGCCGATGATCGAGGAGACGCACCTCAACGAGTTGAAGTCCGACCCGCCGCGCTGAACGCGGTGCGGTGAACGACGCGGCGCCGGTCCCGGGTGGTGAACCACCGGGGGCCGGCGCCGTCTCGTTCCGCGGTGCTCCGTCCGGGTCCACCGCTCGTCGGCAGGGAGGGAGGAGTGGGGTAGGAACGGCCCGGGAACGGCCGGCGGCACCCTGGCGGTCACTCCGGGCCGCGCATCCGCGGCGGCCCGTCGCAGGGCGCCGCGGCAGTGAGCCGCCACCGCCCCGTACCGTCAGGAGCACCAGATGCCCGTGATCACCGTCGACTGGTGGCAAGGGAACGACCGGGAGCGCCGCTCGCACCTCGTCTCCGAACTGGCCGCCGCCACGTCCCGAGTGACCGGTTGCGCCCCGGACGAGGTCACCGTCATCGTGCGGGACTGCGAACCGGGAGCCGTTCCGCACGGGGGTGCGTCGGAAGGCCGTCCGGGTACCGCGGACCCGGGTGAGGTCGGGCTGGGTCACGGAAGTCCCTGGTGAGCGCGGTGCCCCACGCCGGCTCGTCCGACGTTCCACCGGGTGCCCCGGGGGCGGGGTACACGAGCGGTAACGGGAGCGGACCGTTCCGGGATCGGTCGGCGGCAGGTTGGTCCTCGTCGAAGCCGTTCAACGAGGGGGCACCAAAGATGATCAGCAGGCGGTTCCGGTCGGCCGGGATTCTCACCACGATGGCACTGGCGGCGGGCGTGGTGGCCGGCATGTCAGGAGAGGGCCCGACCCTTCCGCAGCCAGGCGTACCGGGGGCGGCGTTCGAGGTACTGGCCTCCGACGGCTCCGGCGAGGGCCCCTCCGACCGGCCCACCTCCGACGGCTCCGGCGAGGGCCCCTCCTTCCGGCCGACCTCCGACGGCTCCGGCGAAGGCCCCTCCGACCGGCCCACCTCCGACGGCTCCGGCGAAGGCCCCTCCGACCGGCCCACCTCCGACGGCTCCGGCGAAGGCCCCTCCGGTCAGAGCTGAGCCCAGCACCACGCGGCACGGCCCCACGCCCGCGGGCGTGGGGCCGTGCCGCCGTCGGGCGCTTCGGGCCGGGGGCAGACGGTCAGTCCGCTACGGGGACGGCAGCGCTCATCGAGCCCAGCAGCTCGGCCGCCTCCTCCCGACGGGCCGCCGCAGCGGTGGCCTCGCCCTGTGCGTCAAGGACGGCTGCCGTGCCGCGCAGCGCCCGTGCGACCTCGATGCGATACCCCACCGCCGAGGCGATGCGATGCGCGTCCACGTGCAGCCGCCGGGCTCCGTCGGTGTCCCCGTTGTCGAGGCGGAGGGCGCCCAGGATGTTCCACACGGCGGCCCTGCGGATCGGTGCGCAGCTGCCCCGGGTGAGCTCCAGGGCCCTCCACGCGTGGAGCTCCGCGTCCTCCCGTTCGCCCCGCTCGTGCCGCAGCCGGGCCGAGACGGCGAGAGCCAGCGCGTGGTCGCCGAGCGGTACGGAGTCGTCGCCCAGGCTCAGCGCCCGGTCGATGCAGCGCCGCGCACCCCCCGCGTCACCGAGGCCCATGTACGACAGCGCCAGGTCGGTGAGGGCGACGAGCTCGTTCTCACGGGCGGCGATGCGGCGGTTCAGCTCGACGGAGCGTTCGGCGGCGGCTGCCGCCTCGGCGTAACGCCCCATGTGCTCGAAGAGGGAGCTGAGGTTCGTCAGCGACTCCGCCTCGGCGCGCTGCGCTCCCAGCTGCCGCTTCAGCGCGATCGACTGTTCGAGGTGCGGCAGCGCCTCCGTGTACCGCCCCAGCGTCGCCAGCAGCAGGCCCAGCATGCCGGTGCTCTTGGCCTCGCCGCGGCGGTCCGCCAGCCGGACCGACAGTTCCAGGCTCTCGCGCGCGGCGGAGAGCCCGGCGGTGAACTCACCGAGCTTCCAGTCGGCGACCGCCAGGTTGGACAGCCCGAGGGACAGCAGGTGGCGGTCGCCCAGCTCGCGGGCTGCGGCGACCGCGATGCCGGCGACGTCGCGGAACTCCTCGAAACGGCCGCGGCTGTCGAGTTGGAAGACGACGTTGCGGCCGAGGTCGGCCGAGTGGCGGTGGAGCGAGCGCCGCCCCGCGAGGGCGAGCGCGGCGAGCAGGTTCTCCTCCTCCCGGTCCAGCCAGTGACGTGCCTGCCCCGGGGTGCGCAGCACGGGCAGCACGACCGACGGTCGGCCTGCTTCCGCCACCGTGCCGTGGGCGGGGGCCCGGCCCGGGAACGCCGCGTCGCAGGCGGCGCCGGTTGCGGCCACGTAGTAGTCGAGCAGTCGCTCGGCCGCCCGGTCGCCGCCGACGACGCGCCCGGGCCGTTCTTGACCCCGCAGCCACTTGGCGAAGCTGCGGACCAGGTCGTGGAAGACGTACCGACCCGTCTCGTGCTGTTGCATGAGGTGCGTGTCCAGCAGGTGTTCGAGCACCTCCTCGGCCTCGGCGGATCCGGTGCCCAGCAGCGCCGCGGCGCTGTACGGGTCGAAGTCGCCGCCGGGGTGGCAGTCGAGGAGCTGGAAGGCGGCCCGGTGTTCGGGGCTGAGTCCCTCGTAGGTGAGGTTCAGGGTGGCGGTGACGCCGCGGGTTCCCGAGCTGAGCTCGTCCAATCGGCGTGCCTCGTCGCCGAGTCGGTCGACCAGGTGGCGGACCGCCCAGCGGGGGCGGTTGCGCAGTTTGGCGGCGGCGATGCGCAGGGCGAGCGGCAGATGGGCGCAGAGCTCGACCAGCTCGGCGACGGCTTCGGGTTCCGCGGCGGTGCGCTCCTCCCCCAGCATGCGGGAGACCAGGGCCCGACTCTCCTCAGGTGGCATCCCTCCGAGGGAGATCCACTCCGCACCGTCGAGGTCGACGAGCCGGGACCGGCTGGTGATGAGCACGAGTGCGTCGGCGGACGCGGGCAGCAGCTGTTCCACCTGGGCGCTGTCGATCGTGTTGTCCAGGAGCAGCAGCAGCCGGTACCGCTGCACGGTGGAGCGCCACAGCGCGATGCGGCCCGCCTCGTCGTCAGGGATGCGGTCGCCGGGCACGTCCAGCATGCGGAGCAGTCCCTCGGCAACGGCGCCTGGCGCCAGCGGCGCCTCGCCGGGCGTGTGTCCGCGGAGGTCGAGGTAGAGGTGCGCGTCCGGGTAGCGGTCGGCCAGTTCGTGGGCTGTGCGGATGGCCAGCGAGGTCTTGCCGCTGCCGCCCATCCCGTCGATCGCCATGATGCGGGAGCCCGGTCGTCCGGTGGGATCGCCCTGGGAGAGGAGCTGGTCCAGCTCCTTGCGACGGCCGGTGAAGTCGGGCAGGTCGTAGGGGAGTGTGCAGCGGTGCGGCTCGCTGTGCCCGCCACCCGCGCCCCGGGAGTGCGGCGCGGCGGCGGGGGCCGCGTCGGTCCCCGCCGGCGGCGGGGGCGGCGGAGGCGTCTCGACGGGCGGGCTCTGGCGGGCCACGGGGCGTCGCGGCGGTGCGGCGAGCTCGGGGCTGTTGCGCAGGATGCCCTCGTGGAGGGTGGCGAGCCTGGTGCCGGGGTCCACGCCCAGCTCCTCGGCGAGGAGTTCGCGTACCCGGGTGAACTCGGTGAGCGCCTCGGACTGGCGGCTGGATCGGTGGAGGGCGAGCATCAGCTGGCCGCGGAACGTCTCCTGGAACGGGTGGTCGGCCACCAGGTCGCGCAGGTCACCGACGAGGTCACCGGAATCCCCCAGATCCAAACGCAGTTCGAAGAAGAGCTCCAGCGCCGCGAGGCGCCGGTCCTCCAGCGCCGCCGAGGCCGCCGTGATCACCGCACCGCCGGAGCCGACCAGTACGGCACCCCGCCAGAGGGAGAGCGCCTCACGCAGCGTCTCCACCGCCTCCTCGGGCCGGTGGTCGGCGGCCTGGCGCCGCGCGTCGCGCAGGAGTTCGGAGAAGACGGTGAGGTCCAGCAGTCCGGGACCCACCGCCGCCCGGTAGCCGGGGCCCTCGGTGACGATCAGCTCCCTCCCGCCGGGGATGCGGCGGCGCAGCTCCGCGACGGCCTTGCGGATCTGGTGCGTCGCGGTCGCGGGCGGTTCCTCGTCCCAGACGACCTCCACCAGCCGGCTGACGGGCAGGACCCGCGCGGGTGAGAGGAGCAGAGCGACCAGGACGCGTTCCTGCACGGGACCACCGGTGGGAAGGACCTCCCCGTCGGCGGTCAGCACTTCGAGCGTCCCGAGGATGTTGAACCGGGCAAGCCGCCGCTCCGTCACGTTTCCTCTCCACCCCCGACAACGGGTTCGCGCTCTCCGCGCGTGCCGACGCATGCGTCGTTCACGTTAATAACCGAGGAGGGTGCGTACACAGTGATTTACCGGACACATTCCGTCGCCAGGTACCGGAACGGGATCCGTTCAGTAGGGCGCGGTCGCAGGGTGCAGTGCAGGAGGGCGGGGTTCCCAGGCCTCACCCGGGCACATGTCGTGACGGGAGCATCGATGAAGTACCTGGTGGAACGGTGGCTGAGGGACGGGGCGGAACTGGCGCGGGCCGGGGCGGAGCACCGCTCGTACTGGCAGCGGATGGTCCGGGACCGCGTGCTGCTGTACGGCGGTGTCTGGGCCGAGGGCCAGGGCGACACGCTCATCGTCGAGGTGGACGGCCTTGCCGCGCTGCGTCGCGTGCTGAGGCTGGACCCCTACGCGCGGCGTGGCGTCGTCCTGGGGGTGCGCACGCGGCGGCTCGGTGACGCGCCGGACCGGTCGGGCAGCGGGCGGTCCGGTCGCACTGCTCCGGCTGCCGCGGAACCGGGCGGCGGCGCCCCACGGGCGATGGCGTCGATCGGGGCCCGGGGCGAGGC
>NZ_JAAVJB010000094.1 GCF_012034385.1 Streptomyces spiramenti
GCGCCGGGCCCCGTTCCCGGCGGTGGCGCGGGGCCGGTCGGCGCCGAGGACCCGCTCACGTGAGCACCAGTCCGGGGTAGAGCGGGTGGCGGTCGAGGAGGTCGGCGGCACGGGCCGCGACCTCCTCGCCGACCCGCGGCTCCAGGTCGAACCGCACCTTCGACCTCCGACCGGAGTCGGTGGCGCCGGGGGTGGTGGCCCCCAGCACGCGGGTGATCAGGTCGGCGATCTCGTCCATCTCCGAGGGCCCCATGCCGCGGGTGGTCAGGGCCGGGGTGCCCAGCCGGACCCCGGAGGTGTACCAGGCCCCGTTGGGGTCGCGCGGCACCGCATTGCGGTTGGTGACGATGCCGGCCGCCAGCAACGCGGCCTCGGCCTGCCTGCCCGTCAGCCCGTGCGGCGAGACGTCGAGCAGCACGAGGTGGTTGTCGGTGCCGCCGGTCACCAAACGCGCCCCGCGCCGCAGCAACCCGTCCGCGAGAGCGCGCGCGTTGGCGACGACCTGCTCCGCGTAGGCGGGGAAGTCGGGACGCCGTGCCTCCGCGAGGGCGACCGCCTTGGCCGCCATGACGTGCGGCAGCGGGCCGCCGAGAACCATCGGGCAACCCCGGTCCACCTGTTCGGCGAGTGACTCGTCGCAGAGCACCAGACCACCGCGGGGGCCGCGCAGCGACTTGTGGGTGGTGGAGGTGACGATCTGCGCGTGCGCGACGGGGTCGTGGTCGCCGGTGAGGACCCTCCCCGCGACGAGGCCGGCGAAGTGCGCCATGTCCACCATCAGGGTCGCGCCGACCTCGTCCGCGATCTCCCGCATGCGGGCGAAGTCGACCAGCCGCGGGTAGGCCGAGTAGCCCGCCAGCAGGATCAGCGGCCGGAACTCGCGGGCGGCGGCGCGCACCACGTCGTAGTCGAGCAGGCCGGTCGCCTGGTCGGTCCCGTAACTGCGCTGGTCGAACATCTTGCCGGAGATGTTCGGGCGGAAACCGTGGGTGAGGTGGCCGCCGGCGTCCAGGGACATGCCGAGCATCCGCTGTTCGCCCAACTCGCGCCGGAGTGCTGCCCAGTCCGCGTCGGTGAGGTCGTTCACCCCGCGGGCGCCGGCCCGCTCCAGCGCGGGGGACTCCACCCGTTGCGCGAGGACGGCCCAGAAGGCGACGAGGTTGGCGTCGATGCCGGAGTGCGGCTGAACGTAGGCGTGCCGCGCCCCGAACAGCTCGCGGGCATGGCGGGCGGCCAGCTCCTCGACCGTGTCGACGTGGCGGCACCCGGCGTAGAAGCGACGGCCGACGGTGCCCTCGGCGTACTTGTCACTGAACCAGTTGCCCATGGTCAGCAGCACTGCCGGGGAGGCGTAGTTCTCGCTGGCGATGAGCTTGAGCGAGTCGCGCTGGTCGGCGAGCTCAGACGCGACGGCATCCGCGACCGCGGGCTCCACCGAGCGGATCACGTCGAGCGCGGCCCGGTAGGCCGTGGACGCCCGCTCGGCGTACGGCAGCGGCTCGGGGACGGACGAGGCATCGGCGGGAGAGGTGGTCACAGGGCCTCCATGCTGCGCACGCGGACGGCCCAGGCGCACGGCACTCCACGGTGCGGGCCGCTCCCCGATGGTTGCACCCATCCCGTTCGCGCCAGTCACGGCCCGGCGGGAGCGTAGCACTCGCGGCCGTGCGCGGGCTGGGGCACCGTGGAGTGACGGTCGGTGGCCCCACCGGTCGTACCCGCGGTCGAGGAGCGAGCATGTCGGAGCACACCTACCGGGTCACAGAGATCGTCGGCACCTCGCGCGAGGGGGTGGACGCGGCGATCCGCAACGGGATCGCCCGCGCCTCGCAGACGCTGCGCAACCTGGACTGGTTCGAGGTGACGCAGGTCCGCGGCCACATCGAGGACGGCACCGTCGCCCACTACCAGGTGGGGATCAAGGTCGGGTTCCGGCTGGAGGACGGCGACCAGGAGCGCTGACGGCGCCGCTCCCTCGCCCCGCCGGGGTCACCCGCCGCCCCTCGTCCCCCGTACACACCTCCCACACGGGGGCGCCGAGTTGGCACAATCGGGCGCGCGTACGGCGGGTACCGACCAGGAGGGGCGAGCGCGTGACACTCAACTTCACCGTGGACATCACGGGGACCACGGGAATGCGCACCGGGGAGTGGGCCGACGGCGAGGAGTTCCTGATCCTGCCCGACCAGCGGATGAAGCGTGACGAGGCGCTGGCCCGAGTGCGGCTCTGCGATCCGGCGACCGGCGCCGGGGAGGGCGCCGGTCCTGCCTCGCCGCGGCCTTCCGCCTCCGGCGGCGGTGGTCTCCGCCAGGTGACCGTGGCCGAGGTGGAGGAGCGGATGGCCCACCGCAGCGGCGAGCCCCACCCCGTGCTCGTGGTGTCGGGCCCCGACGACGCGCTGCTCTGCATGGTCCGACCGGGGAAGCCCGGGGTGCCGGAACCGGGCAGCTTCGACGTCACCGACGCGGACGGCGCCGCGCTCGGGCGGATCGAGCACCGGCCCTCCCGGCCCGGGCACCGGGCGTACTGGCGGATCGAGCCGCGGGACGGCCCGGTGCTGACGGGGTACCGGGGCAGCGTCGCCGGCTGGGCGGGGTTCGTCCTGACCTACCCGCTGTGGCTGCTGTTCTTCTTCGGCTCGCTGCTGGTCACGCTGGTGACCCTGGGGAACGTCACCGAGCTGCTGGTCTGGGGCGCGCCGCGTCGGGTCGCCTGGCACCGGCGCGGGGCACGCCCGCTGACCGACACCGCCCTCGACTTCCGCTACATGCGCTCGGGTTACCGGTGGCGACCCGAGCTGCTGGACCACCGGCTGGCGTACGCGCAGGCGAGCCTCCACTACTTCCACAAGATGCACAAGGACTGAGGGTGTCGGCCCGGGGCGACCGCTCGTCGTCCCGGGCCGCCCTCCCCCGGTCACCTCTCCGGGGCAGCCGCCGGCTCCCGGAAGGCGGCGAGCCCGCCGGACAGCGCCCGGTCGGCGAACTCCGCCGCGTGCGGGGCGGCGAGGTCGACCGCCTCGTAGCCGCCGAACCCGGCCGCGGTGGAGACCGTGACGGTCGCCAGCCCGAGCCGGCGCTGGAAGAGCGACTGCCGGACGCGGACACCGCTGACGGCGCCGGTGCGCAGCACGCTGGTCGCCCGGGTGACCGCACCCGAACGCACCACCACATACGGTCCGGCGAAGGTGTGGCCGAGTGAGCGGTAGCCGGCCACCGCCAGCCCGGAGCCGACCAGGAGCAGCACCGGACCGCTGATCCACCAGACCGGGTGCGGCATCGCGGTGGTGGCGGCGATCCACGCGAGCACCGCCGTGGAGCCCGCGGCCACGGCCGCCGCCCACACCAGCCGGCGCCGGAGCGCACCGGCCGGATGGCGGCGCAGCGGGGCGCGCAACGGGTCGTCGTCACCGGCGGTCCGGAGGATCCGTGCCAGCACGCGCTGCGCGTGCCCCCGGGGGCAGCGCGGCAGGACCGAGGAGGCGGCGCTCCACATCGACAGCCCCGTGGTGATGATCAGGGGGTCCGCCACCCGGAGCCACCGCCAGAGCAGCGGCTCGGAGAGCGTCGCGCCCCGCAGCCGGTTCTCGTCGCGGTTGATCTCCTGGGTACGGAAGAGCCCCTGGGTGGTCCGCAGCACGTCACCGTGCTCGCCGGTGGTGCGCTCCAGGCGGAAGTGGGCGTAGGTGGTGGCGAAGTTGACCGCCAGCCCGGCCACACCGACCGCCCACGTCGCGAGGACGGCCGCCGCGACGGTACCCGGGACGCCGATCGATCCCCAGTCGGCGAGCCCGCGCAGCCAGGCGTAGGAGTCGAAGCCGAACATGCCGAGCGTGACCCAGGCGCCCCACGCGAGGCCGAGGGCGGTCAGCACGCCCCACACCGAGAAGCAGTTGTAGAGGACCCACCACGGGCGGAGCCGGGAGAGCAGCAGCGCCTCGGACGGCGAGGCCGTCCCGTCCGCCGCGGCCCCGTCCATGGCCCCGTCCGCGGCCTCGGCCGCCGCGGTGGGCGCCCCCTGCCCGCCGAGCAGCCGGGCGTGCAGGTCGCGGGCGGCCCCCCGGGAGACGGCGTCCAGGACGAGGGCGGACTCCATCGCGGTGTTCATCTGCCCCGCGCCGACCTTCACCCGACGCAGTCCGAACAGCCGCTGGAGCAGCCTGGCCTCGCCGTCCACGCTGCGCACCCGCTCCCGGCGTATCGAACGGTGGGTGCGGACGAACAGCCCGGTGCGGCGCTCCAGGTAGGCGTCGGTCAGGCGGTAGCGGGTGGTGATCCAGCGGATCGTGTTGCGAGCTGCCTTGAACGTGCCCCAGGCGGCGAGGATCGCGAGCGGCCAGACCACCCCGGCGTCCGGGTCGACACCGACGACCAGCAGCGCGACGGCGGCGGGTGCCATGGAGAGCAGGACGCGCAGCGCGTCGGCCCCGATCATCCGGCCGTCCAGCCGGTGCCAGGGAGTCCTGTCGTCCGGCGGGGGTGCGTCCGCCGTCTCCGGGGCGTCGTCACGCGGCGCCCCGGTCACAGCCGGCGGCGGCCCGCTCCCGGTGCCGGTCCCGGCGTCGTCGGCCGGCGGCGGGGGCCCGGCGTGGTCGGCCTCGGGGGCCGCGCCGTGGGCCGACGCCGCGGTCCCGTCGCGCGGGGGCGGCGGGGCGGTCCCGTCGGCGGTCATGTCGCGTCCCCCGGGGTGCCGCGGGTGATCTCGGCGAGTGCCTCGGCGGCGGCGCGGGCGGTGTCGGGCGCCAGGCCGCGGACGTACACGGCGCCGTTGGCGGAGGCCGTCGTCACCACCAGGGTGGCGATGCCCAGCAGTTGCTCGATCGGACCGCGGGTGGTGTCGACCGTCTGGATGCGGGAGATGGGCGCGATCCGCCAGTCCCGCACGAACCAGCCGGCGGCGACGAACACGGCGTCGTCGGTGGTCTCCCAACGGTGCACCGCGTACCGCCAGTACGGGACGACGGCTGCGTACAGCAGGCCGAGGGCGAGGATCGCGACAGCCACCGGCCCGGTCCAGGTCCGGGAGGACTCCCAGATGAACCAGGCGGCCAGCGGTCCGGCGACGGCCAGCGCCGTGCCGCAGAGGGCACGCAGGGTCCACCAGGCGACGACGCGGGGCTGTACCCGGTGGCGTGGCGGGCGCAGGGATATCGAGGTCATGAGACACACTGTCCCATGAGGAGAAGACGAGTTCCACCGTGAATCAACGCTGACCCGATCGCTTACCATGCGTGACATGGATTCCTCGACGCGGGCGACGTCAGCGCCCCCCGGCACCGTCTCGCGAACCCGGCGGGCGATCCTCGACGCGGCCGTCACCTGCTACGCCGAGGACCTGACGACCCCGCTGTCGGAGGTCGCCCGGGTCGCCGACGTCGGACGCTCGACCCTGCACCGGTACTTTCCCGACCGCGCCGCGCTCGTGGACGCCCTGCTGACCGACGCGGTGGACCACACCGAACGCGCGCTGGCCGACGCCGCACTGCATGAGGGAGCGGTCGTCGAGGCGACCGGACGCCTGGTCGCGGCCGTCTTCGAGCTGAGCCCCCGGATCATGCCGCTCTTCAGCGACACCACCGGTGACGTCCGGTGGGACGACAGCCGCTGGGAGCAGATCCACGGACCCATCGGTGCCCTGCACGCACGGGGCCGCGCCGAAGGCGTCATCGCGGACGAGATCACCGTCGAGTGGTTCGTGCGCGTCCTGTGGTACCTGGTCTCCGCGGGCTGGGAGGCCATCCAGGAGGAGGGCCTGGCCAAGCACCGGGCCGTCGCCCTGGTCACCCGCAGCCTCCTCCGCGGGGTCACCGCCGACCCCGCGTGACGGAGCACGCGGGAGCAGCGAGCACCGCGGCGGCGTCCGCCCACCGCGGCACGAGCACTCCCCCGGCCTTGATATGGTTGAGCTGTCGCGCGGGGCCGAACAGGCCCGGACGCGGCAACCCTGTCCGGGTGGCGGAATGGCAGACGCGCTAGCTTGAGGTGCTAGTGCCCTTTATCGGGCGTGGGGGTTCAAGTCCCCCCTCGGACACAGTGGGATGCCCGGTGCGAACCGGGGCTGATCATCGAAGCGCCGCACGGTCTTGGGACCGTGCGCCGCTTCTTCGTGTCGCGTGCGTGCGTGTCGCGCGCGGCGGACGCCCACGCGTTCGGCACCTCGCCGCGTCCGAGTCCGACGCGGCGGCCGTCGTTCGGCGACCGTCCGCGCCGGAGCCGGTGCCTCCACAGCCGCGCCCTCCGATGCTCACCGGGAGCGAGGTCGGACCGCTCGCCGCGCGCGGCACGTTCGCAGCCGCGTGCGGGAGACGGCGTCACGTCGACAACCGCGGCGCGGACGCGTCGACCGCCGGCCGCCGGGAGAAGGACGGCGGAGCACGTGGCCCCGCGGTGACCGGCACACGGCACAGAACGGCCGCGTTCGGGGGCCGGGCGGGGCGTCGTCCCCGGTCACGCACCCACCGGGTCGGGCGCGGGAACCGTATACCCGCTGCGAGCAGGTGTTCGAGACTCGCCTAGCATGGCCGCCACCGAGCGCGTCGGCACCACTGGGGGCCATGACCGGACGCGCACGGGAACCGCCGCGTCCGGCGGTCCGCCCGCGGAGGCGCGGCACACAGGGAGTCACCTCGCCCGTGTCGCCGTGAGGCCCCGGGGGCTCCACGGAAGTTCGATCATGGGGGACACGTGCGAGTACGTGGCAGGATCGCCGGCATCGCCGGCGCGGCAGCGCTGACCGTTCTGATGACCGGTTGCGGTGGTTCCGGCAGTACGACCGACACCGACGACGCCACCACCGGCGGGTCTGCGTCCGCCGAGGAGGCCGACGGCGGCACGGAGGCCGAGGAGATCGCCCTCGTGGCCGGCGGTCCACTGAAGACCGTCTGGAGCGACGACGAGGACACCGAGCACGGCGTCCTCGTCGAGCCGGAGAGCCTTACCCGGGGCGACATCGCCGACCTGGAGAACATCCGCCTGCGCGACGGCCAGGAGGAGATGGTGCCCTACTACCTGACCTTCCGGCTGACCGCCGACGGCGGCGACCTGACCGCGCCGGCGGTGGAGGACGGCTTGTCGCTGGTGGGCCGGGACGGCAGGGGCGCGGAGGCCCTGAACATCATGTCGTTCGGCGGCGGGTCGCCGTTCCCGGCGGCGTGCGACCGGCAGGCGCCGGAGCGGATCGTCGACGGTGCCGCGGTGAGCGTCTGCCAGATGTACCTGCTCCCCGACGGTGTGGAGCCGCTGAGCGTCGCCTGGACGGACCCCGCCGGCGAGCACGGCGAGTGGCAGGTCGAGGGCGCGGAGTACCTGGACGTCATCCGTCCGCTGGGCACCGAGGTGGAGGCCGCCTGGCAGACCGCCGGCGGCGACCACGACGTACCGCTCACCGCGGCGCCCGTCGAGGTGGTTCGCGGCGAGCCGTCCGACCTCTCCGACTGGGACGTGGACCGGGACAAGACCCCGTACTACGTCTTCGCGGAGTACACCAACGACGGCGAGCACGACATCCTGCCGGACATGAAGGCGGGGGTGAGCGTGTTCACCGCTGCGGGACGCGAGGTCTCCAAGCTCAACCTCATCGACGTCTACGGAGTGGGCGTCGCCCCCTGCCCCTCGGCGGAGCCGAACGAGATGCTCCGCCCCGGGGGGAGCGTCACCGAGTGCTCGGTGTACCTGCTCGACGAGGGCGAGTTCCCGGCGACGGTGGCACTCTCCGGGCGTGGCTCGAAGGCCGCGCTCCACATGTGGCAGTCGGGCCTGGCCGACCGCTGACCCGTCGTACCCGGCGTCCCGAACCGCCCCGGCCCGCGTGTCACGCGGCGCCGGGGCGGTTCGCCGTCATGAGGGCACCCGACACGGCCGACGGGGTGACGAACCACTGCACGACACCGCCCACGAGGAAGCACGCGGCGCCGACGAGCGTCGCCCAGTTGGCGACGTGGACGTTGACCGGCGAACCGGTGGCGTCCCGCGTGTAGTCGGCGAGCGCGGCGGCCATGAACAGGCCCGCCCCGACCTGGTTGACCACGGCCGTCCACCACGCCGGCCCCCGGGAGTGTGCACGGGCGCGGTCCACCGTGCGGCGCACCTGGTGGACGGCGAGCTGCCCGGAGACCAGGAAGAGCGTGCAGCCGATCATGTCGGGTGCCCACACCAGCCGGTCGGTCTGCTGCGCGGACAGGCCCCGCATCAGTGAGTCGACCAGGTTGACGCAGAAGACCGCTGCCCCTGCCAGCAGCAGCAGCGCGCTGCACCAGTCGACGCGCATCGGCCGGTAGCTCCACCAGTGCCAGCGGGGGGCGCTCCCGGCGGACGCGGGTGGGGAGTCCGGGGCGTTGACGCATCCGAGGAAGGCCCCCCAGGCGCCGAGGGCGAACAGCAGGCCACCGGCGAGATACACCGACGCGCAGCGCACCACCCCGGCGGCCGTCAGCTCCGCGAGGACCGCACCGAGGACGAAGAACCCGCTGCCCGTGACGAAGCAGACCGCCACGGCGCGGTTGAGCCGTACCGCCCCGGCCGCCGGCACCCGGGGCACGCAACGCGCGCGCTCGGCGTCCGTCGGTCCCGTAGCTGCGCGCCCCATACGGCGATCGTGACGGATGCGGCCGGCTTTCGCGCGTTCTCCCGTCGGCGGCGGCCGGGTGCGCGTGACGCCCCACTCGCGCCGGCCCGCTGCGCGAGCTACTGTTCAACCAGACGCTTGAACAACGTATTGGTTGAAGAAGAGGACGGTTGACGTGACCGAGTCGCACCGGATGCCGAACCCCTCGGCCGGGGTCACGGGCACCGCCCCGCCGACCGACCGGAGACCGCCGACGGACGGGGCGGAGCTGGACCGGGCCTTCGCCGCCCTCGCCGACCCTGTGCGCCGAGCCATCGTCGCGCGGCTCTCGACGGGCCCGGCGACGGTCCTGGAGCTGGCCGGGCCGTTCGACATCAGCACCCAGGCGGTCTCCCGTCACATCCAGGTACTCGCCCGCGCAGGGCTCGTGACCCGCAGCCAGGAGGCGCAGCGCCGACCGGTCCATCTGGCGCCCGAGGCGCTGGAGGGACTGACCTCCTGGATCGACCGGTACCGGCTCGCCCACGAGGCGAGGTACCGCCGCCTGGACGCCGCCCTGCACACACCCGGGCCGCGAAGCGGCCACGGACCGACGCATGAAGGAGCACAGCCATGAGCAACGCACTGCACATCGACGCCCCCGCGGGACTGCCGGTGATCGAGATGACCCGTGAATTCGACGCACCGCCCGCCGCGGTCTACCGGGCCCACCGCGACCCCGAACTGATCACTCGCTGGCTGGGGCCCGACGGCTACGAGATGACCGCGGAGGTCTACGACCTGCGCACCGGGGGTCGCTACCGCTACAGCCACCGCGACCCCGAGGGCAACGTCTACCGGTTCAACGGGGTGTTCCACACCGCGCGGGAGAACGAGCTGATCATCCAGACCTTCGAGTACGAGGCGGTCCCGGACGTGGTCGCCGTGGAGACACTGCGGTTCGAACCGCTCGAAGGCGGCCGGACCCGGCTGCGCACCCACAGCGTCCACACCGACGTCGCCACCCGCGACGCGATGATCGCCAGCGGGATGGAGCGGGGTGTGCGGGAGGGCTACGCCCGACTGGACGGGGTGCTCAAGGGCTGACCACGCACCCCGACACACGCGACGCGGTCAGGGGCGGGTGCCACGGCCGGCGGGACGGCTGCGGCACCCGCCCCTGTCACGGCCGCGCCGTCCGGGCGAGCCAGTCCGCGCACAGCGAGGTCCAGCCCGCCGCGGCGCCGGAGCCGAGGGCCAGGCCGATGCCGTGCCCGCCCTCGGCGAACACGTGCAGCTCGACGGGGACCCCGAGGTCGGTCAGCGTCCTTGTGAGGGACAACGCGTGGCCGACCCCGACGACGGCGTCGTCCGCGCAGTGCCAGACGAAGACGGGCGGGGTCCGCTCCACGGCGATCAGCTCGATCGACAGCTCGCGCCGCAGCACGTCCGTCGAACCGGACCCCAGCAGCGGGTCAGGGCGTGCGGTGCCGTCCCCGGTGGCGAAGCTGTGCCACGAGGTCGCCGCGTAGCACAGCACGGCGAAGGCGGGACGCTCCTCCGCCGCGGTCCCGGGCCCGGCGGCGAGGTGGGCCGCCAGGTGGCCGCCGGCCGAGAAGCCGAGCACGCCGATGCGCGCCGGGTCCACTCCCAGCCGCGGTGCCTCGGCGCGCGCCCGGCGCATCGCGGCGCGGGCGGAGTCGAGCGGCGCGGGGTGCAGAGCCCCCGGGCCCACCGGGTACTCCAGCACCCAGGCGGCGAACCCGAGTCGTCCCAGCCATTCCGCGACGGGCTTCCCCTCGTGCGGGGCGAGGTGGGTGTACCCGCCGCCCGGCATGACGATCACCGCCGGGGCGCCCGCGGTGTGGCGCGGGGCGCCCGGGGGGAGCGGGTGGAACGTCAGCACTGCCGCGTCGTCACTCATGGGCCGCAGCCTGCCACTCACCGCCGGAGCTGCCAAGACATGGCGTCCCGGGGTGCGTCGGGGCAGCCGCCCGGGTCCCGGGCGGCTGCGCCGCTCCGACCGGCGGCGTCCCCCGGAGCGGGACGAGGCGCGACGGGACGCACCCCCGCCGTCCGCACCCGGTGGTCCAGGAGGAGACGCCGGGCGCGGCCACGACGGGTGGTCTGCCGGCCACCCGAGGTACCGCTCCCATCCGGGGTATTGCCCTCGCTCGCAACCCGGCCCTAACATCGCGGCCACCTCATCGAAACGATTCGACGAAGCGATTCGACGCATCGGTCCGAGAGGGCGCACCACGACCGCGAAGGAGCGGGCATGGCCACCATCAAGGACGTCGCCGAACGGTCCGGCGTCGCACCCAGCACGGTCTCCTACGTGCTCAGCGGGTCCCGGAAGATCTCCGACGAGACCCGGGGCCGCGTGCTGGAGGCGGTCCGGGAGCTGGGGTACCACCCGAGGGCGAGCGCCCGGACCCTCCGCAGCTCACGGAGTTCCGTCCTCGCCCTCGCGGTGCCGCGCGAGGCGGGGAAGTACCGGGCCGTGGACGGCCGGTTCGCCGTCGAGATCAGCGACGCGGCGCGGGTCCACGGCTTCGACGTCCTCCTGATGACCGACCCCGACGGCGTGCGCGGGCTGCGCAGGGTGGCCGGTAGCGGACTCGCCGACGCCGCCGTGCTGATGGCAGTCGAGGAGGGCGACCCCCGGGTCCGGGCGATGACGGCGGCGGGGTTCCCCGTGGCACTGCTCGGCCACGGCGACGCCCGCGACGAGACGGAGGTCCCCTGGGTCGACCTGGACTGGGAGGCCGCCGTGGCCCTCGCCGTCCGGGAGGCGGCGGCTGCCGGGCACCGGCACATCGCCTTCCTCTCCTCCGCCGAGCACGAGATCACCAGCCGACGCGGCTACGCGCTGCACGGCCTGGCGGGGGCCCGCCGGGCCGCTCGGCAGACCGGCGCGGAGGTCACCGTCCGGGCGTCCTCCGAGGACCCGGGCGTGGCCGCCGCGCGGGTGCGGGAGCTGCTGGCCGCGGAACGGCCGCCGACCGCGCTGGTGGTGCAGCACCTGATCCCGCTGCCGCAGGTCCTCGCCGAACTCTCCGCGGGCGGCGTGCGGTTGCCCGAGGAGCTCGCGGTCGTCCCGGTCGGCACCATCCCGGACGAGTCCGGGCTCCCCGAGCTTCCCCGCATCGACCTCCCGGTCAGCCGCATGGCGGCGGCCGTCACCGGGCTGGCACTGGCGGCGGCGGAGGCCCTGCCGCCCTCGGGCGGGGAGCCCGCCGAGAGCGGGCCCCGCCACGAGCTCTTCGAACCACGGATGGCCGCCGGAGTACCGATAGCGCCGCCGCGCACGCCGAACGCCCACTGAACGAGGGCACCGGCGCCGGCGCGGAGCGGCGGGCCGGTGCCCGCTCTCGCCCGAGCCGCGAATGGAGCGAACCCGACGATGAGACGTCCGACCCGAGGCACCCCACCACGATCCGTGGCGTTGCCGCTGGCCGCCGTGATGGCCGCGGCCGGCCTCGCCGGCTGCGCCCGGCAACCGGACCCCGGCACCGTGACGGTCCTCAACTCCGCCACCAACACCGCCGAGCACGAGGCGAACCAGGACCACTTCGACCGCTGCGCCGAGCCGTTGGGGCTGCGGGTCGACCAGATCAGCGTGCCGGCCGACCAGGTGGCGACGAAGGCCCTGCGCATGGCGTCCTCGGACTCGCTGCCCGACATCCTGGAGCTGGACGGCTCCGAGCTCCCGCAGTTCGCGGAGACCGGCGGGCTGCTGCCGATCACATCCGCGGGTGTGGACACCTCGGTGCTCTCCGACAGCGCCGTCTCCCTCGGCTCGCACGACGGCGCGCAGTACGGCGTCGCCCGCTCGGTGAACTCGCTCGCGCTGATCTACAACGCGGAGTTGCTGGCCGAGGCCGGACTGGAGCCGCCCGCCACCTGGGAGGAGCTGCGTGCGAGCGCGGCGGAGCTGACGGGGGGCGACACCTACGGGATGGCGTTCAGCGCGAGCCCCAACGCGGACGGCGTCTACCAGTTCCTCCCGTTCTTCTGGAGCGCGGGGGGCGACGAGACCGCTCTGGACGACGGCGCCGGGGACGCCGCGCTCCAGCTGTGGAAGGACCTGGTGGACGACGGCAGTGCCTCGCGGTCGGTCGTCAACTGGAACCAGCAGGACGTCAACGACCAGTTCATCTCCGGGCGGGCCGCCATGATGATCAACGGGCCGTGGCAGGTGCCCGTCCTCGACGGGCAGGACGACGTCGAGTGGGCGGTGGCCTCGATCCCCGTCCCCGAGGCCGGACAGGACCCGGTGCCGCCCATCGGGGGCACGGTGATGACCGTCCCGGCCGGCGGGGACGAGGAGCGCGAGCAGAACGCGGGCGCCATCCTCAACTGCCTCAACTCGGAGGAGAACCAGCTCGCCTGGGGAGAGCGCGTCAACAACGTCCCCACCCGCGAGGACGCCGCTGCGGCCTACCGCGAGCAGAACCCGAAGCTCGCCCCGTTCGCCGACCTGGTCGCCACCGCACGGTCCCGCACGGCGGAGGTCGGCACGGGCTGGCCGGTCGTGGCGGACGCCATGTCGGGGGCGTTCCAGTCGGTCCTGACCGGCCGCACCACCCCCGGGGACGCGCTGGAGCGCGCCCAGCGCCAGACCCGGACCGGAGAGTGAGGACGACGATGACCACGCCCCACTCCCCCGCCGGCACCACCCCCGGGGCCGACTCGCCGCACGACGTCGCGCGGCGTTCCGCCGAACGCGGGCGCACCCGCCGCCGCCTCTACCAGTGGCTGTTCGTCGCACCGGCGCTGCTGTACATGGTGGGGTTCTTCGGGTTCCCGCTCGTCAACAACGTGGTGATGAGCTTCCAGGAGTACACGCCGACGACCTACTTCACCGGCGAGGCGCCGTTCACGGGACTCGACAACTGGCGCGCGGTGCTGGGCGACGGGCTGTTCACCGACGCGATCTGGCAGACGCTGCTGTTCACCGCCGGCTCGCTGCTGGGCCAGTTCACCATCGGACTCGCCCTGGCGGTGTTCTTCTCCCGCAGGTTCCGGCTCTCCGGCCCGATCCGCGCGGTGCTGCTGCTGCCCTGGCTGGTGCCCATGGTCGTCTCGGCGGTCGTGTGGCGCCGCATCATGGACCAGGACCACGGGGTGCTCAACAGCTTCCTGTCGGTCTTCGGCATGGACGCGGTGCCGTGGCTCGCCAGCCCGAGCGTCGCCCTGCTCTCGGCGGTGCTCGTCAACATCTGGATCGGCATCCCGTTCAACATGGTGATCCTCTACGGGGGGCTCCAGGAGATACCCCGGGAGCTGCACGAGGCCGCCGCGCTCGACGGCGCCGGGCCCTGGCGGGCGTTCCGCAGCGTCACCCTGCCGATGCTGCGCCCCGTGATCACCGTGGTACTGGTACTGGGCTTCATGTCGACGATCAAGGTGCTGGACCTCATCCTGGCGCTGACCGGCGGTGGGCCGGCGGACTCCACGCAGACGCTCGGCACGCTCACCTACCAACTGTCGTTCCTGCAGCTCGACTTCGGCCAGGGCGCCGTGGTGGGCAACGTCCTCATCCTGATCAGCGCCGTCTTCGCGGTGCTGTACCTGCGGGTCAACCGCGCCGATCTCGGCAAGGGGAAGTGATCAGCCGTGCAGACCACCGGCACCAGGACCCGGACCCGATCCCTCGGCAACACCGCGCTCGGGCTGGCGATCCTCGCCGTCATGCTCTTCCCCGTCTACTGGATGGTCTCGACCGCCCTCCAACCCGACTCGGCGGTGGCCGCGGCGCGGCTGGTGCCCACCTCGCCCGACTTCGGCAACTTCGCGCGGGCGCTGGAGACCCAGGGCGGCTCGCTGCTGACCAGCATCGTCGTCTCGCTGGGAGCGGTGGTGGTGTGCCTGACGCTCGCCGCCCCCGCCGCCTACGGTCTCGCCCAGTTCGGACTGCGCGGCGGCCGAGCGATCGTGTTCGGCACCCTCATCACCCAGATGGTGCCGTCGATCGTGGTCGCCAACGCGCTGTACAGCGCCTACGCGGAGCTGAACCTCGTCAACTCCTACCTCGGGCTGATCCTCGCCGACGCCTCGCTCGGGCTGCCCTTCGCGATCGTGCTGCTGCGGGCGTTCATGGTCTCCATCCCCACCGAGGTGGTGGAGGCGGCCATGGTGGACGGCGCCAACCGGTTCACGGCGTTCCTCCGGATCGTGCTCCCGATGAGCCGCAACGCGCTCATCACCGCGGGACTGTTCGCCTTCCTCTTCGCCTGGGCGGACTTCGTCTTCGCCCTGACGCTGAACACCACCGACGACGTCAAACCGGTGACGCTCGGCATCTACCAGTTCATCGGCGCCCACGTCAGCGACTGGGGCGCGGTGATGGCCACGGCCGTCCTGTCGGCGATCCCGGCCGCCGTGCTCCTCATCGCCGCGCAGAAGTACATCGCCGCCGGTATCACCGGAGGCTCCGTGAAATGACGTGTCCGCCCCGGCCCGCCCGGGCGGGGGCACTGCACCGTCGCCCCACCGCCCGTGAGACGCGAAAGAGGAACACCCCCAGATGAGCAGCAACGACCCGGCCGACGCCCCGCGGAGCACCCCGGAGGCGCTCCCCCGCTTCCCTCCGGGCTTCTTCTTCGGCGCCGCCACCGCCAGCTACCAGATCGAGGGCGGCCACGACGCCGACGGCAGAGGGCCCTCCATCTGGGACACCTACTGCCGGACACCGGGAAAGGTGGCCGACGGCGCCACAGGGGACGTGGCCTGCGACCACTACCACCGCTACCGCGAGGACGTCGGACTGCTGAAGCGGCTCGGCGCCGACAGCTACCGGTTCTCCGTGGCCTGGCCGCGGGTGAGGCCCGGTGGCACGGGCCCCGTCAACACCGCCGGGCTGGACTTCTACGACCGTCTCGTCGACGAACTGCTCGGCTCCGGGATCGAGCCCGCCGCCACGCTGTACCACTGGGACCTGCCGCAGGAGTTGGAGGACGCGGGCGGTTGGCGGGTCCGCTCGACGGCGGAGCGGTTCGCCGAGTACGCCGGCATGGTGGCGGAACGGCTCGGCGACCGTGTCGGCCGCTGGATGACGCTCAACGAACCGTTCTGCGCCGCCTTCGTGGGGTACGCCGTGGGTCGCCACGCGCCCGGGGCGCAGGAGGGCACCGGCGCGATCGCAGCCGCCCACCACCTGCTGGTCGCCCACGGTCTGGCCACCCGGGTGCTGCGGGAGGCCGGTGCGCGGCAGGTCGGGATCGCGCTCAACCCCGACCACCTCGTGCCGGCGTCACCGTCGGCCGAGGATGCCGGGGCGGTCCGGCGGGCCGGGGTGCTCCACAACGACATCTGGCTCGACCCGCTGTTCGCGGGCAGGTACCCGGAGCACGAGCGGGAGACCTGGGGGGCGCTGCTGGACGAGGTCCCCCGACTGGACGGCGACCTCGAACTGATCGGGCAGCCGCTGGACTTCGTCGGGGTCAACTTCTACCGCCCGATCACGGTCTCCGCCGCTCCCCACCGCGAGCCCGACCCCGTCCACCGCACCGCGGTGGACATCGGCGCGGCGGAGAGCTGGCAGGGCGACGCCCGCAAGACCACCATGGGGTGGC
This sequence comes from Streptomyces spiramenti, assembly GCF_012034385.1. Taxonomy (GTDB): domain Bacteria; phylum Actinomycetota; class Actinomycetes; order Streptomycetales; family Streptomycetaceae; genus Streptomyces; species Streptomyces spiramenti. Next base: position 16,123 of record NZ_JAAVJB010000094.1, read on the forward strand.
CGGTGGTCCCCGGCACCTTCACCGACCTGCTGACCGACCTGACCGCCCGCTACCCCACGCTGCCGCCGGTGGTGATCACCGAGAACGGCTCGGCGGAGGCGGACACCGTCGCCGCGGACGGCGGGGTCCACGACGTGGAGCGGGTCGAGTACCTGCACGGCCACCTCGCGGCGCTCGCCGAGGCCGTCGAGCGCGGCGTCGACGTGCGCGGCTACTACGTCTGGTCGCTGCTCGACAACTTCGAGTGGGCGTTCGGGTACGACCGGCGGTTCGGCATCGTGCGGGTGGACTACGACACGCTGGCCCGCACGCCCAAGGACAGTTACCACTGGTACCGCGAGCTCATCGCCCGGCACCGGGCCGAGGACGGGCCGGCGTGGACGGCCGGTCCCGCGCCGGCGACCGGCGGGCACGACGACGGCACCACGGACAAGGAGAGCTGAGTGAAGTTCACCGACGGCTACTGGCTGACCCGCGAGGGCGTGCGGACCTCCTACGCCACCGAGGTCAGGGACGCCCGCGCCGAGGAGGGCCGGCTGACCCTGCACGCCGCCGTCCGCAAGGTCGAACGACGCGGCAACACGCTCAACGCGCCCCTGGTGACCGTGGAGACCTGGTCGCCGGCGGAGGGCGTCATCGCGGTCCGCTCGACCCACCACGCCGGACGCCGACCGCGAACCCCCTCCTTCGAGCTCACCGGCGACCCGGGGCACGCCGCGGACGCGTGGGTGGCGGACGGCAACGCCGGGCTGGACGCCGGCTCGCTCTCGCTGCGGGTGGACACCCGCGAGCCCTGGCGGCTCTCCTTCCGGGCGGACGGGCGCGAACTGGTCTCCGCTGGGCCGCGCGGCACCGGGTTCGCGGTCACCGACGACGGACACCACTACTCGGTGGCCCAGCTCTCCCTGGGCGTGGGCGAACTGGTCTACGGCCTCGGGGAGCGGTTCACCCCGTTCACCCGGAACGGACAGACCGTCGACATCTGGCAGGCCGACGGCGGGACCGCCAGCGAGCAGGCGTACAAGAACGTGCCGTTCCATCTCACCAACCGCGGGTACGGCGTCTTCGTCAACCACCCCGGCAAGGTCTCCTACGAGATCGGGTCCGAGGCGGTCGGCCGGGTCCAGTTCAGCGTGGAGGACCAGAGCGTCGAGTACTACGTGATCCACGGCCCCACACCCAAGGAGATCCTGGAGCGGTACACGGCGCTGACCGGGCGGCCCCCGCTGCCGCCGGCGTGGTCCTTCGGGCTGTGGCTGTCCACCTCCTTCACCACCGACTACGACGAGGAGACCGTCAACCGCTTCGTCACGGGCATGGCGGAGCGCGACATCCCGTTGGAGGTCTTCCACTTCGACTGCTTCTGGATGCGCGAGTACCAGTGGTGCGACTTCACCTGGGACCCGGCGGTCTTCCCCGACCCCGACGGCATGCTGCGGCGGCTGCGCGACCGGGGGCTGCGCGTCTCGGTGTGGATCAACCCCTACATCGCCCAGAAGTCGCCGCTGTTCGCCGAGGCCCGCGACCGCGGCTACCTCCTCCACGACCTCGCCGGGGACGTCTGGCAGTGGGACATGTGGCAGGCGGGGATGGGGCTGGTGGACTTCACCAACCCCGAGGCGCGCACCTGGTACGCCGACCATCTGCGCCGCCTGGCCCGGCAGGGCGTCGACTGCTTCAAGACCGACTTCGGGGAGCGGGTCCCCACCGACGTCGTCTGGCACGACGGCTCCGACCCCGAGCGGATGCACAACTACTACACCCAGCTCTACAACGAGTTGGTCTTCGAGGTGCTGCGGGAGGAGAAGGGGGACGGCGAGGGCGTGCTCTTCGCACGCTCGGCGACCACCGGGGGCCAGCAGTTCCCCGTCCACTGGGGCGGGGACTGCGAGTCGACCTTCGACGCCATGGCCGAGTCGCTGCGCGGCGGGCTCTCCCTCGGGCTCTCCGGCTTCGGCTTCTGGAGCCACGACATCGGCGGGTTCGAGGGGACGCCAGACCCGGCCGTCTTCAAGCGGTGGACCCAGTTCGGGCTGCTCTCCTCCCACAGCCGGCTGCACGGCAGCAGCTCCTACCGGGTGCCGTGGAACTTCGACGACGAGGCCGTCGCGGTCATGCGGGAGTTCACCCGTCTGAAGCTGCGGCTGATGCCCTACCTGTACCGCGCGGCCGGGCAGGCCGCGGACCGGGGCACGCCGGTGATGCGGGCCATGGTGCTGGAGTTCCCCGAGGACCCCGGGTGCCACGGCCTGGACCGCCAGTACATGCTCGGCGACGACCTGCTGGTGGCGCCGGTCCTCGACGCCGGGGGCGAGGTGGAGTACTACCTGCCGGCCGGTGAGTGGACGCACCTGCTGACCGGGGAGCGGCTCACCGGCCCGGGGTGGCGGCGGGAGCGGCACGGGTTCGACTCGCTGCCGCTCCTGGCCCGCCCGGGGTCCGTGGTGCCCCTGGCCGCGGAGGCGGTCTCGGCCGTCGGCGACTGGGCCCGCGGGGTGACGCTGCGGGTGCACGCCCCGGCCGACGGGGCGGAGACCCGCACCGAGGTACCGGCCCCGGACGGCTCCGTGGCCGCGGTCTTCCGTACCAGCCGGTCGGGGAACACCGTCACCGTCACCGCCGAGTCCGGCGCCCAGGCGTGCGGACGGTGGTCGGTGGTGGTCGCGGGCGCGGACGGCTACCGCTCGCCGATCGGGGTCGCCGCCGGCTCGTCGGAGGTGTCGGTGCCGCTGGTCGCATGACCGGAGACGCCTTCCCGCCGCCTGCAGAGCGGCGGGTTCTACGGCGGGCGGCCCCCGGGGGCCGCCCGCCGT
>NZ_JAAVJB010000095.1 GCF_012034385.1 Streptomyces spiramenti
CCGACCACATGCCCGACGACACCACGCCCGCCATCAACGAGGCCGTCGACGCGTTCGACCGCGAGCGGCGCGAGAAGGCCGCGGCGGGCGCCGAGGCGTCATCGCCGGGCGATGCCCTCCGCCCGCGCCGCCCGCGCCACCGCCGCCGACACCGCCGGCGCGACCCGCTCGTCGAAGGGCGAGGGGATCACCCGCGACGGCGACAGCTCGTCCGCCACCACCCCCGCCAGCGCCTCCGCCGCCGCGAGCTTCATCCCCTCACTGATCCGCGGGGCGCGGACCTGGAGCGCCCCGGCGAAGATCCCGGGGAACGCCAGCACGTTGTTGATCTGGTTGGGGAAGTCGCTGCGCCCGGTGGCCACCACGGCCGCGTGACGTGCCGCGACCTCCGGGTGGACCTCCGGGTCCGGGTTGGCCATGGCGAAGACGAAGGCCCCCGGGGCCATCCGCGCCACCAGCTCCTCCGGGACGGTGCCGCCGCTGACCCCGATGAACACGTCGGCGCCCGCCATCGCGTCGCCCAGCGTGCCGGACCGGCCGGTGGTGTCCGTCAACTCGGCCAGCTCCCGCTTGGCGGCGTTGAGGTCGGTCCGACCCCGGGAGAGCACTCCGCCGCGGTCGCAGACGGTCACCTCGCCGACCCCGGCTCCCACCAGGATCTTCGCGATGGCCATCCCCGCCGCCCCGGCTCCGGAGATCACCGCGCGGAGCTCGGCGAGGCCGCGCCCGGTCAGCAGCGCGGCGTTCCGCAGCGCGGCGAGGGTGACCACGGCGGTGCCGTGCTGGTCGTCGTGGAAGACGGGGATGTCGAGCCGCTCCTGGAGTCGCCGCTCGATCTCGAAGCAGCGCGGCGCGGAGATGTCCTCCAGGTTGATCCCGCCGAAGGAGGGCGCGAGCCGCGCCACCGTCTCCACGATCTCGTCGGGGTCGCGGACGTCGAGCGCGATGGGGACGGCGTCGACGCCGCCGAACTGCTTGAAGAGGATCGCCTTGCCCTCCATCACCGGCAACGAGGCCTCCGGACCGATGTCCCCGAGGCCGAGGACGGCGCTGCCGTCGGTGACCACAGCCACCGTCTGCGACTTCCAGGTGTAGTCGTGCACCAGCTCCGGCCGTTCCGCGATGGCGGAGCACACCTTGGCCACGCCGGGCGTGTACGCCAGGGAGAGGTCCGCGGTGTCGCGCAGCGGCACGGTGGAGGCGACGGCCATCTTTCCGCCGCGGTGCAGGGCGAAGACCGGGTCCGGCCCTTCGGCCGCCAGTGCTTCCTGCCGAGGGTTGATGATCTCCGATGCCACGTGGGTTGACCCCTTTGTCTGATCCGGGCGCGTCTCTCGGTGGCCGGTCTCCGGTCGGAGGCCGGGCGGACACCACGTCCGGCGCCCGCGCGGCGGTCGGTCGGCCGGCGCGGGGGCATTCGGACGCCGAACGTGCCGCACACACGTCCGGGCTCCCCGGGGGTGAGGGGTGTTGACCGTCTGTTCTACAGGATCTTCACCACCGGCGACGAGAGGGCGGGGGCGTGAACCCCGCGACACGCGACCCCGGCGGGCCCCGGGCGAGCGGAGCGGTAGCGGCGGGGGCGGGGAGCGGGCGGGCAGGTGTCCGGAGGCCCTCGGGGGACGCGCGAGGCCGCCGGGGCGGCGTGCGACCCGGGGCGTGAGCGGAGTCTCACCGCGCCCCACGCCACCCTCCACGGCCATGTCCCCCGTGCGGCGCAGCGGTTGCGGCGCGCCACATGTCCGTTATCCGATCTTGACGTCGGTGGTAACCGAACGCTGCCGGTGCGGATGGGAGGATGCCCCACTGGAACACATCTGCCCGGCTCGATCGTGTGCTCGACAGCGGCGATCCCGCCCTCGCCCAGGAGGCCCCCATGTCTGCCCGTTCCCTGTCCCGACACTCCCGCCTGGCCGGCGCCACCGCCCTGGCTCTCGCCGGCGCCCTGGTGCTCGGTGCCTGCGGTTCCGACGACTCCGGGGACGGGGGGTCGGGCGAGGCGGCCGGCTCCGACGCGCCGCTGTGGGACGAGCTGCCCGAGGACATCCAGGAGGCCGGCGTCATCAGTGTCGGCTCCGACATCGCCTACGCCCCGATCGAGTACTACGACGAGAGCGGCGAGGTCACCGGCATCGACCCCGCCATCGCCGAGGCCATCGGTGAGCAGCTCGGCGTGGAGCTGCGCTTCGAGAACGGCACCTTCGACGGGCTCGTGCTCGGCATGAACTCCGGCCGGTACGACGTCATCATGTCCGCGATGACGGACACCAAGGCGCGTCAGGACGGTGTGAGCGAGGACGCCGAGGGCGGTGCGGACTTCGTCAACTACTTCCGCGCCGGTTCCGCGATCCTGGTGGCCAAGGACAACCCCGAGGGTGTCACCGGCCTGGCCGACCTCTGCGGTCTCACCGTCGCCGCGCAGCGCGGCACCGCCAACGAGGCGCTGGTGGAGCGGCAGCAGGAGGAGTGCGACACGCCGATCGAGGTGCTCGTCAACGACAACGACGACGAGTCGGTCACCCAGCTCCAGAGCGGCCGGGCCGCCGTGGTCGTCACCGACTTCCCTGTCGCGCTGTACAACGCCCTGGAGGCGCGGGGCGGCGAACTGTTCGAGGTCGTCGGCGAGCAGATCGACGCCGCGCCGTACGGCATCGCCGTGCCCAAGGACAACCCGGAGCTGCGGGACGCCCTCCAGGCCGCCGTGCAGGCGATCATCGACAACGGCGACTACGCCGACGTCCTGGAGGAGTGGGACGCCCAGACGGGCGCCGTCGAAGAGGCCACCGTCAACGCGGGTGAGTGAGCGCACCACGCCGGTCCGCGGGCCCCGGGCCACGTGCCCGGGGCCGCGCCCCTTTCCGCATCCACCAGGCAGCTAAGGCAGTGAACCGTGTCAGATGAGAACAGGGACGGGGTGCCGGGCCCCGACGACAAGGGCCGTGACCCGGGCTCCGTCCCGCACACCACCGGCGCCCCGGGGGCACCGCCGCCGGAGGCGATCCGGGCCGTCCCCGTGCGGCACTACGGGCGCTGGGCCGGTGCCGTCGTCGTCGTGGGCCTGCTGGGCCTGCTGGTGCTCGCGTTCGCGGGCGCCGACATCGAGTGGTCCGTGGTCGGCACCTACCTGGACCACGACACGATCATCAAGGGCGCGCTCAACACGCTCTGGATCACCCTGCTGGCCATGCTGCTCGGGGTGGGCCTCGGGACGCTGCTGGCGATCATGCGGCTCTCCGGCAACCCGGTGCTGTCGGCCGTCGCCTACGGGTACATCTGGTTCTTCCGCGGCACCCCTGTCCTGGTCCAGCTCTTCCTCTGGTTCAACCTGGCGCTGATCTTCCCCGTCCTCGACCTCGGTTTCTGGTCCGAGGACATGAACAAGGTCATGACGCCGTTCATGGCCGCGCTGCTGGGGCTCGGCCTGAACGAGGCCGCCTACATGGCGGAGATCAGCCGGGCAGGCATCCAGTCGGTGGACCGCGGCCAGACCGAGGCCGCGCAGGCGCTCGGCATGTCGGGCAACCGCACCATGCGCCGCATCGTGCTGCCGCAGGCGATGCGCGTGATCATCCCGCCCACCGGCAACGAGTTCATCAACATGTTGAAGACCTCGTCGCTGGCGTATGCCATCCAGTACAACGAGCTGTTCCTCGCCGGGCGCACCATCTCCTCCCGCACCCTGGCGGTCATGGAGATGCTGGTCGTCGTCTCGGCGTGGTACCTGCTGCTCACCACGATCTTCTCCGTCGGGCAGTACTACCTGGAGCGGCACTTCGCGCGCGGCACCGACCACACCCCGCCGCCGACACCGCTGCAACGGGTTCGACGGCAGCTGACGTCCTTCCGCGTGAAGCCGAACCTGCCGTCCCCGGCGGGCGGCGGCGCCGGCGGGAGTGACGGGGGCAACGACGGCGGCGACGCGTCCGCGCGCCGCGACGGCGGGAAGGAGTGAACGCGATGACTCCGCCGAACAGCGGCGCCACGGGCAGCGATGTGATGGTCAGGTCCGAGCAGGTGCACAAGTCCTTCGGACTGGTGCCGGTCCTCAACGGCATCGACCTCACGGTCCGTCACGGCGAGGTCTTCTGCCTCGTCGGGCCCTCCGGGTCCGGCAAGTCCACCTTCCTGCGGTGCATCAACCACCTGGAGAAGATCAACGCCGGTCGGCTCTGGGTGGACGGCCAGCTCGTCGGCTACCGCCAGAAGGGCGACAAGCTGTACGAGATGAAGGAGCGCGAGGTCGCGTTCCAGCGCCGGGACATCGGCATGGTCTTCCAGCGCTTCAACCTCTTCCCGCACATGACGGCGCTGGAGAACGTCATGGAGGCACCGATGCAGGTCAAGGGGGAGCGGAAGGCCGCTGCCCGGGCCCGCGCGGAGGAGATGCTGACCCGCGTCGGACTCGCCGACCGGATGAAGAACTACCCGGCGCAGCTCTCCGGCGGCCAGCAGCAGCGCGTCGCCATCGCCCGTGCGCTCGCGATGGAGCCGAAGCTGATGCTCTTCGACGAGCCCACCTCGGCGCTCGACCCCGAGCTGGTCGGTGAGGTGCTCGACGTCATGCGGGGTCTCGCCGAAGAGGGCATGACGATGATCGTCGTCACGCACGAGATGGGATTCGCCCGGGAGGTCGGCGACTCGCTGGTCTTCATGGACGGCGGCGTCGTCGTGGAGTCGGGCCACCCCCGTGAGGTCCTGACCAACCCGCGCCACGAACGCACCCAGGCGTTCCTCTCCAAAGTGCTCTGAGCGGCCCGCCCGCCCCCCGGACGACCGACCGCCCCGCACCGCCCGACTCGGCGGCGCGGGGCGGTCGGTCGTCCGGGACCCGCGCTCACCCCGCGCGGCTGCCCGGGGAGCTCACGCGTCGCGACGCAGGCACCACGCCTCCTGGGGCTTGGCGTCCCCGCGCGGCGCCATCACGCCGGCCTTGGTCCACCCCCACGCGGAGAACGCGCCCTGGGTCTCGGTGTCGCCCGGGTCGACCAGCACCACGGCGACCGGCACCCCGATGCGGGTCAGCAACTGGTCCAGCAACCGTCCGCCGACCCCCCGGCGGCGGTACGCGGGCAGCACCATCAGCTCCGCGACCACGAACAGCTGCCGGGCCCCGGTCACCTCGACCAGTTCCTCCAACTCGCGGGGGATGCCGGCGAACCGGTCGAGCCAACTGCCCTCCCGGGTGATGCGGAAACCATAGGCGCAGCCCACCAGCGCCGGGTCGTTGGCGACGATCATGTCGAACTCGGGCTGCTGGAGGTGGTCCGCGAACCGCTCCAGGAACGCCACGGGGTCGGGTGCGCCGGCGTCCGCCCGGTCACGGTAGGCGTCCACGTACAGCTCGGCGAGCTTCGACCGCTTGTCCTCGGCCTGCCAGCGGCTCAGCCGCCGGTGGAACACCTCGGCCATGTCACACGTCCCCTCTGTCCGGCCCACCCCGGACGGACCGTCCCGGGCGACGGACCGCCCGGATTCCCCTCATCGTCGCAGGCGGCCCCGGCCGCTGGTAGCCGGTTACCGGGCGATGTCCGCCCGTCGGGTGCGCGGGCTCCGGCGCCCGCCCGGCGCGCACCCTGGCGCCCGGCGCCGCCCCCGGGCCGGCGTCGGGTGTCGCCCGCCGACCGGTGCCGCCGGGTTCGACCACCGGAGGGGGGTTGTGGGCACTGACGTTCGGAGAGTGTGTCGACCCGCGGGCACCCGAGAGCGGGGCCGCCCCGGGTCAGGGACCGCCGTCGGTGCCGCGGTACACCCCGGGCGCGGTCATGATCGCCACCAGGTGCGCGGAGGTCTCCGCCAGCAGCCGCCGGGCGGTGCGCAGCTCGGCCTCCCCGATGCCGTGGTCCCGGGCCGCGTCCCGCACCTCGTCCCGGACCGTGTCCAGCAGCCGCTCCAACTCCCGGAGCCGTTCCGCCGCCTCGTGGGGCCGCCCGGTCTCGGGTGTCGGACCGGGTGTCGCGCGGGCGGGTCGGGGGCCGCTCTCTCCCCGTACGCCCCGCTTCTCGGCGGCCCGCGCGAGCGCGGGCGCCAGCTCGCGGTCGAGCTCCGCCAGCTCGCCGCGGCGGGAGGCCAGTTCCCGGGCGCCCGCCTCGGTCAGCGCGTAGACCTTGCGGCCACCGGTGGTCGTCTGCCGGACCAGCCCGTCGGCCGCCAGCTTCGCCAAGCGGGGGTAGATCGTGCCGGCCGACGGCGTGTAGGCGCCCCGGAAGCGCTCCTCCAGGAGCCGGATCACCTCGTAGCCGTGGCGCGGGGACTCCGCGAGCAGCTGGAGCAGGTACAGCCGCAGCCTGCCGTGGCCGAACAGCGCCGCCATCTCAGCCCACCCCGCCGCGCGAGGGCACGTCCGGCCCCTGCCGCAGCAGCGCCACCCCGCCCGCCGCCGACTCCAGCGACCACGCCGCCGATCCCCGGCCGAGCGTGCCGCTCGCGGTGACGGACCCAGGGGCGGCGGGGCCGGGCGGACGGACCAGCCCGGGGACGTCGGTGACCACCCGTCCCGTGCCACTGGACGCCCGGACCCGCGCGTCCGCCCCGGGCGGCACCCGCATCCCGATGGGGCCCGACCCGGTCCGTACGTCGATCGCGCGGTCGCCGGGCGGCGTACCGGGGACGGGGGAGAGGTCGAGGGTGACGCCGCCCGATCCGGTCGTCCCCGTCACCCGCCCGGTGAGGCCGGTGACCGCCACCGCGCCCGACTCCGTACGGAACACCACGGGCCCGCCCGCGCGGCGGAACTCCACCGGCCCGTCCACGGAGTGCACCTCCGCCGCCCCGGTGGCACGCGGGGCGCCGGCGGTGAGCGCCGTCAGCAGCAGCACCGGCGCCGACCGGGTACGGACCGTCAGCGCCGACGAGGGCGGCAGCGTCACCAGCACCACGGCGCGGGGGGGGCCGGCGCCCCCCACCGAGACGAACAGCGACCCGCCGGCCGCGCGTGCCGTCAGCCGCCCGCCGCGCAACTCGCGGACCTCCACGCGGACCGAGTCGACCGACGGGTCCCGGACGACCGTGACGTCACCCTCGCCCACGTGCAGTTCCAGCCGGGACCCCGGCGCGGTGGGGCAGGGCAGATCGAGGGTGCCGGGCCGGGTCAGGGCCGTACTGCTGTCGGGTAGCGCCACGTCGGCCTCCTACGAGCGACTGGATGGGGCCGGACCGCCCGGACTCCGGGCGGCGGCCGGCGGCGCGGGGCAGCGGATCGCCGCCGTCCGTCACGATAGGTCGCGACTGTCGCGGTGCCAACCGCGCCGCCCCGTCGGGCGCCCCGCCCGTGCGGGCCGGCGCCACCGCCTCCTCAGTCGTCCTCGTCGTCGTCCAGCCGGGCCAGCCACGTCGCCAGGCGCTCCACCGGGACCTCGAAGTCCGGGTTGAGGTCGACGAAGACCCGGAACTGCTCCGCCAGCCAGCCGAGGCTCACCTCCTCCTCGCCACGGCGCTGCTCCAGCTCCTCGATGCCACGGTCGGTGAAGTACACGAAAGACGCTCCGCGGGGTTCGGTGATCGGTGGTGCGATCAGGGGTGTCGGGGGTGATGCGGGTGAACGGCGCCGCCCGCCGGCCGGGCGACGAGCCCGACCGGGGGCGGGGACGGCACGGGGCCCGGACCGACGAGCGGTCCGGGCCCCGTGATGCGTCCGCCTGTCAGAGGTCGAAGACCTCGTTGACCAGGCCCTGCTGCTCCGCCTGGTGACGCTTGGCGGAACCCACGGCCGGAGAGGAGGACGCCGGGCGCGAGACCCGGGTCAGCCTGTCCGAGCTGATGCGGGCCGAGCCGATGACCTGGTCCAGGTGGTCCACCAGGCTCTGCGACAGGAACGGCCAGGCGCCCATGTTCGCGGGCTCCTCCTGCGTCCAGACGTAGCGCTCGGCGTTGCGGAACTTGGCCAGCTCCGCCTGGATCTCGTCGCCGGGCAGCGGGTACAGCCGCTCCAGCCGCACGATGGCGGTGTCGGTGACCCCGCGCTTCTGCCGCTCGGCGTCCAGGTCGTAGTAGACCTTGCCGGAGCAGAAGACGACCTTGCGGACCGTGTCCGGGTCCACGCTGTCGTCACCGATCACCGGGCGGAAACCGCCGGTGGTGAACTCCGACGCCTTGGAGGTGGCCGCCTTCAGCCGCAGCAGCGACTTCGGGGTGAAGATCACCAGCGGCTTGTGGTGCGGGTTGTGGACCTGCCACCGCAGGAGGTGGAAGTAGGTCGACGGCAGCGACGGCATGGCGACCGTCATGCTGTCCTGCGCGCACAGCTGGAGGAACCGCTCGATCCGGGCCGAGGAGTGGTCCGGGCCCTGGCCCTCGTAGCCGTGCGGCAGCAGCAGCGTGACGCCGGAGGTCTGCGCCCACTTCTGCTCGGCGGACGAGATGAACTCGTCCACCACCGTCTGCGCGCCGTTGACGAAGTCGCCGAACTGCGCCTCCCACATCACCAGCGCGTCCGGCCGGGCGAGGGAGTAGCCGTACTCGAAGCCCATCGCCGCGTACTCGCTGAGGAGCGAGTCGTAGACGTTGAACCGGGCCTGGTCGTCCGAGAGGTACAGCAGCGGCGTGTACTCGTCGGCGGTCTGCTGGTCGATCAGGACCGCGTGGCGCTGCACGAACGTGCCGCGGCGCGAGTCCTGGCCGGCGAGCCGCACCGGGGTGCGCTCCATCAGCAGCGAACCGAAGGCGAGCGCCTCGCCCATCGACCAGTCGATGTTGTCGTCCTCGACCATCGCGGCGCGCCGCTGGAGCTGCGGCAGCAGCCGGGGGTGCACCTCGATGCGGTCGGGGATGTTGACCTGCGACTCGGCGATCCGCTTGAGGGCCTCCTGGGTGACGGCGGTCTCCACCGGCACGGGGAAGCCACCGAGCGGCGGCGGCACGTCGGCGGGAGCGTCGGTCCCGGTGGCCTCGCGGACCTCCTTGAAGACCTTCTCCAGCTGGTCCTGGAAGTCCTTCAGCGCCTGCTGCGCCTCTTCCAGGGTGATGTCGCCCCGGCCGATGAGGGACTCGGTGTACAGCTTGCGCACCGAGCGCTTCTTGTCGATCAGGTTGTACATCAGCGGCTGGGTGAACGCCGGGTTGTCGCCCTCGTTGTGACCGCGGCGGCGGTAGCAGACGAGGTCGATGACGACGTCCTTGTTGAACGCCTGCCGGTACTCGAAGGCCAGTCGGCCCACGCGGCACACGGCCTCGGGGTCGTCGCCGTTGACGTGGAAGATCGGCGCCTCGATCATCCGCGCGACGTCGGTGCAGTACATCGACGAGCGGGAGGAGGTCGGGGGCGCCGTGTAGCCCACCTGGTTGTTGATCACGACGTGCACGGTGCCGCCGGTGCGGTAGCCGCGGAGCTGCGACATGTTGAGCGTCTCCGCCACCACGCCCTGGCCCGCGAAGGCCGCGTCACCGTGGATGAGGATCGGCAGGACGGTGAAGTCCGCACCGCCCTTGCCGATGATGTCCTGCTTGGCGCGCGCCACACCCTCGACGACCGGGTTGACGGCCTCCAGGTGGGAGGGGTTCGCGGTGAGCGAGACCTGCATCTTCTCGCCGCCGAGGCCGGTGAAGGTGCCCTCGGTGCCGAGGTGGTACTTGACGTCGCCGGAGCCGTGCGTCGACTTCGGGTCGAGGTTGCCCTCGAACTCCCGGAAGATCTGCGCGTAGGACTTGCCGACCACGTTGGCCAGCACGTTGAGCCGGCCGCGGTGGGCCATGCCGATGACGGCCTCGTCCAGCGCGGCGCCGCTCGCCTCGTCGAGGATCGCGTCCAACAGCGGGATGACGGACTCGCCGCCCTCCAGGGAGAACCGCTTCTGCCCGACGTACTTGGTCTGCAGGAAGGTCTCGAACGCCTCGGAGGCGTTGAGCCGCCGCAGGATGCGGAGCTGCTCCTCACGCTCCGGCGGGGTGTGGGGCTGCTCGACCCGGTCCTGGATCCACTTGCGTTCCTGCGGGTCCTGGATGTGCATGTACTCGATGCCGGTGGTGCGGCAGTACGAGTCGCGCAGCACGCCGAGGATGTCCCGCAGCTTGAGCATCGACTTGCCGGCGAAGCCGCCGACCGCGAACTCGCGCTCCAGGTCCCACAGGGTGAGCCCGTGCTCCTTGATGTCCAGGTCGGGGTGCTTGCGCTGCTTGTACTCCAGCGGGTCGGTGTCGGCCATCAGGTGGCCGCGGACCCGGTAGGAGTGGATCAGGTCGAAGACCCGGGCGGCCTTGGTGACCTCGTCGTCGTGGCTGACGTCGATGTCCCGGTGCCAGCGGACCGGCTCGTACGGGATCCGCAGCGCCTCGAAGATCTCGTCGTAGAAGCCGTTCTCGCCGAGCAGCAGCGACGACATGGTGCGCAGGAACTCGCCGGAGGCGGCGCCCTGGATCACCCGGTGGTCGTAGGTGCTGGTCAGCGTCATGACCTTGGAGACGCCGAGACGGTTCAGGGTGTCCTGGCTGGTGCCCTGGAACTCCGCCGGGTACTCCATGGCGCCGACGCCCACGATGACGGCCTGACCGGGCATCAGGCGCGGCACCGAGTGGACGGTGCCGATGCCGCCGGGGTTGGTCAGCGAGACCGTGACGCCGGTGAAGTCGTCCATCGTCAGCTTGTTGGCGCGGGCGCGCCGGACGATGTCCTCGTAGGCCTGCCAGAACTCGAAGAAGGTGAGCTTCTCCGCCTTCTTGATGGCGGCCACGACCAGCTGGCGGTCGCCGTTGGGCTTCACCAGGTCGATGGCGAGCCCGAGGTTGACGTGCTCGGGCTTCACCAGCGTGGGCTTGCCGTCCTTCTCGGCGAAGGAGTTGTTCATGTCCGGCATGGCCTTGACGGCCTGCACCATGGCGTAGCCGATGAGGTGGGTGAAGGAGACCTTCCCGCCCCGGGCGCGCTTGAGGTGGTTGTTGATGACGATGCGGTTGTCGAACAGCAGCTTCACCGGGACCGCGCGGACCGAGGTGGCCGTCGGCAGCTCCAGTGAGGCGTTCATGTTCTTCGCGACCGCGGCCGAGGGGCCGCGCAGCGTCACCAGCTCCGGGCCGGAGGAACCGGACTCGGCCGGCTTCTCCTGCTTGGCGGCGGGCTTGGCCGCGGCCTTCGCGGGGGCCTTCTTCGCCGGGGCCGGCTTCGAGGCGGCCTTCTCCGCGGGGGCGGTCTCGGCGGGGGCCTTCGACGACGCGTCGGCGGACGCGGCGACCTGCGGCTCCGCGGGCCCCCCGTCGTCCGAGCCGGCCGAAGCCGCGGGTGCGTCACCGGCGGAGCCGGCGGCGGCCGGCTTCTTCGCAGCGTCGTTCGCGCCCGGCTTGTAGTCGGCGAAGAAATCCCACCACGCCCGGTCGACGGAGTTCGGGTCCTTCAGGTACTGCTGGTAGATCTCGTCGACGAGCCATTCATTGGCGCCGAATCCGGCCGCTGGGCCGGTTCCTGACGCGGCCTGGCCTGATCCGGCCTGGTCGGTGGAGGCACTCGAGGTGTTCGGGGACTGTGGCGACACGGCGGCAACCGCCCTCTTCCGCTTCGCAAGGTGATGGACAGCGGAGATCAAGGCTACGCCTTCACCCGGCTGCGGCGCAGTCCCCGGTCCCCAGAGGTCGCGTACGTCACATTTAGCGCGGGGTTTCGGCGCTGTTCAGCTTGGGAACAAACTCGGGTTCGGCTGCTTCCGGAATCGCCAGTCGGCGGCTGCGGCCCCCGGCCACATCCGGACATCGGCGCCCCAACCGCCACGTCTCCCGCAACCCCGTGAAAAGCCGACGGGGCGTGGTGCGCGGCGGAAAACCGCCGGTGAGCGGCGCCCTGCCGGCCCACGCGGCGCCCCGGCGCCCGAGGGCGCCGAGCGGCTCCCGGCGTGTCGCACGGGTACGGCCGCGTGCGACACGCGGTCCCGCGCCGCACGGATCGCCGTCACCGGCGTCGTGGGCGGCTCGCGGGGACCGGCAGCACACCTGCCTCGACCCTACGTCAACCTCTGTCCAGGGTCTTCTCCCGGAAGGGTGAGGCGGATGTGGCAGCCGCTCGGCGACTCCACCACGGCGATCGTCCCGCCGTGCAGGTTCACCGCCCAGTGTGCGATCGCCAGCCCCAGTCCGGTGCCGCCGTCGCGCGGCGTCTCGCCCGGCAGGCCGGCCCGTCCGAACCGCTCGAACACCCGCTCGCGCTGGTCCGCCGGTATGCCCGGCCCCTCGTCCCGCACCTCCAGCAGCAGCCCGCCCGGCAGCTGCCCGGCGCGCGCCACCACCGTCACCCGCCCGCCCTTGGGGCTGTGCTTGACGGCGTTGTCGACCAGGTTGGTCACCACCTGGTCCAGCCGCTCCGGGTCGGCGCAGGCGACCAGCGGCTCCGGGTACACGTCCAGGTCCACCCGGACGTCGGTCCGGGAGTGGCCCCGCCCGGCGGCCCAGTCCGCGTTGTCCGCCACGGTCTCCAGATAGGTCCGCACCGAGAACGTCCGCGGCTGCAACGGCACCACGCCGTTCTCCAGCCGGGAGAGGTCCAGCAACTGCTCCACCAGCCGCCCCAGCCGCTCCGCCTGCCGCAGCGCGGTCTCCATGGTCTTCTGGTCCGGCTCGGCGACACCGTCGACGACGTTCTCCAGGACCGCCCGCAGACCGGCGATGGGGGTGCGCAGCTCGTGCGACACGTTGGCGACCAGCTCCTTGCGGTGCCGGTCGGTCGCCTGGAGGTCGGCGGCCATCCGGTTGAACGCCCTTGCCAGGTCCCCCAGCTCGTCCCGCCGGCCGGCGCGTACCCGCCGCTGGTAGTCGCCGCGCGCCATCGCGCGCGCCGCCGCGGTCATCTCCGTGAGGGGGGCGGCGAGGCCCTGCGCCACGAACTGCGTCAGCAACAGCGAGGCGATGACCGCTATCAGCGCGATCAGCCGCAGCTCGATCGCGGAGCGGTAGGCGAGCAGGATCAGCACGGTGGTGATCACCACCGAGACGATCACCAGCGCCCCGAGCGCGGCCTGCACCGAACGGAACGGGTCCAGCGGCCGGCTCAGCACCCACAGGCGTCGGAGCCGCGCCTTCGGCGAACGGTCCTCCCCGTCCGGACGGAGCTCCCCGTCCGGACGGGGAGGGCTCTCCGGAGAGAGGGGGCCCGGTCCGCCGCGCACACGTTCCACCGGGGCTCAGCTTCCGTCGGCGATGACCGTGGTGCCCGGCGCGGCCTCCAGCGCGTAACCCACCCCGTGCACGGTGCGGATGCGCTCGGCGCCGATCTTCCGCCGCAGCGCCTTCACATGGCTGTCGACGGTCCGGGTGCCCGAGGCGTCGGCCCAGTCCCACACGTCGGCCAGCAGCTGCTCCCGGGTGAGGACCGCTCGGGGCGAGCGGGCCAGGCGCATCAGCAGGTCGAACTCGGTGGGGGTGAGGTGGACGTCCTTGCCGCCGGCGCGCACCCGTCGCTGCGCCCGGTCGATCTCCAGATCGCCCAGCCGGACGCCGCCGGGGCGCGGCGTGGTCGCCGCCGCCGCGGCCCGCTCCACGCGCCGCAGCAGCGCATGGGTGCGGGCGACCAGCTCCCGCATGGAGAACGGCTTGGTCATGTAGTCGTCGGCGCCGACGCCGAGCCCGACGAGCATGTCGGTCTCGTCGTCGCGCGCGGTCAGCATCAGCACCGGGACCGGCCGCTGCGCCTGCACCCTGCGGCAGACCTCCAACCCGTCGAACCCCGGCAGCATGACGTCCAGCACCATCACGTCGGGCTGGAACCCCCCGGCGGCGTCCACCGCCGCCGGGCCGTCCGAGGCGGTCTGCACGAGGAAGCCCTCGGCGGTGAGCCGCACGGAGATGGCGTCGAGAATGGTGGGGTCGTCCTCGACCACGAGGATGCGGCGCTGCGCGCCGGGGGTGGTGGCGCCGGCCTCCATGAGGTCGCCGCCCTCGTCGGCCGGCGGCGTGTCGCCGGTGGCCGGGACACCGTCGGTTATCGAACCGACCGGTGCGGCGACGTGGTCCGCCGTCGCGGGGCGCGGCTGTTCCTCGCCGTTGCCCGAAGTGAAGTCGCTCTGTGTCATCTGTCCCGCCCCGGGAGAGTGTGTGGAGCCAGTCGGCTGGTTCTGGCTTTCCTGCTGCTGGTGAGCAGCGTACGGCGCCTTGCGCCGCACGGGCTACGGAGTCGGGGGAGCCGGGTGGATCATGTCGCGTCCGCCGCGTGGGTGCGGTGTGCGGTCCGGTCCCGGGGGAGGGCCCGCGCCCCGCGGGGCGGGCGGCCGGGTCGCCCGGCCCCGGTCCGGGCCCGGGCGGTGCGGCGCCACGCGGTGATGGTGGTTTCCGGCCGGTGCGCCGGTGGACGCACGGCTCCCCGCGGCCGTCGGGTGGGACGCCGTACTCCCCGGGCACGGCCCGGGTCTCACCCTGTGTGAGGGGGAGGGGAGCGTGCGGGGCTGGGCGTCCATGCCCCATTCCTGCCCAGCGGTCGGCGGACGATGACACCGCGCGCGGAATTCGGTGCCGCCCCGCGGCTCGCGACCGGGCGCCCGCGCAGCCCGGTCAGTCCACGGGAGCGACGTGCCGCGCCTGCCCGCGCGCGGGGAGGGTGACGAGCACGGCCGTGGCGTCGTCGTGGCGCTTCCCGCGGGGGTGGGAGGCGCCGTCGGGGTCGGCGAGTTCCGCCGCGCGTACCGCCGCGACGGCCGCGGCGGGCCCCGCCCCGGCGAGCAGGGCGTGCAGCGCCGCCCAGTCGCCGAGTCCGAAGACCTCGGCCCAGCGGCCCACCCCGTCGGTGAGGGCCGCCATGCCCGCCACCTGCTCGCGGGGGTGGCTGCCGCGGACCGCGTGCCCGGCGACGGCCGGGTCGGCCGCCGCGGTGTGGAAGCCGCCCGGTGCGTTGCGGAGCGCCTCCAGCCTGGCGGCGCGCTGACCGCGTGGCGCGCCCCGCGCCACGGCGCGCGCGCCGTCCAGCGCGGTGTCCAGTACCGGGACGACATCGCCGCCCGGGGTCGCGATCAGCAGCGCGGAGTCGCAGAGCACCAGGTGGTCGACGGTCCGGTCGTCCCAGCGGCAGACGACGGCAGTGGCCTGTGGGGTGCGTGGGTGAGAAAGGTCACACGTATGACGATGGGCCTGCGCGGTGCGCTCAATGGCCTGGACCAGGCACTCCGCGAGGTCGGTGCCCCGGTCCCGCGCCGCCGCCCCCAGCAGCTCCGTGCCGAGCCGGGCGACGAACCACGGCACGCCGTGGCGGCAGCCGTCGTCGCCGTCGGGGGGTGTCACGCCGTCCAGCACCACCAGCGCGCCGCCGGTGCCGTCCGCCGGGGTCGCCACCGACGCGAAGTCCTCGTTGGGCCGGCCGGGGTCACCCGGTTCCGACGCGAGCGCGACCTGAGTGCCGTGCATGACCAGCCCCGTCCGTCGGACCGGCGGGGTGCCGCCGCCGGATCGGCCCGCCGCGGGTCGGCGGGCCGCCATGGTGACACGGCGTCATCGGCGAGGGGGTGCAGGCGGCGCGGGTGGTGTCCGCGATCGACAGCCGGGGCGACCGGACGGCGACGCGACGATGCCCGTCGACGGCCGCCGTCCCGTGACGACCGGACGGGACCCGGGCAGGGGCCGGGCATCCTTGCAGGAACGGTTCCCGTTCGCCAGCGGCGTGGCGGTTTTCGTTCCCTGGCGGCCCGTTGGCGGTGAAGTAAGCTTCCGCAGTCCGTTGCCCACCGCCCGGACACGGGCAGCCAGGACAGGAACGTGAGCACAGGTGCGGAAAGCCAGGCCACAGACACCGGTTGACGCAACGTCACCACAGGCCGGTGTACCCGCAACCGTGCCCGGCGGGGACGCGGCCCAAACCCCGGCCGTGGCCGACGGATGCCGTCCCCGGGGGCGCCGCGGCAGGGCTCGTTCGCGCCTCATGGTCGGCGTGGTCATCGGATCGGCCGCGGTCCTCGCCGCCGGCACACCGGCGATGATCGCCGCCGGTGAACGCATCACCGACACGCAGCAGTTGGTGGAGGACGCCGAACTCGCCCAGCAGGCGGTCTCGCTCGCGCACGTCCTCGCGGACGAGCGCGCGACGATGATGACGCTCGCCGCCGCGCCGGCGGGCAGCGTCGAGCCGCCCTCCGAGGGCGACCTCGCGCGGGCCGACCGCCGGGCGGAGGACCTCCGTCCGCTGCTGGCGCAGCCCGACCGGGACCTGCTGGACGGCCTCACCGCCGCCCGCGCCGCCGCCGAGGGCGGCGACCCGCTCACCGTCCACGCCGCCTACACCCGCATCATCGACGGCTTGGGCGCCACGGGCCGCGCGGTCGCCCGCGCGCGTCCCGACCGCGGAGCGGCCCCGTCCTCCGACGCCCTGCCGGACCTCGCGCGCGCCGTCGAGGCGTCGGCCGCGACCCGCGCGCTGCTCACCGCGGCGCTGGTGGGGGAGCCGGGCGAGCAGGAGCGGGAACTCCTCGCGCTCGCCCGACGCGCCCACGCCCGGGAGGGCGCCGCGGTGGCGGACTTCGCCACCACCGCCGGGGAGGACGGCCGAGCCGCCTACGGGTCGACGGTCACCGGGCCCGGCGTGACGGCCGCGGAGGAGCGCGTCGAGGAACTCACCGCCCTCCCCTTCCTCACGGAGGAGTCCCGAGCGGTCACCGTCGCCGAACTCTCCGCCGAACTCGGCGCCCGCACCGAGCTCCAGCGGGGGCTGCTCTCCAACTTCGGTGCCGAGCAGACACGCTCGCTGACCCAGCTGCGTGAGGACGACCTCACCTCGATCCAGGTGCACGCGGCGGTCACCGGTGGCGCGCTCCTCCTGGCGCTCGCCGCCGGGATCTGGGCGGCGCGCTCGGTGACCCACCCGCTCGCTGTGGTGCGTCGTGGCGCGCGTCGTGTCGCGGACGCCCCCTCCGCCGAGCCGCCGGTGCGCTACTCCGGCCGCGACGACGAGTTCGCCGACGTGGTGGCCGCCGTCAACAAGCTGCACTCGCGGGCGGTGGAGCTCCACCGCTACCAGACCGGCGAGAGCGACGACCAGGAGGCGCTCCGCGCCGAACTGGCCGAGGTCCGGGGCGAACAGCGCGAGCTGATCGACAAACTGGCGGCGCAGACCCGGGTCATGCACGCCAACCTCACCCACCACGCGCGGATGGCGCTGGATCTCGCGGGCGACCAGCTGGACATCATCGGTGGACTGGAGGAGCACGAGACCGACCCCGACGAGCTGGCCACGCTCTTCGCCCTGGACCACCTGGCCGCCCGCATGCGCCGCCACAGCGAGAACCTGCTGCTGCTCGCCGGGGTGGAGCCCGACGCGCCCTTCCCCCGCCCGCTGCCGCTGGTACAGGTGGCGCTTGCGGCGGTCAGCGAGTCCGAGCGGTACGAACTGGTGGACGTGGAGCAGCCCGTCCCGGTGGTGCTGGTCTCCCCGGTCGCGGCCCGCGACCTCGGCCACCTCCTGGCCGAGTTCCTCGACAACGCCTCGTCGGTCTCGCCGCCCGGTGCGCGCGTGCTGCTCTCCGCGGTCGTCCGTGAGGACCACGCGCCGGCGGCCCCCGCCGCGGACGGCGAAGCGGGCGGCTCCTCCGGACCCGAGGCGGGAGGGCCGAACCCCGGCGATCCGCTGGTGCCCGCCCAACGACGCGGGTGGCGGTCGGTCATCGTCCGCGTGCAGGACGACGGTCCCGGGTTGCCGGACGACCGGCTCACCGCCCTCAACACCCAGTTGGCGGACCCGTCGGGGCCGCCGCCCGGCGCCCGCGGCGAGCCCGCCGCGGCCATGGGCATCTACACCGCGGCGCGGCTGGCGGCACGCCACGGGCTGCGGGCGCGGCTTCGCCACCGAGCCGAGGGCGGCACCTGCGCCGAGGTCGAGATCCCGGGGTCGCTGCTGAGCGACGAGGACAGCACGGAGGCCGAGATGTTCGCCGCGCTGGCCGCCGGCGGCGCGTCCGCCGGGGCGCCCACCGGGGCGGGACCGAGCGTCCCCGCCCCGGCGGGCGGCGACCAGGACACCATGGTGCTCCCGACGGTCAGGGGCACGGCGCGGCTCGGCGGCGAGCATCCGCGGCCCGCCGCGGACGGCCGCGGCGACGGCGACCCTCACGGCCCCGACGTGGTCGGTGCCGAGGAGCTCCGGCGCCGCCTCGGAGGTTTCCAGCGTGAGGCCCGTCGGGGCCAGCACGAGGGCGAGTCGGCGGGTCCGCCGGCCGAGGAGGAGATGCAGTCGTGATCGAGTACAGCGAAGCCCCCACCTCGGACGACTGCGAGGGACTGCGCGGCCTCCGCTGGCTGCTGACCCGCCTGCTGGAGGAGGTCCCGGGGTTGCGGTCGGTCGCGGTGGTCTCGGCCGACGGGCTGTCGCTGCTCTCCTCGGAGCCCGGCCCGGAGGAGCCCGGCGCGGCGGGGGGCGGCGCGGTGGGGGCCGACGCCGGGGCCACTGCGGGTGAACCGGCGGCCGGCGACGCGGAGGAGCCCGTCACGGGACCGCGTGGGAAGGTCCGCGGCCCCCGGGGCGCGGCGGCCGACCTCGCCACCGTGGTCTCCGGGCTGGCTGCGCTGACCGGCGGCGCCGCCGAGCTGATGGAGGCGGGCGCCGTCAAGCAGACGATGGTGACGATGGCGGGCGGCAGCCTGCTGGTGATGGCCATCAGCGACGGCTCGCTGCTGGGCGTCCACACCGACACCGAGACCGACCCCGGCCTGGTCGCGTACCACATGGGGCTGTTCGTGGGCCGCGCCGGACATCTGCTGACGCCGGAGCTGCGCGCGCGCCTCCGGCAGCGGGCGGGCCACCCGGCGGAGGCCGCGCCGTGCCCCTGACCGTCGGGAGCACCATGGTGTCCTGGTCGCCGCCCGCCGG
>NZ_JAAVJB010000096.1:0-1166 GCF_012034385.1 Streptomyces spiramenti
GCCCGGCGTGGTGTCACGCCGGGCGACGCGCGGGTCCGCGCGGTGCGGCGGGGGGTCCACGCCGCGCGGGGCAGGGGGCCGCGGCTGTCGCCGACTCAGCCGAGGTAGGCGAGCAGGTCCGGCAGCGGCCCGGGTCCGAGGGTGGTGCTGTGCGCCGGCATGCCGTGCCCGCCGGCGGCGGACCACAGCTGGTTCCAGGTGGGCGCCGGCAGCACGAGTCCGGTGCGACCCGGTGGGGGTCGCCCGGCGCTGTACCCGACGTCGGGTTCGATCCCCTGGTCCCGGCAGAGGGCCGGGATGACGACGTGGTCGCAGACGGCGGCGTCCGACTCGGCCCACTCCGACGGCAGCCAGCGCAGGCGCCGAGCCAGCAGCACCGGCGAGACGGCGGAGATCTCCCAGGTCAGTCCCTGCCCGGTGAGGAGGAAGCTGCCGCGCTGGGGCGGTTGGAGCGCGACGCTGCGGGGGCGCAGCCGGACCCGGGCGAAGCGTTCGGCCGACTGCGCGGCACGGCGCGGGTCCAGCCCGGCCACGACGCGATGGGTGGCATCCAGCCGCAGCGGGTGCCGCCCGTGGTCGACGACCATGGCCGGTAGGCGGCCGGTGGTGGGACCGGGCCGCGCGCGGTACAGCCGCCGGGCGGCCTCCAGCCGGTGGTGGCCGTCGGCGAGCAGCACGGGGCCGAGCGGGGGCGCGAGCGTGGTCCACCGGGGGTCGCAGGCCCACAGCCGCAGCTCGCCCTCGTCGGGGGTGGCCAGGTGGAGGTCGGGCGGCCGTGCGGTGGTGTCGGTGACGCACTCGGTGAGGCCGCCGAGGTCGGGCGCGGCGAGCAGCAGGGGGTCCCGGACGCCGCCGCGGTCCCGGATGGTGCGCATGTGGGCGGCGACGACGCGGTCGTCGACCTGGGTGTGGCGCAGCACGTGGCCGCTGTCGGGACCTCTGACGTCGAGGGAGCCGAGGACACCGCGCTGGCAGACGTTGCCCCACTCGTCGCGTCGTTCGAGCACGTAGGAGGGGGTGAGGAGATCGGGGCGGGGGCGTGGGGTGCTCGGCAGGGCCGGTGGGGACAGCAGGTCAGACAGCACTGAGCTCCTCTTCTTTCGAGGAGGGGGTGGCCGAGGGTCCGGTGGGGGCGGGGGGGGGGGGGGGGGGGGGGGGGGGGGGGG
>NZ_JAAVJB010000096.1:1176-18658 GCF_012034385.1 Streptomyces spiramenti
GCCGCCGGCGGGGGTCCGGCGGCCGACGGCGGTAGGGGGTGGTCCGTGGCCGAGGCCCGGGCGGGGATCAGCCGGTCCTCGGCGGCGCGCAGGGCGCGGGCCACTTCCTGGGGGGTGGAACCGGTCGCGGTGATGACGCCATGTCCGGCGACCCGGCTGGTGGCCTCCGGAGCATGGCTGCCGAGGGGCGCGCCCAGTTCCACCGAGACCACGCCCGGCACGGCGCGGGCGTCGGCAGCCCGTTCCGCGTCGTGCAGGGTCTGGATGGTCAGGGGGAGCAACCTGGCCGCGGCGTGCTCCTTCCTGACGGTCTGTTCGGGGTCGGCGAGCCCGAGGGTGGCGGCCACCGCGAGCTGGTAGCGGTCGACGCCGGTGGCGAGGGCGACCAGGCGGCTGATGCGGTCCCCGCCCGGGTGGGCGTGGGACTCGATCAGGGCGGGGCCCCGCTCGGTGATCACGATCTCGGTGTGGGAGGGCCCGACGCGGTGGCCGGCCGCGCTGAGGGTCGCCTGCACCAGCTGCTCGACGCCCTTGAGGGTCTTCCGCCCCAGGTCGGCGGGGAGTTCGTACCCGATGTCGCCGCACTCGGGCGCGCCGGTGGTGTGCCTGCGTGCGACGGCGAGGACGGTGTGCCGCCCGCGTTCGGAGTGCGCCTCGACGCAGTACTCGGGCCCTTCCAGGTACTCCTCGATGATGAACGCGGGCTCTGGTGCCAACCGCCGGGCCAGGTCGCGCGCATCGCCCGCGTCGTGCAGCTTGTGCACGTCCTGGCCGCCCGAGCCGGTGCGGGGCTTGACCACACAGGGGAAGCCGACTCGTTCGGCAGCCGGCACCAGAGCCGCGGCCCGGTCACACCGCTCGAACCGCACAGGGGCGGCGGAGAGCCGATTGACCCGATCGCGGAGCGCCGCCTTGTCGGTGAGGTACGCGACAGCCGCGTGGGGGTTGCCCGGGAGGCCGAGGGCCTCGTTGGCACGGGCGGCGGCGAGGGCGCTGCACTCCCCGAACCCGAACACGGCGGCGCGCGGCTTGCCGGATCGAGGTGGGGAGTCCGCGAAATGGCTGAGGACCCCGAGGAGGTGGGGGTGGTCCGTCCAGTCGACCGCGAGCGTCTCGTCGGCCGAGAGCGCGGCCTCCCGGACGGACGGCTCACTCGGGTCCGCCGCGAGTACCAGGCTGCGCACGCCCAGCGCCCGTGCCGCGTGTACGGCGGCGGGTGAGGGGCTCAGCAGGACCGCGGTCCGTTGCGGTTGGGTCATGGGGACCACCTCCTGACTGGCTTCCGCGCAGGCTGGTGCAGGCTTTCGGGCATGACGAGCGGCGGCCGGGGCGCGTGGGGGGTCGCTCCCGGACGCCAAACGACTACTCCCAGTAGTTGGCGGGCTGGAGCGTCGCAGAGGCGACACCCTCGCCCTCCCAGTAGTTGGCCGCGCTGGCGGTGCCTGCGAGTGCGAGCACGGCGAACAGCGCCGCGGTCGCGCTGATGGCTATCTTCTTCACGGTTACTCCCGCATCCACATGAGTTGTCAGGCTTGAACCCTGCTGGAACCGATGCTCACCGAAGCCACCGGGTGTAGTCGAGGGAGTTGCCCTGGCGTCATACTGCCTGGCAGGTTGACGCCAGCAGCCGGTGCTCTCGCGCAAGGACGTAATGTGCAGGAATCAGATGAAATCGACTCGGTGGCGACGCAGGTCTACCGGGGACGCGTGATCCACCCCACCGATTCCGTGGAGCATCTCGCCAAGCGTTTGGGGATCGGACCGTCGCAGGTCACCGAGGCGGAGGGCAAGCTGGCCGCACTGGGACTGATCCGCAGCTCGCCCGGGGGCGGCTGGGTGGCGATCAGCCCGGAGAGCGCCGCGGACGAGCTGCTGGGACCGGCCGAGCAGGACATCCTGCGCAAGCGCATCGCCATGGCGGCGACCCGCGCGCGGCTCCACTCGCTGACCGGTGACTACCTGGAGGCCCGCTCCATGCGGTCCACCCGGAGCAACATCGAGATCATCCAGGGGCTGCACAACGTGCTGGCGGTCATCGACGACCTGGCACGCACGGCGACCAAGTCGATCGACGTCTTCATACCCGGCACCCTCTCCGAGACCGGCATCCGCTCGGCGGAGCGCCTGGATCTGGAGACCCTCGCGCGCGGGGTCATGCTGCGCACGATGCTGCAGCACAGCGCTCGCAAGAAGCCGGGTGCGGCGCAGTACGCCGCGACCATCACGGCGGCCGGGGCGCAGGTCCGCTCGATCACCTCGCTGCCGTCGCGGCTGCTGATCTACGACCGCAACTGCGCGGTGCTGCCGCTGGACCCCGAGGTGACCGGCCGGGGGGTGGCGCTGGTCCGCGACCCCGCGGTGCTGAGCTTCGTGCAGCGGCTGTTCGACCACTACTGGGCGCGCGCGCTGGTCTTCAGCGAGGCCGAGCCCGACTCCGGCCCGGCGCCGACGGGCGTGGACCGCGAGGTCCTGCTGCTCATGGCCTCGGGCAAGAAGAACGAGACCATCGCCCACCAGCTGGGGATGTCGGTCCGCTCGGTCAGCCGTATCGTTTCAGCACTTCTGGAGCGGCTGGACGCGGACAGCCGTTTCCAGGCCGGGGTACGGGCCGCGCAGAACGGCTGGCTGTCGTAACGACCATGCACGCGCACGCCATCGCACCGCCCCGGCGGCCCCGCACCGCCACCCGCACCCGCACCATCCGCTCGTACGCCGCCGTCACGGCGGCGCCCCGGAACCGGGGACGCTCATGACCCACCCCAGCGGTCTGTCGACCGTCGCAGTGACCATCTACCGGCTCCGCGTGGCCAACCCGACCGCGAGCCCCGAGGAGTTGGCCGCCCGCGCCGGGCTGACCAGCGCCGCCGTCGCCGGCGCGGAGCAGGAGCTCGGCACCCTCGGCCTGCTGCGCCCCTCGCCCGCCGGCGGACTGGTCGCCGTAGGGCCCGACACCGCCACGGAGGAGCTGGTGGCCGCCGGGGACCACGACATCCTCCAGGCGCAGGTCGCCCTCGGCGCCACCCGCGCCAAGATGCAGGCGCTCTCCGGTCACTACCTGGAGGCGCGCTCGCTCCGCTCGGAACGCGGCGACATCGAGACGGTGGTGGGGCTGGAGAACATCCGGGCCGTCATCGACGACCTCTCCCGGACCGTGACCGGTTCGGTGGACACCCTCGCGCCCGGCGGGGCCCAACCGGAGCACGCCACGGCGGCGGCCCTCCCCAGCGACCTCCGCGCGCTGGGGCGCGGCTGCCGACTCCGCATCCTCTTCCAGTACGGGGCCCGTCGGCATCAGCCGACCCGGCACTACGTCTCCAACATCACCTCCGCCGGGGCGCAGGCCCGCTGCGTGAGCCACCTCCCGACGCGGATGATCCTCTACGGGGAGGACTGCGCCGTGCTCCCGGTGGACCACGAGAACACCGGCGACGGCGTGATCGTCGTGCGCGACGCCTCGGTGCTCTCCTTCCTGCGGCGGCTCTACGAGTACTACTGGTCGCGTGCCTCCGACTTCCTGCTGGAGGAGGGCGACTCACCGCTCGGGCTCAGCCCGGTGGAGAGCGAGATCCTCGCGCAGCTGGCGGAGGGCCGCACCAACCCGGTGATCAGCGCAGACCTGGGCGTCTCGGAGAGAACGGTGGCCCGGATCGTGGCGGCTCTGATGGAACGGCTGGGAGCGGGCAGCCGCTTCGAGGCGGGGGTCCGGGCGGTCCAGCTCGGCTGGGTGACCTGACACCGGCCGCCCCGGAAGGAGCGGGCCGCACGACGGGGCGCGGGCGACAGCAGGAGCGTGCGCCGGGCGGGCCGGTTCAGGTTCGTGGTACCGGCAACCGGTCGCTACCCTCACTGCATGTCCGAGACGTCCGACGGGGAGCCGATCGCCGAGGAGAGCGTGCGGGTGTACCGGCTCCGGGTCATCCACCCGACGGAGTCCGACGAGCAGCTGGCGGTGCTGGCGGAGCTGCCCGCCGCGCGAGTGACGGTGGCCCAACGCGACCTGCTGGAACTCGGGTTGCTGCTGCGCTCGCCCGACGGGTGGTCCGCGCTCCCCCCGGGGCGCGCGGCGGAGCGGCTGATGGCCCGCGCCGAGCTCGACATCGCTCGCCGCAACCTGACGCTCGCCACCGTGCGCGCCCGGTTGCACGGGCTGGAGGCTCCCTTCAGGGAGGCGCTCGACCGCAGGTCCGGGGCGAAGGGCGTCGAGCACGTGACGGGCGCGGCAGCCGTGCGCGCGCAGGTCGCGGGGCTGGCGCACGGCGCGCGGCGCTCGGTACGGGCGCAGGTCGACGCCGGGTCCCGCATCACGGACGGCGCGGCGCACCCGCTGCCGCTGGATCGGGAGCTGCTGAGGCGCGGCGTCCGGGTGCGGTACCTCTGCGCCGACGTCCACCGCGGGGCTCCGGAGTTCCGCGACCACGTCGCCGAGGTGTGCGAGCTGGGCGGCGAGGTGCGGACCGTCTCGGCGGTCCCGGCCCGGCTGCTGGTCTACGACGACGCGCACGCCCTCCTCCCAGCCGACCCCGACCGACCCGAACGGGGCACGGTGGGAGTGCGCGAGCCGGCACTGGTCGGGTTTCTCACCGCACTCTTCGATCACCTCTGGGCGCGCGCGGTGCCGTTCGTGGAGAACGGGCCCGCCCACGTCAGGCCGCCCGAGGGGACGGAGCTGCGCGTGCTGCGGGGCATCGCGGCCGGGCGGACCAACGACGCCCTCGCCCGGGAACTCGGCGTCTCCCCCAGGACGGTGACCAGGATCGTCGCGGGACTGCTGGAGCGGCTCGGCACGGACAGCAGGTTCCGCGCCGGGGTGCGGGCGGTCGAACTCGGGTGGCTGAGCTGACGACCGGTGCCCACCGCGGGCTCCCGACGCAGCGCCGGATTCCGGTGTCCCGGCCACCGCCCCACCGCCCCACCGCGCAGGGCGACCGGTAGGCCCTGGCCGTCACCGGACGAGGTGCTCACCGAGTCGTGATGCCGAGCGGGTTCGCGGCGGGCGGCTGCGCGTGGCTCCCCGAGGCGTCCACGCGTGAGCCGGTAGTGGGGTCCCGCGACGACGCGCCGTGACCCGGAGCCGAGCGCCGGGGCCGGGGCCGACGAGGCGTGCCACGCGTCGGCGCCGGACCACGGGCGCTTCCGGAGCGCACGGCGGCCGGAACACGGCGGGCGCCGTCGGTCCGGGGCCACGTCCGGGCGCCGAGGCGACGGCGAGGAAGAGCAGGGGTGTGCCCCGGCGCGGGGCGAAGGCGGCGACTCCACTCGCCGTCCTCGTCCCGAGCCCCCGGGTGCGACTGGGTCCGCACCACGGGCACCCGCAGGCCCGCGGGGACCGCGCCTGACTGCGGTCCGATTCCGCGGGAGCCGGTGACACACCCCCGCGTCGTACCCTCCGGCCGCGCCGGGCGGTACGACGACGACGCGGTGGCCGGGGGCCGACCACCTCGCCGGGATCCGGGGACGGTCACGCCGGCCCTCCCGGGGGCACTCGCGACCGGTCCTTCTCCGAGACGCGACGGCCCGGCACGACCGGCCGGGAGCCCGCCGTGCGACGCCCTCGCACCACTCGACTGTAGGCACCACGGGACGCGGCCGTACAGGCGCGACGGGTGACGCGTTGCCGCATGGCGCGCTCACGCCAACCACGGCGGACGACCCCGCCCGCGGCGCGCCGGGGCGCTGCACCCCCGGCGCGCGTCGGCCGCGCGGGCCCGGGGACCCGGCCCCTCCGGACCGGCGGCCCCCCGTTCCGGCTAACCCAGGTTGTCCAGGAAGGCGGCGGCGACCGGGCCCGCGTGGGAACCGCCCGAGCCACCGTCCAGCAGCATCACGGCGAAGGCGAGATCGTTGTCGGCGTCATAACCGACGATCCAGGCGTTGGTGGTCACCTCGCCCTCTCCGTCGGCCACCTCGGCGGTGCCCGTCTTGGCGTGCGCGGTCCCCGGGACGTCGCTCAGCACGGAGGCCGTGCCGTCGGTCACGGTCTCCCGCATCAACGTGCGCAGCGTGTCGACGGTCTCCTCGGAGAGCTTTTCCCCGCCTGCCGGCTCCTCCGGCTCCGCGTCGGGCAGCAGCACCGGTACGCGGAACTCCCCGTTGGCGACGGTGGCCGCCACACCGGCCATCGCCAGCGGACCGGCCTCCACCCGGCCCTGCCCGATCAGGGAGGCGGCGTGGTCGGTGTCGCTGTCGAACTCCGGAACACGGCCGGAGAACGCCCCGAAACCCGCCTCCCAGCCGGTCCCGATCCCGAACGCCTCGGCGGCACCGATCAGTTCGGCGTCGCCGACCTGATCGCGGTGCTCGATGAAGGTGGTGTTGCAGGACCGGACGAACGCCTCGCGCAGGGTGGTGTCGTCGCCCAGCTCGAACTCGTTCTGGTTGTGGAACTCCCGCCCGTCGACGTTGGCGAACTGCGCGCAGCCGAGGACGTCCTCGGCGGTCGCGCCGCCCTCCAGCAGCGCGGCGGTCGTGACGATCTTGAATCCCGAGCCGGGCGCGTACTGCCCCTGTGCGGAACGCGCGTAGTCCGACGGCTGGTCGGCGAGGGCGAGGATCTCCCCGGTGGACGGCCTGAGCGCCGCGATCGAACCGTCCTGGTCCTGGTCGGCGAGCGCCTCCTCGGCCGCGCGCTGCACGTCGAGCTCGATCGTGGTCCGCAGCGGCTCCCCCGGGCCGCCGCCCTCCCCGGCGGCCAGGGTCTCCACCGCCGCACCGGTCTCCCGGTCCGCGAGCACGACCTCCGTCGTCGGGACGCCGGCCAACTCAGCGTCGAGGAGCGCCTGGAGACCTGAGCTCCCCTCGCCGGTGTCGGAGTCGACCCCGCCGACCAGACCGCGCGCCTCGAAGGCGAGGGTCCGGCTCCCCTCGGCGGTCTGCAACCCTTCGACGGCCTCGACGGCGTCCCGGTGCTCCTCGTAGTCAGCGTCCCGCAACGTCACCACGGGCACGGCCTGGTCCTCGTCGGCCTCCTCGACGCGCGCCTGCAACGCCTCCACGTCGACGCCGGCGTCGAGTCCCTCGACCGCCTCCCACGCCGCGTCCGGATCCTCGAGCTGCGCGGGCCAGATCGACAGGCTCCACACGCGGCCGACGCCGGCCAGCTCCTCGCCGCCGGCCGCGAGCACCGGCGCGCGGTCCGGACGCTCCTCGCGCCGCACCAGGGTGGTGCCCTCGGACAGTTCGGGGTGGATCACGGCGGGGTCCCAGCGCACCGCCCAGTCGCCGTCGACACGGGTGAGGCGGACGGTCGCCTCGTAGCTCCACTCGGGCAGCCCGGGGCCGAGGTTCCAGGTCGCGGTGTACGGCACCTCGCGGTCACCGCCCTCCACCGCGCGGGACTCGCCCGAGACCCGCAGGTCACGCCCTTCCGGGTCCAGGTTGCGCGTGACGGAGGCCATCAGGGACGCCGCACCCTCGGGATCGTCGGTGAGCGCCGCCGCGGGATTGTCGTCGTCCTCCTCGGTGGCGTCCTCCGGCCAGGCGGTGAGGAACTCGCCGGCGCGCTGCTGTGCCGCGTCGCCGTCGTCCCCGCGTAGCAGCCAGAACAGCACCCCGGCGAGCAGCACGAGCCCCAAGGCCGCGCCCCCCGCGATCCGGATCTGTTTGCCGCGCATCCGTACCTCCCCGCGTCTCGGCCCGAACGGCCGTCCGTGCCCCCGCCCCGGTTCTGCCCCGGACCGGTGCCCCACCTTTCGGGTGAACGGCTCCGCGGTCGCCACCCCAGGGCAGCGTACACATGCGTCCCGACACGGCGGCGGCCGTGGCACGACCGGCCCGCACGGCCGTCCGCGGCCCCGTGCGCGGCCCCGTGCGCCGCCTCGCCCACGGCCCCGGCGGACGGCAGACTCGACGATGCGACGCCGTGCCGCACGGCGTCGCCGCCCGCGGCCCGCCCGTGGGCGGCATGCGCACCGACGAACAGAGGAGAGGCACCGTGCCCGCGAGCCCCCTGACCGACGCCGAGCTCGACCAGGCCCTCACCGAACTGCCGGACTGGCGGCTCCGCGACGGCGATCTGACCGCTTCGTTCACCGTGGGCCGCGGCGCTCTGCCCGGCTTCTACGCGGCGCTGGCAGCCGCCGAGGACGAAGCCGGTCACCACGCCCGGGTCACCGTGATGTACACGTCCGTGGGGCTGGCGCTGAACACCCACGACGCCGGCGGCGCCGTCACCGCCAAGGACACCGCGCTGGCCGCGACGATCTCGCGGATCGCCGCCGACCACGGCGGCGGTGCCGAGCGGAGCTGACGGGACACCGGCGACGCCCCGGAACGCGCGAGAGCCCCCGGCCAGGCATGATGCCTGGCCGGGGGCTCGCTGTCGAGTGGAGATGGCGGGAATCGAACCCGCGTCCATCGGTGCAGAGACAGGGCTTCTCCGAGCGCAGTCCGCTGCGCTTTTCTCGGCCCCGGGAGTCACACGGACAAGCTCCCGACAGGCCCAGTCACTGTGAGGTGTCCCAGTCAGCTCCCGTGACCGGAGCTGGTGGTGAGTCCCCTAGCTGATGCCAGGCACCGGGGCGGGAACACCCCCGGGCTGACACTTCACGCTCGTTGCTCAGGCAGCGAGGGTGAAGGAATCGCGCTTGTTGTCGGCGATTATTTTTTTGCGACATATGGTTAACGAGATCATTGTCGCTTCCTCGGCTCGCTTCCCCTGCCTGGACAGCCGATGTCGAAACCGATCATCCCCATGTTGAGTTGACAAACGACCCGCGTCCGCCGCCCGTGAAGGCGGTGTCCCCGCGTCGTGCGCTGCTGCCGATCATACGGGACAGCGTCCCGCCGGGCGAATGTATTCCGCGCGGTGCCGCGTCGGACCGCGCCCGGCGGGGTCGGTCGGCGCTCAGCGACCGCGCTGCCGCCGGCGCGCCGCCGAGACGGCGCGGTCCGCCTCACGACGGTCCTGCTGCTCACGCAGCGTGTGCCGCTTGTCGTACTCCTTCTTGCCGCGCGCGAGGGCGATCTCGACCTTGGCCCGGCCGTCCTTGAAGTACAGGGCGAGCGGGACCAGCGTCAGGCCGCTCTCCTGCATCTTGCCGACCAGCTTGTCGATCTCGGCCCGGTGCATGAGCAGTTTCCGCTTGCGCCGCGCACTGTGGTTGGTCCAGGTCCCCTGGCTGTACTCGGGGATGTGGACGTTGTGCAGCCACGCCTCCCCTCCGTCGATCTGCCCGAAGCCGTCCACCAGGGACGCCCGCCCCTGGCGCAACGACTTGACCTCCGTGCCGGTCAGCACCAGACCGCACTCGTAGGTGTCGAGGATGTGGTAATCGTGTCGCGCCTTCTTGTGCTGCGCGATCAGCTTGCGCCCCGTCTCTTTAGCCATGACGTCGCCATCCTACGACCGACCGCCGGTCGCGGGCACCGGGTTAACCACCGGCACGCCGCGTCGGCCGCGCGGGAGCGACCCGGCCCGGGGTCGGCGCACCGGCGGCGGGGGCGGGAGGGTCAGCCGCCGGAGGCGAGCCCGCGGAGCACCGACCGCGCGGTGGCGTCGGCGTTGTCCCCCGGGCCCAGCGCCAGGTCCGGCTCTATGCCCCGACCGTCCTCCACGCGGCTGCCCGAAGGCGTCACGTAGGTACCGACCGTGAGCTCCGCGACGGAGCCGTCGGGCTGTTCCACGGGCATCTGGACCGTGCCCTTCCCGAAGGTGGGACGGCCCACCACCACCGCCCGCATCCGGTCCCGCAGGGCACCGGCGAGCAGCTCGGCCGAACTCATGGTGCCGCCGTCCACCAGCACCACCAACGGCCGGTCGGTGTCGCCCCCGGCCCGGGCGTGCAGCGCGTGCTCCCGGCCGTGCACGTCGTAGGTGGCGACGACACCGCCGTCGAGGAATACGGAGGCCGTGTCGGCGGCCTCCTCGATCAGCCCCCCCGCGTTGCCCCGGAGGTCGAGCACGACACCGTCGTCCGGCGGCGCGTCCTCCACCGCCGCGCGCACCTGCTCCGCCGCGCCCTGCACGAACGCCGCGACCCGCACCTCGGTGACGCCCTCGGTGGCCCGGCGAACCGTCACCGGCTCGACCGCCAGCAACTCGCGGAAGAGCTCCTCCTCGAAGCTCCGACCGTCCCGCTCGACCCCGACCAGCACGGCGCTGCCGGCACCGGCGGGGGCCGGGCCCCCGCTGCCGCGCAGCCGGCCCACCACCTCCGTCACCGGCCGGTCGTCCACCGGGGCGCCGTCGACGCTGCGCAACAGGTCGCCGGAGCGCACGCCCGCGCGCTGCGCCGGGCTCCCGGAGCGGACCTCGCTGACCACGGTCCGGCCGTCCTGGGTGCGGCGCACCGCCATGCCGGTCCCCACGTACTCGCCGTCGAGGGACTGGCGGAACGCCTCGTACTCCTCGGCGCTGAAGGCGGACGACCAGTGGTCGCCGCTGCCCTCGACGAGCCTGGCGGCGTCCTGGGACGGGCGAGGCCCGGCGTGGCCGGTGTCCTGGCCCCACGGGCCGGACCAGGCCCCCGCGGCCAGCAGGCCGGCACAGGCACCCGCCAGGACCGAGCGGCGCAGGCCCGGGTGTGGGTAGAGGCGTTGGAGCCGCGACATGCTGCGGAGTGTAGGCCAGCGGACCTCTCCGGTAGCGGGGGCGACGGCCCACAGTCGTCCGAATCACATCGACGCGCCGGGGGCGGACGCGACCGCGCCCCGGCGCGAGGAAGTGCACCGGGGCGCTTTGCGGCCCGTGGGCCGCCGGGTCAGACCTTCAGGTACTTGCGGAGGGCGAACATCGCCGCCACCGAGGGCATCAACGCCCCGACGACGAGGATGAACGGCATCACCGAGAGCACCGCGTCCCAGCCGACGAAGTCGATCACCTGGATCCGTTCGTCGAGGAAGCCGTCGATCAGGAACAGCTTGCCGCTCACCAGGAGTCCGCAGGCGAACAGCGCCCCGATGATCCCCGCGATGGCGGCCTCCAGGATGAACGGTGCCTGGATGTAGAAGCTGGACGCGCCGACCAGCCGCATGATGCCGGTCTCCCGCCGTCTGCTGAACGCCGACACCCGCACGGTGTTGACGATCAGCAGCAGCGCCACGACCAGCATCAGCGCCATCAGCCCCAGCGCGGCGATGTTGACGCCGTTGAGCAGTTGGAACAGGTTCTCCAGCAACGCCCGTTGATCCTGGACGGAGTGGACCCCGTCCCGGCCCGCGAAGGCGGTGGAGATGGCCTCGTACTTCTCCGGGTCGTGGAGCTTGACGCGGAACGACTCCTGCATCTGGTCCGGGGTCACCACGGCGGCCAGCGGCGAGTCCTTCTCCTGCTCGCGGTAGTGCTCGTACGCCTCCTCCGCGCTCTCCGGGTAGACGCGCTCGACGATGTCGTAGGCGTTGAGCTCGGCCTCTATCTCTTCCTTCTGCTCGTCGGTCACGGCCCCGCGCGGGCAGGCTGCGGGATCGGCCTCGGCGTCGTACTTGTTGCAGAGGAAGATCGAGACCTGGACCTTGTCGTACCAGAAGTCCTTCATGGAACCGACCTGCTCGCGGGCGAGCAGCGAACCGCCGAGCAGCGACAGCGACAGGGCGACGGAGACGACGACCGCCAGGGTCATCGTGACGTTGCGACGGAGACCGACACCGATCTCCGACAGGACGAAGTGGGCGCGCATGGCGTCCTTTCCCTACTCGTTGCTGCCGCGGATCAGGTCTGGTAGCCGTAGACGCCGCGGGCCTGGTCACGCACCAGGCGGCCCTTGTCCAGCTCGATCACGCGTTTGCGCATCTGGTCCACGATCTGGGCGTCGTGGGTCGCCATCACGACCGTCGTCCCGGTCCGGTTGATGCGGTCCAGGAGCCGCATGATCCCGACGGAGGTCTGCGGGTCGAGGTTGCCCGTCGGTTCGTCCGCGATCAGCAGCATGGGCCGGTTGACGAACGCCCGCGCGATGGCGACGCGTTGCTGCTCACCGCCGGAGAGCTCGCCCGGCATCCGGTCCTCCTTGCCGCCGAGGCCGACCAGGTCGAGCACCTCGGGGACGGTCTTGCGGATCTGACCGCGGCCCTTGCCGATGACCTCCAGGGCGAAGGCGACGTTCTGACCGACCGTCTTGTTGGGAAGAAGGCGGAAGTCCTGGAAGACCGTGCCCAGTTGGCGCCGGACCTGCGGGACCTTCCAGTTGGACAGCCGGCCGAAGTCCTTGCCCAGTACGTGGACGCTGCCCTCGCTGGCCTTCTCCTCACGCAGGATGAGCCGCAGAAACGTGGACTTGCCGGACCCCGAGGAGCCCACCAGGAAGACGAACTCACCGCGGTTGATCTCCAGGGAGACGTCCCGCAGGGCGGGCGCGTTCTGCCGGGGGTAGGTCTTGCTGACGCTGTCGAATCGGATCACGGTTGCACCAAGCTGGGACTGGGTAGGTGTGGGAGAACCTTCGCCTGGCGGCACCCCCTTCGAGGGGCGACGATACGCGACCCGGCACGCCCGGCGCAGTCACCGCCCGGACCCGTCCCCATAGGTCCCCTTTGCCCCGCGCCGAACCCCCCGGCGCGCGCCGTGGTGGGCCCCCGGCGGAGGGGCGCGGGGGACGTCACACCGGCTCGGCGCCGCACCTGGCGCGGCGGGGTGGCACAGTGGTGGGGGACGCTACGAGAGGAGCCGCCGCATGGTCGCTGACTGGCTGGTTTGCGCGAACTGCGCCGGGCGCGTGAGCGAGGGCCGCTGTGCGACGTGTCGCGCACAGCTGGCGCGGCAGCGCGAGCGGGGGCCCTGGGAGGGGCTGACCGGCCCCGCGGGGCTGCTGGCGCTGGTGCTCGCGCTCGCGGCGCTCGCCCTGATGATGGCGCGGCCCGCCTGACGCGGGCGCCCTCGGCGGGGGCTCACTCGCTCATGATGTGACCGAGAACGACGGGACGGGCCCGGAGCGTGACGCTCCGGGCCCGTCTCGCGTGCTACCGCGCGGAGAGCGCGGCGGGAACCGCCTGGATCAGGCAGCCGCGCCGGGCCTGCCGATGGCCTTCGGCAGGTAACGGAACGCGACGCCGCCGGCCACCATGGTGGCCGCGCCGACCAGCAGCAGCATGTTGCCGTCCGCCGCACCGGTCTCGGCGAGTTCGCCGCCGTTGCCGCTGCCCGCCTCGGAGCCGGTCGCGGACTGGTCGACGACCTCGGTCAGGTCCTCGTCGGCCTCGGGGGCCTCGATGCCCTCGGTGGCGCCGGCCGACTGCGGCGCGCCGGTGCTGCCACCGGTACTGACGTTGCCGCCCTGGTCGCCACCGCCCTGGTCGCCACCGCCCTGGTTGCCGCCACCCTGGTTCCCACCCTGGTCGCCACCACCGTCGTTGCCGCCCTGGTTGCCACCCTGGTCGCCGCCGCCCTGGTTACCACCCTGGTCGCCACCACCGTCGTTGCCGCCCTGGTCGCCGCCACCCTGGTCAGCGCCGCCATCGGCACCGCCCTGGTCGGCACCCTCGTCGCCGCCGCCCTGGTCGGCGCCCTCGTCGGCACCGCCCTGGTCGCCACCCTGGACGATGCCCTCGATGAGGCCACCGTCGGTGTCCTCGTCGTCGTCATCGTCGCCGGGCGGCGGGCAGGTCTGCGTGGGGTCGTCCTGGCAGCCGCCGGGGCCTTCGTTGGCCTGGGCCACACCCGCGACCGCGAGAGAAGCACCGGCCGCGAAGACCGCGCCGGCGGCCAGACGCGCCACGTTGATGCGCACCTTGGAACTCGCCATAAGTGTTCACTACCCCCTGTAGCTGATGTAGTTGTGCGTGACTCGTCATCGGGTGCCCTGCACCTCGGTGGCTCGGGATTCCGTGGCCGGGGACCGCCGGGGCACGCAATCAGCCCGGCGCCACTCCCCCCAGGTACCGCGCGCTGCCGAAAAGCAGGCGCACCGGCGCACAGCCTTGCGCCGAATGGTCACACCGTCAAGTCACGGGTTACCAACGCTCCGCACGCGCAAGGCAACAGCGAATACCCCCACCTCGCACACACCGCTTCCGCACATTCAACTGCGGTGAAGACGGCTGAAGTTCAGACAGATGTGAGGGAGAACACCGACGGCCGTCACCCGAAGGGCTGAAAACGACCGCCGTACCCCCCGGAAAACAACACCCGCCCGGCCGCACGGGCCGGGCGGGAACCGCCGCTGCGGGAGCCGGGCCTCAGCCCTGCTCCTCCTGCTCCTGCTGCTTCCGCCAGCGGATTCCCGCCTCCAGGAAGTCGTCGATGTCACCGTCGAGGACCGCCTGCGGGTTACCGGTCTCGCAGTCGGTCCGCAGGTCCTTGACCATCTGGTAGGGCTGGAGCACGTAGGAACGCATCTGGCTGCCCCACGAGTTGCCGCCGTCGCCCTTGAGCGCGTCCATCTTGGCCTGCTCCTCGGCCCGACGGTGCGCCAGCAGCCGCGCCTGGAGGACGCGCATGGCGGCTGCACGGTTCTGGAGCTGCGACTTCTCGTTCTGGCAGGAGACGACGATGCCGGTGGGCAGGTGCGTCATCCGGACCGCGGAGTCGGTGGTGTTGACCGACTGGCCGCCCGGGCCCGATGACCGGAAGACGTCGATGCGGATCTCGTTCTCGGGAATGTCGATGTGGTCGGTCTGCTCCACCACCGGCAGCACCTCGACGCCGGCGAACGAGGTCTGCCTGCGCCCCTGGTTGTCGAACGGCGAGATGCGCACCAGGCGATGGGTCCCCTGCTCGACCGAGAGGGTTCCGTAGGCGTACGGGACGCGCACGGAGAAGGTGGTGGACTTGATGCCCGCCTCCTCCGCGTAGGAGGTGTCGAGCACCTCGGTCGGGTAGCCCCGGCGTTCGGCCCAGCGCAGGTACATCCGCTGCAGCTGCTCCGCGAAGTCGGCGGCGTCCACGCCCCCGGCCTCGGCGCGGATGGAGACCATCGCCTCCCGCGAGTCGTACTCGCCGGACAGCAGGGTGCGCACCTCCAGCTCGGCGATGGACTTGCGGAGGGATTCCAGCTCCGTGAGCGCCTCGGCCTTGGTGTCGGCGTCGTTCTCGCTCTCGGCGAGCTCGAACATCACCTCCAGGTCGTCGATGCGCGACCGCAGCTCCTCGGTCTTGCGGACCTGCCCCTGGAGCATCGCGAGCCGGCTGGTGACCTGCTGGGCGTTGTCCGGGTCGTCCCACAGGGACGGCGCCGCCGCGTGCTCCTCGAGCACGGCGATCTCGGACCTCAGCTTGTCCAGGTCGAGGACGGCCTCGACCGACCCAAGGGTCGAGGTGAGGGACTTCAGCTCTTCGGAAACATCGACGACTGCCACGTCTCCAGCGTAGCGGTTGCCCGCGCCGGGGAGCCCCCGGCGGGGAGCCGAGGGCTCCCGCCGGGGGCTCAGGCCAGCGCGAGCACGCCCCCGACGACCAGCGCGACGGCGAGCAGCACGGCGCCGAGGGTCATCGCCAGGCGGCGCCGTCGCTCGGCGGCGCCGTGGCGCGCGGAACCGGCGCGGCGCTGGCCGGGCGTGCGCGGCAGCCGGGCGGTCCCGTTGGCTCCGCCTGCCAGTTCCTCGGCGTCGGGGACCCGCATCCGGGTGTGGGTGACGCGGTCGGGATCGCTGACGGAGCCGCGCACCAGCGCGACCGCCCCCCGGGGGGCCTCGGGCTCCTCCACGTTCTCCTCCGCCGTGCGGTCGCCGCGCGCGGCGGTCTCCTCCTCGCTCTCGATGTCGAGAGCGGGCAGCCCCCTGAGCGCCGGCTGGAGCCCGCGGAGCCGGGAGGCGAGCTCCGCGGCCCGCAGCCGGGAGGCCGGGGCCTTGGCCAGGCACTGCTGGAGGAGCTCCCACAGCTCGTCGGGGAGGCCGGGCAGCGGGGCCGCAGTCTCGGTCACGTGTCGCCGCAGCACGGCGCCGGTGTGGCCGCCGCCGAAGGGGGTGAACCCGGCGAGCAGCTCGTAGAGGACGGTCGCCAGCGAGTAGATGTCGACCGGGGCGCGCGAGGGCAGGCCCTCCACGATCTCCGGGGCGATGTAGTCCGGGGTGCCGACCACGCGGGAGGTGGTGCCGCGGCGCGGCTCGTCGATCAGCTGGGCGACGCCGAAGTCGGCGAGCAGGGCCCGGGGGGCGGGGCCGGTCGCGTCGAGGAGGATGTTCTCGGGCTTGACGTCACGGTGGACCACTCCGGCGCGGTGGGCGACGGCGAGGGCGTCGGCGACGTCGACCGTCAGGGCGACCGCGTCGGCGGGGGCGAGCCGCCGGTGCCGGTTGAGGTGGGCGCGCAGGTCGGTGCCGCGCACCAGGTCCATGACGAGGGCGAGGTCCGTGCCGTCCTCGTCGATCACCAGCTCGCGGACGCCCACGATCCGCGGATGTTCCAGGCCGAGCAGGGTCCGGCGCTCGTGGGCGAACCGTTCGACCAGCTCGGCGTCGGCGGCGAGGTCCTCGCGGAGCACCTTGATCGCGACCGGCCCGTCGGGCCCCCGACCGAGCCATACCGTCCCGGCGCTGCCCCGACCGAGGACGCGCTCCGTGGTGTATTGGCTACCGATGTTGCGTGCCATGGCGGCAGGTTACGGCTTCCCTGCGACACCACCGCTCGCCCACACCGGGATTGCCCGATTTTGCGGAAGAACGTCGGACGCCGCCGGCCGGGATAAATCGACAAATCACCGAGGTGGCCGACGGATTGCCGCCGGTGCTTTGTGCGGGACCGCCATTCGTGCGGCGCCGCCGGATCGTCGGAATCCTCGTGCGGGGAACGCACAACGCCGGTCCGAGGCGAACTCGCCGCCGCTCCGAACCCGTTCCTCGCGGAACATGGTCGAAACGACGGCGAGTCGTCCTGCCGGCGGACGGTCGTCAATTCCCGTTCGGAGTCGTGAAGTCGCCCTGAACGCCTTCCACTCGCTCCTGGGCACTGTCGATGAGGCCCGTCCATTCCCCGATCCGGTCGAAGAACTCGGTGGTCGCCTCCCAGAAGCCCTGCCCCTGTGCCACCCACTCCGGCAGCGGGGTCAGGTTCCAGAGCAGGGCACCGATCACGACGAGGATCAGCACCATGAAGAGGCAGCCCTTGAGGCAGCCGAGCCCGGGAATCCGCATGGGGTTGGCGCTGCGGCTGCTGCGACGCGGCTCGCGCGGCTCGGGTTCGGGGCGCGGCCGCCGCTCCCGCTGCGGCCGGGGCTCGGGCCTGCGCGGCTGCGGCTCC
Source organism: Streptomyces spiramenti (assembly GCF_012034385.1). Taxonomy (GTDB): domain Bacteria; phylum Actinomycetota; class Actinomycetes; order Streptomycetales; family Streptomycetaceae; genus Streptomyces; species Streptomyces spiramenti. Next base: position 18,281 of record NZ_JAAVJB010000096.1, read on the forward strand.
GGCTGGTGGTACTGGGGCGGGGGCTGCCGGTACTCGCGCGGGTAGGGCTCCTGGTAGTGCTGCGGCGGAGGCTGCCGATAGCCGCCCCGCTGCTGGCCGTAACCCTGATCGGGGTGACCGTAGCCGTCCTGCTGCCGGCCCTGGCCCTGCTGCCGGCGGGGGTTCTGCTCCTGCTGGCGGGGGCGCTGGGGTGGCCGCGGGCCTCGCTGCGGAGCGTGGCGCAGCGGGTCCTCGGCGGGGTCGAACGGCTGGACCTGGGTCTGCTCGTTGCGGTCGCGCGCGGCCCGCATCTGGTTCTGCCACGGGTGGGGGTCGTCCTGCGCGGGCCCGGCCGGCCCCGCGGGCGGCTGGGCCGGCATGGCGCGGGTGGCGTCGAGC
>NZ_JAAVJB010000097.1 GCF_012034385.1 Streptomyces spiramenti
GGGTGGCACGACGGCGTCCCACGGGACGGCCGCGCCACCCGCCCTCGCGGCGTTCCCCGGGGCTCCCCGACGGGACCCGGGGGCGCTCCCGGGGGCACCGCGCACCGTCGTCGACCCGCCCGGGGACGCGCGCGAGGAAAGCCGCGGAGGCGTCAGACGGCGCGGGCGACGGCGATCACCCCGCCGAGCCGGTCGCCCGCCTCGTACACCATGTAGGGCACCCCGTTCTCCGTGCCGAAGCTGGGTGAGGCGGAACGCCCGTTGTCGGGGGCGCCCTCCATGGAGTGGTGCAGGACGCCGAGGTGGTCCCGGCGGGAGAAGTCCCGGCCGAGCTCGGTGATGAGGATGTCGCCGCCGCTGCCCCGGTCGGTGTTGTAGACGACGAAGGCGCTGCCGTCCCGGGTCAGCAGGTGCGGCCCGCCGATGTTCACGGCGCCCACGTCCGCATGGCTGACCAGCGGATCCTGGGCGAATGACCACTCACGCCCATCGGGCGACCAGCCCCAGCCGATGTCCCGGTGGTCACTTTGGTCGTTCACCATGAACACCATGACGTAGCGCGCGTCGCGCTCCGGCAGGTCGTGCCGGAACACCCGCGCGTAGGAGGTCTCCGTCGTGCCCGGCGGAAGCATCGAGGTGTCGAGCACGACCCGGTCGTAGGTGAAGTCGATGCCGTCGGTGGACCGGGCGAGGCGCGTCGTGCCGTTCTCGCCGTGGAAGTAGAGCCACATCTCGTCGACGTCCTCGTTCCACATCACGTGCGGCGAGGAGACGTGGCTCACCGAGTAGTGCGGCTCCCAGTCGCGCGAGACGATCGGGTTTCCTGGGTACTCGGTGAACGGGCCCTCCAGGGAGTCGCCGTGGGCGAGGCAGATGCCGCCCGGGGCGTCGTGCGGCGCGTAGTAGAGGTAGTAGCGCCCGAGCGCGTCGCGGAGACGCCCCGCGGTGCCGCGGACACAGGGGAAGATGATCTCCCCGGTGGGGTCGTAGTCGAGCTGCGCCGGCGTCAGCAGCGTGGTCAGGTACCGGTACTCCGGGAAGCCGCCCGGCGCGGCTGCGGGCGCGGCGGAGGTGGCCGGTGCCGCGGCGGCGGACCCCGCCCCCGCGGCGAGGACCGCGCCGGTCGCGGCGGCCCCGCGCAGGAGCAGCCTGCGGGAGACGCCTGCGGGAGGCGTGGGGCGGTGGCGGGCGGTCAGGTCGTCCTGTGGCTCGTTCATGTGATCTCCGTTCGTCTTTGGACGGGTACCGAGCGGACGGGACACGGGCGGCCCGAGGGGGCCGCCCGCTCAGAGGTAGGTGACGGCCGTGACGCAGAAGCCCCCCAGGGCGACGGTCCAGACGTACGGCAGGGTGCGGACCATCACCTGTTGCGGACTCACCCCGGCGTACTGGGAGCTCCACACGGTCTGGGTGCTGGTCGGGTCGGAGACACCGAAGACCTGGTTGTAGGAGGCGACCAGGCCGAGCACGGCCATGGCGGGATAGATCTGCGTGGCGATCAGCACACCGGCGATACCGGCGCCCAGCCCGAAGACGTTCAGCGGGCCGCGGTACAGGCAGAGCGGCACCAGCACCGTGAAGACGGCCACGAACGCGACGGGGTTCTGCGGACTGATCGCCTTGACGAGCGGCTCCAGCGCCGTGACCGCGCCGGGGAGCTGCACCGCGGCGAGCAGGATTCCGATGGCGATGAACAGCGCGATCGGCGGGGCCGCAACCTGGAACCCGCCGTAGAGGGTCCGCAGCAGCCGTTTGTTCATCTCGCGCGGCCGGGTGGTGGTGACCAGTCCGAACAGGACACCGGCGAGCAGCGAGGGGATGATCGCCACCTCCAGGCCCAGTGCGAGCACCAGCGGCACCAGTGGCGTGAGCAGCGCGTACCAGGGGGCGTCGCCGAGCTGCTTCCGACGGGAGACGGGACGGTCGGAGCCGGGCCGGAGCGACCAGGTGTGCTCGACGCCCCGGCGGCGGGACTCGATCAGCACGTAGGCGACGCCCGCGAGGAGCGCGAAGGGGAAGAGCTTCACCATGAAGGAGCGGACCTGCGGGACGGGGATGTCCAGCGCCGTGGAGAAGAACTGCCAGATGGGGAGCTCGAAGGGCACGCCGACGGCGATGCCCATGAGGATGGTGCCGGCGGCGGTGACCTTGGGGATGCCCACGGCGATCATCGCCGGGATGCCGATGATCCCGGCCATCATCGCTGCGGGCGCGGAGCCGGTGACGGTGCCGATCAGGGCGGAGACGCCCAGCACCCCGAGGGCGACGACCGTGGGCCGGTCGCCGCCGAACTCGACGATCTTCCGCACGATGGTCGAGGCGACGCCCGTCTCGTCGAGCAGCTTCCCGAGCCAGGAGCCGAGCAGCACCGCGATCATCGTCGAGGCCAGCGCGGGGGCGCCCTCCTGGATGACGGTGTCGAGGACGCTCTCCTCACCGGTGACGGAGGCGCCCGCGACGAACGCGATGGCGACGGCCATCGCCACCAGCGCGAAGGCGGTGGGGAGTTTGCGGGTCAGCATCGCGGCCACACCGACCGCCATGATGAGCAGGATGACAACGCCCATGACGTTACTTCTCTCTGTGGTTGACGGCGTCGGCGAGCGCGGCGGTCAGCAGCAGGGGGCTCCGCCCGAGGCCGGCCACCCGTCGGGCATGGGAGTGGGCGGCGACCTCGTCGGCACCGGCGACGTGGCCGAGGCGGCGCAGCCGGCCCAGCCGCAGCACCTCGTGTCCCAGCGCGCGTCGGAACGCGTCACGCTCCGGCCCGTGATGGAGCCGTTCGTGCACGGCTTCGTGCGCGAGCACGGCGACGCGCAGCGAACCGGGCGGGTACCAGTGCTGCCACCGGTAGCGCTGCACGAGCCGTTCGGCCGCCGCGAGGGTGTCGGTGTAGAGCTCGACGGTCGGGGTCGGCCGCGAGCGGTAGCGGGCGAGCAGCCCCTGGTCGAGTCCGTCGTCGCGTTCCTCGACCTTGGCCCGGCACTCGGTGGCCGGCAGCGTGGCGCCGAACGAGTCCGCCGCGCGCGCCCATCGGCGCAGCAGGTCGGGGTCGCGACCCTCGTGGGTGGGCGTGTGGGCGAGCAGCCGGACGGCGAGGTCGAGGTCGTCGACGGCTGCGAGCTCCCGGCCGCTCGGCAGGTCGGCGGGGACGGCGGTCACGACCGCACCTCGACGACGGCGATCACGGGTTCGGTCCCGCCGCGGGAGCGGAGTTCGCCGCGGGCCAGCGCCAGCAGGGGCTCGGGGTCGAGCACCCCGGAGAGGTCCGCGATGCGGGAGCCGAGCAGCAGCCGCACGGCGGGGGCGCGCACCCCGCCGTCGCCGTAGGCCGTCTTCTCCCGCACCAGTCTGGCGAGCACGCCCGGCGCGTCGGCGACGGTGGTGGCCTCGACGTGCGCGTCCACCAGGTGCAGGCGCACCACGCCGTCGGCGTCGACGACGCGGACGGGGCGGCGGGTGGCGCGCAACCGGCGGCGGACGCTGGTGCCGTAGACGGTGTGCGCCGGAGTGCCGGCGAGGACTTCGACGGCGGCCGGGTCGGTCTTCAGGCTGGCCGCCGCGGCCCGCAGCCGTTCGGCGTCGTCGGAGCGGTGGGACCGGTCCTGGGTGCGCAGTTCGGTGGCTCCGGTGGCGACCGCACGGACCTTGCTGGTCTGCGGGTCCACGGTCACCTCGACCTCGACCCCGGCGGGGTCGGCTCCCTGTGCCACGACGGCGGCCTCGGCCTCCGCCCGGACGGCGAGGATCTGCTCCTGCCCGGCGCCGGGGATGATCCGCTCGACCTCCTCCCGGACGAGGGCGAGGGCGACGCCGATGGGGCTGATGACCTCGCTGTTGCGGGCGATCCGGCCCTCCAGGCCGGTGACGGCCGCCAGATGGGGGGTGACCGAGGCCGCCCCTCCCCCGCCGCCGACGAGAACGGCGGTGTCCCTGTCCAGGCGGTAGTCGTCGACCATGGCGTCGACGACCGTGCGGACCTGGTCGGTGCCCGCGGTGAGGACGTGGGCGGCGGCGCCGTCCACGTCGGTGCCGAGGCGGGCCGCGAGCGGCGCCAGCGCGGCGCGCGCGACCTCCCGGTCGCAGCGGGCGAAGTCGCCCTCCGGTACCCGGCCGAGGGCGTTGGCGGCACAGGTCATGGTGAGCGCGTACCGGCCCCCGGCCGCGTCGATCACCACGTAGTCGTCGGGGTCGCCGGGCAGGGGGCGCACGGTGGCGAGGACCGCGTCGCGGAGTTCCTCGGCCTCGGCGTAGCAGGCGTAGGGCAGTCCGGCGATGTGGGCGCTGCGCGGGCCGACCCCGACGACGCGGCCGTCGGCGACGCGCACCATGGAGCCGCCGCCGACGCCCACGGTCCGCACGTCGAGCGCGTTGAGGTAGGAGGTCCGGCCCAGCACGGTGGCGTGGCGGACCGCGACCTTGCCGCGGCGCACGACGCTGATGTCGGTGGAGGTGCCACCGGTCTCCAGGAAGACTCCCTCGCTGATGCGTTCCTGCATGAGCGCGCCGGCGACGCCCGCGGCGGGCCCGGAGAGGATCGTCAGCAGCGGCCTGCGCCGCATCTCGTCGAGGGACATGACGCCGCCGTCGCACCGCATGACCATCAGGGGGGCGGTGACCCCGGCCCCGGTGATGGAGCGGTCCACCAGGTCTGCGGTGGCGAGCATGCGGGGGAGGATCGCGGCGTTGACGACGGCGGTGCGGGTGCGTTTGTGGAGGCCGTAGAGCGAGGTGATCTCGTGCCCGGCCGTCATGGGGAGGCCGTGCGGGCCGGCGGCCTCCAGGACGGCGCGTTCGCCCTCGGGCCGGTCGACGCTGAAGGGTTCGGTCGCCACGAGGACCTCGGCCCCCGCCGCGACGAGCGTGTCGACCGCGCCGGTGACGGCGGCGGGGTCGCCCGCGTCGGCGACGTGGGCGTAGTGGAGCGGGAACTTCTTGCCCGGTGTCAGTTCCAGTTTCGCGAGGGCGGCGAGGCGGCGGGTGAGGAACGCGCCTGCCCCGCTGCCGATGCCGATGAGCCCGGTGGTGGCGACGTCGCCTTCCAGGAGCGCGTTGGTCGCCTGGGTGGTGCCGTGGGCGAGGAAGGCGACGTCGGAGGGGTCCCGGTCGATCTCACCGAGGAGCCGGTCGAGCGCCTCGACGATGCCGTGGGCGACACCGTCCGGGTGGTGGTGGCTGGTGGGGACCTTCACCTGGCCGAGGAGTTCGAGTGTGGTCGCGTCGACGGCCACCGCGTCGGTGAAGGTCCCACCGACGTCGATGCCGACGCGGATGCGAGGGGTTGTCATGGTCTGCACCTCCTGGTGCGGCGGGGCGGTGCGGCTCACTCGCCCCGGGCGCGGGGTCGGTCAGTAGCCCCGCACGTCGGGCCAGTGCCGCTGGACACCCGCCCGGTCGAGGTGGCGGGCGAAGTCGCCGAACCGCTCGTCGGCCTCCTGGACCTGGTGCGGCTCCAGCTTCTCGTTCAGGCAGTGGGCGGCGAGGGCTCCCGCGACCTCGCCGATGTTCCACTCGACGGGGTGCAGCCGGAAGCAGCCGTTGGTGATGTGGGTGGTGCCGATGTTCTTGCCGGCGGGGAGCAGGTTGCGGACACGGCGCGGCAGCAGGGCGCCGAGCGGGATCTCGAAGGGGACGGAGCCCACGTCGATGTAGTTGTCGCCACCGGTGGAGGGGTGGAGGTCGATCCGGTAGCTGCCGACCCCGACGGAGTCACGCCGGCGGACCCGGCCGTGTGCCCCGAGCACGTCGATGGAGACGTCCTGCTCGGTGACGGTGGTGACCGCCTTGATGCGGCGGGCCTCGCGGATGTAGGGCGCCTTGGCCAGCCCGTCAGGGGTGCCGGTGATGTCGGGCCGGATGCGGAGGCCGGGGAAGCCGGTGCCGCCGTCGGTGCGGGGTGCCTCGGTCTGCAGCCAGTACAGCACCGACAGCGAGAGCTGCCTCGCCTCGGCGACCGCGGCGGCGGTGGTCTCCGCTCCTCCGCCGATGAGGGGCTTCAGCCAGTAGTCGTTGAGCGGCCAGTTGACGAGGGTGATGTCGGAGTCGAAGGCGCCCGGGGTGTGGAGTCGCCGGGCCAGGATCCGCCGGAACCCCCACAGTTCCTTGTCCCCCGCGTCGGCGCTCTGGTCCGCGCTCACCTCCAGCGGGTCCACGTCCGGGTTGGGCACGAAGGTCCGCGGCACCGGCTCCAGGGAGCGGGGGTCCGGCGCGTTGAAGCCGAGCAGCGGGCCGGGCCAGAACTCGGGGCGGTACGACTGCCAGAAGTCGTGGTCGGCGGGCCGGTCGATGACGTGGTCCTCCCCCTCGTGGTGGGAGAGGGCGAAGCAGACGGTGATGCCCTGCTGGTTGAGCGGCTGGGCCTCGTCGGGTGCGTGCGCCTCGTCGAACTCGGCGCGGGCCTCGGCGCCCGAGCCGTGTTCGACCGCGGCGAGTTCGAGGAGTTCGCCGGTCTCGGTGGCGTCGATCACGTAGGGCGCGTGCAGGGTGACGCGGCGGCCCTCCCGGCGGTCCAGCAGCGTGACCGCGGTGACGCGGTCGCCCTCGGCCGCGGCGGCGACCGGCGCGTGTTCGGTGAGCACGGTGAGGCGGCCGGCGGAACGGTGCGGGGCGAGCATGGCCTCCAGCACCGCGAGCGCGACGCGGGGTTCGTGGCAGAGCTTGCTGACCCGCCCCGCGCCGGGGTTGAGGTCGGTCAGTCCGGCCGCCTCGGCGCGCAGCGGGTACCAGCGCCGGTAGTGGTCGCGGATGCCCTCGCGCAGCGCGCGGTAGGTGGCGGTGGTGCCGAACTGCTCGACCCACGGGTGTTCGTCGGGCGGGACGGCCTGCGACGTGAGCTGGCCGCCGATCCAGTCGGTCTCCTCGGTGAGCACGACGGTCCGCCCGGCGCGGCACGCGGCGAGCGCGGCGGCGACGCCGCCGAGGCCGCCGCCGACGACGAGGATGTCGGGTTCGGGTGTCACGAGGTGTTCTCCCTTGTGCCGTTGGGGTGCGGTGCGGTCGGGCCGGGTGCTGTCGTGGCCCGGGGTGGTGCGGTTCGAGGGGGCAGTCGCCGTCTCAGCGCAGGACGGCGGCCGGGATCCCGCCCGGTGGTGCGGCGACGGTCGCGCCGGGGCGGAAGGCGCACTCCACCAACGGCTCGTCGGGGCGCCCGCCCCCGACGAGTGCGGCGAGGGCGCGGACCGCCGCGGCCCCGAGGCGGGCGCGGGGGATGTCGAAGCCGGTCGGGACGGGCCCGTCGTCGTCGGGCGGCGGGCTGCCGAGGAGCGCGAGCGACAACTCGCGGGGGCAGTCGAGGCCGGCCTCGGCGACGGCCGCGTTCAGTGCGCGCCACGCGCCCGAGGTGTCCGTCTCCTCGACGACGATCGCGGTGACGCCGGAGGCGAGCCACTCCCGGAGCCGGGCCGGGGTGAGGTCCCGCTCGGGGTCGGCGCAGCGGTGCACCCGCTCGGGCCCCGTGGGCACGCCGGCTGCGACGAGGCCCTCGTGGAAGCCGCGTTCCCGGTCGGTGGAGGCGGGCACCGGGTCGTCCTCGCAGATCAGCACGATCTCCCGGTGTCCGAGCGCCACCAGGTTCGTCACCACCTCGCGGGCGGCGTTGACGTAGTCGGCGCCGACCCACGCCAGGCCGTCGGGGTCGTCGCGGCGTCCCAGGTGGACCACGGGGAAGCCGTCGTCCACCAGTCGGCGCAGTTCCTCGGTGGGTGCGTGCCGTCCGAGGACCAGACAGCCGTCGGCCAGCCTGGCCCGGTTCAGGGCGTGGGCGCCGGCGCGGGCACCGCCGGTGCTGGAGCCGGTGAACAGCACCAGGTCGAAACCCTGGGACGCGGCTTCCTGCTCGACCCCCACCAGGAACGGGTAGTACGAGTGCTGGACGTCGGTGGGGAAAGTCGAGGTGAAGCTGAAGACGCCGAGCAGGTTGTTCCGTGCCGCGGCCAGCCGACTGGCCGCCGGGTCGGGGACGTAGCCGAGGCGCTCGGCCGCGCCGAGCACCTTCTGGCGGGTCTCGACGGAGATCGCGACCCCGTCGGCCTTCCCTCCCAGGACCAACGAGACCGTGGTCTGCGACACCCCGGCCAGCCGGGCCACCTCCGCCTGCCGGGGTCGCCCCGCCCGCGGCGTCGCGGCCCGCCCGCGGGTCTGCCTCCGAACCTCGTTCACGGTGCCCCTCTCGATACTAATACGCATTAGTGGTGCGCATTAGTCCAGCACTGTGAAGCCCGCCCGGCGTCGAGTCAAGGGGTGTGCGGCAACTCCTCGGGCGTGCCGATCCGCCCGGCGGGGCGGCGTGGATCGCCGGGCCGGGCGGATCGCGGCAGGTCGCGAGGGGGTGCGTGCCCCCCCGGGTCGGGGGCGGTTCCGACGGGGTCAGTCGCCGGCGGCGCCCGCTCCGAGCAGCTCCCGGATACCGGCGCTCACCCGCTGGAACTCGGCGCTCTCCAGGGTCGGTTCGTACGCGCGGTGGCCGGGGATGTCGACGGCGAACTCCTCGATGACCCGTCCGGGGCGTGGCCCCATCACCACCGCGCGCGAAGCGAGGTAGACGGCCTCCGCCACGGAGTGGGTCACCAGGACGACGGTCATCTCCGTCGCCTCCCAGATCCGGCGCAGCTCGACGTTCATGTTCTCCCGGGTCAGCGCGTCGAGGGCGCCGAAGGGCTCGTCCATGAGCAGGATGTCCGGCTCGTGGAGCAGCGCGCGGCACAGGGAGACCCGCTGCTGCATGCCGCCGGAGAGCTCGAACGGCATGGCGGTCTCGAACCCCGACAGGCCGGTCATCTCGATGAGTTCGGCGGCCCTGTCCCGGGACCAGGCGCGGGGCAGACCGCGCATCTCCGCCTGGAAGAGGATGTTGTCGCGGGCGTTCCGCCAGTCCAGCAGCGCGGCGCGCTGGAAGACGAACCCGACGTCGCGGCGCGGTCCGCGCACCTCGGTCCCGCGGAGGGTGACCTCGCCCGCGCTCACCCCGGTCAGGCCGGCGATGACGCGGAGCAGCGTGGACTTGCCGCACCCGGACGGGCCGGCGATGCTCAGGAACTCGCCGGGTGCCACGGAGAGGTCGATACCGCTCAGCGCCTCGACGGTGCGGCCCTTGCTCCGGAAGGTGACGTCCACCCCGTGGATGCCCACCATGGGTTCGCCCGCGCCGAGCGCCGGCGTGGCGGCGCGGGTCGGAGCGGGTCGCGACCTCCGTGCGAACGCGGTCACTCCCCTCCTCCGGTGAACGACCCGTCGAAGTACACGTCGGTCTCCCTCGCCTCGGCGAGGAGTCCGGCCTCGGCCAGGACCTCGATGGTCTCCCGCCAGTCCGCCTCGTCGGTCACTCCGGGGTCCTGCCCCTCGGTCCGGTCGGTGGCGAGGAGCGGGATCGTCTGCCGCCACTGCTGGAGCAGCACGTCGGCGGAGGGCATCTGCGGGTTCTTGCCGGCCATCGCCGCGACGGCGGCGTCCGGTTCGTCCTGCGCGGCGAGGAACGCCTCGGTGGTGGCGGCGACCATGCGCTCCACCAGCTCCGGGTCGTCGGCGATGGTGGAGTTGTGGGCGACCAGGCCGTTGCTGAAGAAGTTCAGCCCGGCGTCGGTGTAGCGCAGGTAGGTGACGTCCCGGCCGCTCTCGTCGGCGATCTTGGGCCCTTGGTCGTGGGCGAAGCCGATGAGGCCGTCGACCCGGCCCACCATCATCGCCGCGTTCTTGCCGGCGGAGTCGAGGTTCTGCTGGGTGACGTCTGCCTCGGTGAGACCGACGGCGTCGAGGTAGAGCGGGAAGGTGAGGGTGACCGCGTCGCCCGCGGAGACGGCGATCGTCCGCCCCCGCAGGTCGTCCGGTTCGGCGATCCCGGTGTCGCTGAACACCTGGACCGCCGAGGGGGTGGACTGGAGGAAGACGCCGACGGAGCGCACGTCGACGCCCTGGTCGACGTTGGCCAGCAGCGCGGGGGTGTCGGCCCAGCCGAAGTCGAAGTCCTGCTGGCCGACGGCCTGCACGACCCGCGCGGAGCCCTGACCCGCCTCGATGGTCAGTGCTATGCCGTGCTTCTCGTAGATCCCCTCCGCGACGCCGTGGTAGAAGGCCGCGTGCTCGCCGTAGGGGTACCAGTTGAGTTGCAGGGTGACGCTGTCGCCCTCGCTCGCCTCGCCCTGACCGCCGCAGGCGGTGAGGGCGAGGGCGCAGGCGCCGGCGAGGAGCGCGGCGGCGGTCGAACGGGCCGGACGGGCCGAGGTGCGAGTGGGCATGGGGGACGTCCTTCCGTGTTCGTGCGGGTGGGCGGGGTCAGCCCCGGTTGCGGCGGGAGGCATGCCAGGGGATCAGGAGGTTCTCGGCGACCTGGATGACGGCGAAGAGGAGCACGCCCAGCGCGGACATGATGATGAGCGCGGCGAAGAGCATGGCGGTGTCGACGTTGCCGTTCGCCTGGAGGATCACGTAGCCCAGCCCCGAGTTGGCTCCCACGAACTCGCCGACGACCGCTCCGGTGACCGCCAGGGTCGCGGCCACCTTGAGCCCCGAGAGCAGTTCGGGCAGGGCGGCAGGGAATCGGACCTTCCAGAACGTCCTGATCCGGGAGGCGCCCATGGTCGAGGTGAGTTCCAGGAGTTCCGGGTCGACCGAACGAAGTCCGCTGATGCCCGAGATGACCACGGGAAAGAAGGCCATCAGGACGGCGACGAGGATCTTGGGGCTGGCGCCGAATCCCAGCCAGACGACGAAGAGCGGCGCTATCGCGATCTTGGGAATCACCTGGGCGAAGAGGATCAGCGGGTAGAAGGTCTTCTCCAGCGCCGGGGAGTAGACCATCAGCACGGCGACGAGCACACCGACGACCGCGGCGATGACGAAGCCCGCGACGGTCTCCCCCGTGGTGACCAGCGTGTGGGACCAGAGGTACTCGGGGTGGTCGACGAAGGCCGACCAGGTGTCCGCGGGGGACGGGATGATGTACGGCTGGACCATCCCCGCGCCGGTGACGACGAACCAGGTGGCCAGCAGGAGCGCGAGGAAGACGGCCGGATACACGGCGGCGCTCGCGCGGGACGCCCATCGGGAATTCTCCCGCGGGGGTTTCTCCGTCGGTGGATCGGAACCGCGGGCGGCGGTCCGGACGGGCACGTTCTCGGTCTGTTGCGTCATGCGGACCTCGCGTCGCTGGTGGGGACGACGGATGGAGCCTGACCGTGCCTGGAAAGCGCTTGCCAGCGAAGTCGGCTGGGCGCGGGATAGCGCTTTCCCATTTCGGGGATGTTAAGTACAGCCTGATGGGGCGTCAATGCCTGGAGAGAAACGGGGTGGTCCGTGCGAAAGCCGAGGAGCCGCGCGACCAGGGGTGCGCCGACGCTCGCCGATGTCGCGGCACGCGCCGGCGTCTCACCGGCGACGGCCTCGCGGGTGCTGCACCAGAGCACGCGGCGCGTGGGGCAGCAGCACCGGGAGCGGGTACTGCGGGCGGCTCGGGAACTCGACTACCGGCCCGACCTGTCGGCGCAGGCCATCGCCCGGGGCACCGCCCCCGTCCTGGCACTGCTGGTCAGCAGCATCGACGACCCCTACTTCTCGGCGATCGCCGAGGGCGTCGCCCGCTCCGCGCAGCGGCACGGCGTCATCGTGACCATCGCGCTCACCGGCCGCGACACGGCGCGCGAACTCACCTCGCTGCGCACGATCCTCGGCCAGCGCCCCCGCGCCGTGCTGGTGGGCGGCAGCCGCACCGTGGGCAGCCCGCACGCCGACGCGCTCGTCGCCGAGTTGCGCACGCTCGCCGACAGCGGCGGGCGGGCGGTGTTCATCGGCCGCCCGGCGGACGGCCTGCCCGCGGTACGGCCCGCCAACCTCGGCGGCGCTCGCGCCCTGGGGGCGGCGGTCGCCGGTCTCGGCTACCGGCGGGCAGTGGTCGTCACCGGCTCCGGTCGCCTGGAGACGGTGCGGGAGCGAACCGACGGCCTCGGGCGGGGCCTGGCTGCGAACGGCGGCCGGATCATCGCCGTCGAGAGCGACGCGTTCGATCGCGGCGGCGGGTACCGGGCCACCCGTCGGCTGCTGAGGAGCGGTGGGCTCGGCGCGGCCGACGTGCTCTGCGCGGGGAACGACTTCATGGCGGTGGGCGCCATGACGGCGCTGCGCGACGGGGGCCTCCGGCCCGGCCACGACATCGCCGTCACGGGTTTCAACGACATCGAGACCGCCGCCGACGTGACCCCGAGACTCACCACGGTCCACTTCCCGCTCGCCGAGATCGGCGCGCGCGCCGCCGCGCTCGCGCTCGCGCCGGGCCCGCTCCACGGCGAGGACGTCCTGGTGCCGGGGCTGGTCAGGGTGCGTGACTCCTGCCCGGACCGCTCCGCGGGCCGTCCCCACGACCCGCCGCCCCCGGGCTGACGCGGCCCCGGGCCCCGGCGACCGGACCGTGACGGCGATGTTGACACCGAATTTCGCGCGGCCTACCGTCCTGGATGGAAAACGCTTTCTGCATACGAATGCGGGAGTTGTCCCTCCCGTCCCTGTACGGCCGCCATGCCCCGGTACCCGCCGCCGCGACCGGACGCCCCCACCCCCACCCACCACGAGGACAGGCCCGGAGACCTCCGGCCACCGTCCCCGCCCGAGCACCCCCGCCGATGCGTCCCGGCCGGACGCCCGCGCGGGGCCGCGCCCCAGCCACGCGAGTCACCCCATGCCCCCACGGCCTCGCCCGCCCCTTCCGGGGCCGCGACGCGCGGTGGCGGGCCGGGGGAGGGAGCCCCGTGAACCGACCGCAGGACACCGACAGCCCCCAGCGGACCGAGCGTCCCGCCGCTGCCACCGGCGGCGCGGCCCTGCCCGGGGGCATCGCCCTGTCCCGGCTGCGCGTGTACGACTGGCCCGCTCCCCCGGGCTCCGACGGTCTCTGCGGCGGTACCCCGCACATGCACCTGGTCTGTACGGAGGCGTACGCGGTCGCCGGCGGCACCGGCGCGGTCCAGGTCGTCACCTCCGAGGGCGCTGCGACCGTCCCGCTGGCCGAGGGCGACCTCGTGTGGTTCACGCCCGGGACGGTGCACCGCCTCGTCAACGAGGGGAGCCTGCGCATCCTGGTGCTGATGCAGAACGCGGGCCTCCCCGAGGCCGGTGACGCGGTGTTCACCTTCCCGCCGGAGGTGCTGGCGGACCCGGACGCCTACCGATCCGCCGCCGAACTCGACACGACGGACCGGGAGGGCAGCGCCCGCCGCCGCCGCGACCTGGCCCTCGACGGCTACGCCGCGCTGCGCGAGCGCGCGGCGGGTGGTGACCGGTCCGCGATGGCCGACTTCCACACGGCCGCGCTCCGACTGGTCCGCCCGCGGTTGGGCGACTGGCGGCGCACCTTCGACACCGGACCGGCGGCGGAGGTCGCCCGGACCGCGGCGCACCTGGCGGCGCTGGCCGAGGGGGATACCGCGCATCTGCGGTCCGCCACCGTCCACCGCGGGGACCCCGGCGACGCCTGGGGGATGTGCGGACGGCTCGACACCTTCACCTCGCGGGACGGGGCCCGCGTGATCTGAGCACGGAGCGAAGCGGGGGCACGGAGACCACGCAACGTCGGAGACCCGGACGAAGGAGTCTGCACATGCTTCCACGATCACGACGTCACGCGGCCGGGGCGGTGGGCCTCGCGATGCTCGCCGCGGTGCTCGTCCCGGCAGGTGCGGCCGGCGCGGCTCCCTCCGGGGACCTGCCGCCGCAGGAACCCGGCGTGACCCTCCGGGTCTTCGACGTCGGCTTCGAGCCGGAGCGGATCTGCACCCTGACCGACGGGCAGACCCCCAACATCGACGTCCTGCGACCGGACGTGGACTGGGAGACCACCGCCGACTTCGGCGGCGCCGCCAACAACTTCATGGCGCAGGTCATCGGCAACATCCACGCCCCGGAGGCCGGGAGCTACGAGTTCCGTGTCACCAGCGACGACGGCTCCCGGTTGTACATCGGCGACGAGGAGATCATCGAGAACGACCGTCGGCAGCCGCCCACCGGCGCGGACGGCTCCGCGGAGCTGGACGAGGGGCCGAACGCGCTCCGCATCGCGTACTTCCAGGGCGCCCACGGCAAGGCGCTCCGCCTGGAGTGGCGCCCGCCGGGCGAGTCGGCCTTCGAGACGGTGCCCGGGTCGGCGCTGACCACGGACGCGGGCGTCACCCGTGTCACCTCGCCCGGCGTCAAGTCCTGCCTGGACGCGGACGCGAGCCCGGGGGACAACGCGCCACTGGCGGGGGTGCACCCGAACTACGAGGTGACCGACCTGCGGCCGGAGGGGTTCGAGCCCCGCGTCACGGGGATGGACTGGTTCGACGACGGCCGCATGGTCATCACCACCTGGGCGGGGCGCGAGAGCTTCGACGGAGCGGTGGAGGTCGTCGACGGCACCGTCGGGGCCGACGCCGGACCGGACACCGTCTCCACCGAGGTCGTCGCCACCGACATGAACGAGCCGCAGGGCGTGCTCGTCGAGGACGGCGAGATCATCGTCTCGGAGAAGCACCAGCTCAGCAGGTTGGTGGACGCGGACGGCGACGGCTTCTACGAGGACACGGAGGCCATCGCCACCTGGCCCAGCGGGGGTACGTACCACGAGTTCGGCTTCGGGCTGCTGGCCGACGACGACCACTACTACCTGAACCTCTCCGTCGCCATCACTCCCGGCGGCCGGACCACGGTGCCGCAGCACGTCGACAACCGCGGTACGTCGGTGCGGATCGACAAGGAGTCCGGCGAGGTGGAGTACGTCGCCGGCGGGCTGCGCACCCCCAACGGCATCGGCTGGGGCGGCGAGGGCGAGATCTTCGTGACGGACAACCAGGGCGACTGGCTCCCCGCGTCGAAGCTCGTGGAGATCGAGGAGGGCGGCTTCTACAACCACTACACCACCCCCGCCGGCCCGTTCGACGACCGGCCGGTCGTCGACCCGGTGGTGTGGCTGCCGCACGGCGAGATCTCCAACTCCCCCACCAACCCGGTTCTCGTCGAGGAGGGGCCCTTCGCCGGACAGCTCCTCATCGGTGACGTGACCTACGGCGGTCTGCAGCGCGCCTTCCTGGAGGAGGTCGAGGGCCGGAAGCAGGGCGCCGTCTTCCGGATGACGCAGGGGCTGGAGTCGGGCGTCAGTCGCCTCGCGCTCGGTCCGGACGGGTCGTTCTACGTCGGCGGGATCGGCGGCGGCGGCAACTGGGAGCAGCCCGGCAAGTTCCCCTACGGGCTCCAGAAGCTGACCCCGACCTCCGAGGACGCCATGGACATGCGGTCCATGGAGGTCACGGAGGACGGGTTCGACATCACCTACACCAAGCCGGTCGCCACCGAGCTGGTGGCGGACCTCGCCGACCGCTACCTGGTGCGGCAGTGGTCCTACAACCCCACCTCGCAGTACGGCGGTCCCAAGCGGAACCAGGAGGAGCTGACCGTCACCGGTGCCTCGCTCTCCTCGGACGGGCACACCGTCAGCCTGGTGGTCCCCGGTCTGCGTGAGGACCGGGTGGCGCATGTGAGGTCCCCCCGGCCGTTCGCGGCGGAGGACGGCACGGCGCTGTGGAGCACCGAGGCGTGGTACACCCTCCACTCCATCCCCGGGTATGTCGCGCCTCCCAACGAGACCGGTGTGTACGAGGCCGAGGACGGGGAGCTGGGCGGCGGCGCGGACATCGACGACGAGCACCCGCACTTCACCGGAGAGGGTTTCGTCGACGGCTTCAACAACATCGGCGCCTCCCTGACCTGGCGGGTCGACGTGGCGGAGGCCGGTACCTACCCGGTGACCTTCCGCTATGCCAACGGACCCAACCCCTACGTCGGCACCAAGACGATCTCGCTGGACGTCAACGGCGAGGACCTGGGCCAGATCGCGGTGGAGACCACCAACACCTGGCAGACGTGGGCCGATCACGTCGAGGGACTCGCTCTGGTGCAGGGGACCAACACGATCACGGTCTCGGCGGGTGAGGACGACGACCGGCACGTGAACTGGGACCATCTGCGGCTGTGGGAGGAGCCCTGCACCCCGGCACAGCCCGAGGAGGGCTACCGCATGCTCTTCGACGGTACCGACGAGAGCCTGGCGTCGTGGGAGATGGCGGGTCCGGGTGGGTTCGTCACCCAGGCCGACTGCACGATGCGGTCGATCGGCGGCCTCGGGTTGATCAGCCACCCGGACGAGCTGACCGACTACCACCTGAAGCTCGACTGGAAGATGGGCGGCGACGACAACTCCGGTGTGCACATCGGGCTTCCGGATCCGGCGGGCGACGCGGGCGCGCGCAACCGCGCCTTCGAGGTGCAGATCGACGCCACCGACGTGCCCGAGCTGACCACAGGCGCCATCTACAGCTTCCAGGGCGCCGACATCGAGGCGCGTGACGCCGCGCTCAACCCGCCCGGGGAGTGGAACAGCTACGAGATCGTCGTGATCGACCGCGTGGTCACGGTGTACCTCAACGGCTCCCTCATCAACGAGTTCGACTCCACCGACGCGTCGCCCGACCGCGACCTCTCCTCCGGCCGCATCGGGTTGCAGAACCACCACACCGGTTCCGACGTGTGGTTCCGCGACGTGCAGGTGAGGGAGCTCGGCTGACCGACCCTCCGACAACGACGACCGCCCCGGCCGGCGCTTCGGCGCCGCCCGGACGCGCTCGCGACCCGCGTCGACGGATGGGGCGGCGGATGTGCGCTCCGGAAGCGCGGCCGGCTCGGAACGGGCCTGCCGGCCGGTGATGTGCCGAAGGCTCACAGGTCACCACGTCACGGCCGAGCGGTGGGTCGGTCGGTCACAAGACAGAGAACGTTCCCGTCTCGTCCACCGCACCGGTTCAGCAATCGGCCCACTACAACTATTGTGTTGGCCACGCGTCAGAACCCAGACGGATGTTCGATCCGTGGCTCTGTCGTGGTCCGCCTTCGGTGCACGGCGCGACGGAGAGGCACGGCGCGCTCGGCGCTCCGGGCCGGTGTCCCCGACGCGACGGGCCCGGCGGTGGGACCGACCCGCGGGGGCGGAGGGCCGGGCCGAGGTGCCGGGTCATCGCGACCCCCGCCGCCCGCACGTCCGTTGAACGTCTAGAGGTCTGGCCAATGCGCACCACCGGTCCCCCTGCCGGCAGCGGCCCTTTCGCCTGCGCGCTCTCCGCAACGAGGAGCTCCCTATGACCCACGAGGCGCCGTCCGGCGCGGCGCGCCCCGCGCCGGAACCGCCCGCGCCCAGCGCCGAGGGCCGACGAAACCGGCGGTCCACCGTCGCGGTGGTCGCCGTCTGCGCGGGGATCTGGCTCGCGACCGTCGGGGCCGTGGCCCTGGTGTCGCCGGACGCGGTCCCCGTGGCGGCCTCGGTGGCCGCCGCACTGACCGCGCTCGGCTGCGTCGGCACGCTCGTCGCACGACGACGCGCGGCGCGGACGCAGCGTGCGCTGCTCGCCGAGCGGGCCAGGGCTGCACGGTTGGAGGCCGAGCTCGACGCGTTGCACGCGGATCTGGAACGCGCTGCCGGACATTCGCTGCCGTGGGCCACGGACGGTGTGCAGAGCCGCGCCTCGGCGGACACCGTCCTCGCCGAGGGCGAGGAGCACCTGCCGTCCCACCCCGCCGTGCGGAACCTGGTGGAGACCGCGGTCCGGTCCATGTACGCCGAACGCCGCAGGCTGGCGAGCGCGCTGTCCGTGCTGGAGAGCGGCGCCTCCCGCGTGCAGGCGGCCGTCACCGCGCAGGTTGCGGAGCTGGACCGCCGCAAGCTTCCGTACTGGCAGGACGACGTCCACGCCAGCGTGCCGCACAGCCAGGTCCGGAAGGACCTAGAGGCGCTGGACCGGCTGCTGGCGCCGATGGACCTGCTCGCGCAGCGCCTGCTGGTCCTCACCGGCGCCCGGCGTACCGGCCGCCCCTGGCCCCGCCCCGTGCCGATCGCCAACGTGGTGCGCGCGGCGGTGGGCCGCAGCGAGGACTTCACCCGGGTCGTGGCGGCGCTTCCGCCGGTACCGCAGGGCGTGCGGGGCCCGGCGGTCAACGCCGCCATCCACGTGCTGTCCGAACTCATCGACAACGCGCTGCAGTTCAGCCCGCCCACCACCCAGGTCCACGTCACGGTGGAGAGCGCCTCCAGCGGGATCGTGCTGCACATCGACGACAGCGGCCTTCCCATGCGGACGGAGACGCTGCAGCGTGCCCGCACCACCGTGGACCTCGAACGGCCGCTGGACATCACCGATCTGTCGGGCAGCCGCCTCGGCCTGGCCGCCGCCCGGCTGGCCGGTGAGCGGTTCGGCATGCGGATCGAGTTCCGCCCCTCCATCACCGGTGGGACCCGGGCGAGCGTGTTCCTGCCGGTGCAGTGGCTCTCACCGGTGACCGACTCGCCGACCGGCAGGTCGGCGG
>NZ_JAAVJB010000098.1 GCF_012034385.1 Streptomyces spiramenti
GGACAGCGGTTCGTCCAGCAGCAGCACCTCGGGACGCACCACCAGCGCCCGGGCCAGTGCCACGGCGCTGCTGCTGCCGGGGCTGGTGGCACTCCTGCTGACCTACGCCATGCCCTTGGTGTGGGTCGCCCGGATGGCGTTCAACGAACCGCTCCCCGGTGGGGCGATCCGGCAGACGCTGACGCTGGGCACCTTCGCGGACGTCCTGGGCGACGGCCACTACTGGCGGGTCATCTGGCAGACCGTCGAGCTCGGGGTGCTCGTCACGGTCTTCACGCTGCTGCTCTCCTACCCCCTGGCGCTGTTCCTGGCCCGTACCACGAGCAGGTGGCGGGGGCTGCTGATCGCGCTGGCGGTGACCCCGCTGCTGATCTCCTCGGTGGCCCGCACCTTCGGCTGGATGGCCATCCTCGGCAACCAGGGGGTCGTGAACAAGACGCTCCAGTCGATCGGGGTGACCGACACCCCGATCCAGCTGGCCAACAACCTCACCGGCGTCGTCATCGCCTCCACCGAGATCTACATGCCCTTCGCCATCCTCGTGATGATCAGCGGATTCGGGCGACTGGACCCCGAGTTGGAGCGCGCGGCGGCATCGCTGGGTGCCGGCCGGCCCGCCGTGCTGCGCCGGGTGGTCCTCCCGCTGACGCTGCCGGGGGTGCTCACCGCCGGGCTGCTGGTCTTCGTGCTCAGCCTCAGCGGCTACGTCACCCCGCGCCTGATCGGTGGCGGCCGTGTCTTCGTGCTGGCCACCGAGATCTACGACGAGGCGATCACGTCGCTGAACTGGCCGGTCGCCGCCGTGCTCTCGATCGTGCTGCTGGTGCTCTTCGGGCTCGTGATCGTGGTCTACACGCGGCTCCAGCGGTTCGTCGAACGCCGGATCCTGGGAGAGAGGGGTACCCCGTCGTGAGAACCGGTCCCACCGGGCGGGTGGCGTGGGGCGCCCTGCTGGTCGTCCTGTACCTGTTCCTCCTGGCCCCGATCATCGTCGTGTTCGTCGTCTCCTTCGACGACGCCACGTTCCTGCGGTTCCCGCCCGAGGGCTTCACCCTCGACGCCTACCGGCAGGTCTTCGCCAACGACGACTTCCGCTCGGCCATCCAGGTCAGCGCGGTCACCGCCTCGATCACCGCGCTGCTGGCGGTGGTGACGGGCGTCCCGGCGGCGCTCGCCCTCTCCCGGGTCCCGTTCCGCGGGCGCGAGGCGATGGAGTCGGCCTTCCTGTCGCCGCTGCTGGTGCCCAACATCGTGCTGGGGCTGGCGCTGCTGGTGCTCTTCGCCCCCATCCCGCTGACCGACACCTACACCGGACTCGTCCTGGCGCACTTGGGCATCACCATCCCCTACGTGGTGCGCACGGTGTGCGCCTCGCTGGCCGGGGCCGACCCGCGTGCCGAGGAGGCGGCGCGCACCCTGGGCGCCGACACCTTCACCGTGGCGCGCCGCATCATCCTGCCGACGATCATGCCCGGCGTCGTCGCCGGCGGCGTCATCGCCTTCCTCCTCTCCTTCGACGAAACCGTCATCTCGCTCTTCGTCTCCGGGCAGAACGTGACACCGCTGCCGGTGGCCGTCCTGCAGTACGTGGAGTACCGCAGCGACCCCGCCGTCGCGGCGCTGTCGGTCTGCCTGGTGGTCCTTTCCGTGGTCGCCGTCGTGTTCGTCGAACGCAGCCTCGGGCTGCGACGGAGTCTGCGTTCGGGCTGACCGCAGCCCGCCGGCGGCCGACGACCGCCCCCATCCCCCCGCTCCACGATCAGGAGGCCGCCCGTGTCCACCGCTTCCCCCTCCCCCGCTGTCGACGCCGCCGCGCTGCACCGCGACAGCGTGGTCTTCAACGCCCTCGACTGCACCCCGCTGTCGTGGGCCGACGAGACCTACCTGGCGAAGCTCGCCGCGTCGGGCGTCACCGCGTTCAACCACGCCACCGTCATCTCGGGCGACTACGACGCCGCCGTCGCCAACATCGTCGGCTGGCAGCAGCGGCTGGCCGAGACCGGTGGTCGGGTCTTCCAGGGGCGCGGCATCGCGGACGTCCACCGCGCCAAGGCAGAAGGCTCCGTCGCCTGGTTCGTGGGCTTCGAGGACAGCAAGCCGGTCGGGGAGGAGCTGTGGCGCCTCGCCGCCCTGCACCAGCTCGGTCTGCGCTTCCTCGGGCTGACCTACCAGAACCGGAACTTCGCGGCCGACGGGTCCGGCGAGACCGCCAACGGCGGTCTCAGTCGGTTCGGGCGTTCCCTGGTCCGCGAGTGCAACCGGCTCGGCATCGCGCTCGACCTCTCCCACACCGGCGAGCGCTCCACCCTGGAGACCATCGAACTGTCGGAGAAGCCGGTGCTCGTCACCCACGCCGGCCTGACCCGCTACGTGGAGAGCCCCCGCAACAAGAGCGACCGAGTGGTCCGTGAACTCGCCGCGCGCGGCGGGGTCTTCGGCCTGGCCGCCAAGGCGGGGTTCCTCAGCCCCGAGGGACTCCGCGCCCCGGTGGGCCCGGAGGTCTTCGCCGACAACATCGACCATCTCGTCGAGATCGCCGGGGTGGACCACGTCGTCGTCGGGACCGACGTCGGCGACGAGCGCAAGTACAGCAGGGAGGGGATGGCCCGGGTCCGCCGCCTGTACCCCGAGATCCCGATCATCGACGACGAGCTGAACCTGGAGCGCATCCACCCGGTCGGCATGGGGACCCCCGCCGACCTCCCCCGCATCACCGAGGTGCTGGCGGGCCGGGGCTACTCGGCGGAGGATCTGCGCAAGATCCTCGGCGGCAACCTCCTCCGGGTCCTCGCGGACATCTGGGACGAGCCCGAGCAGGGCGCGGCGGCGTGACCCCCCGGCTCCCGGACGACACCCCGGCTCCCCGCCCGCCGGTGCTGGCCGTCATCGGCGCCGGCCCCCGCGGCTCGGCCGTCGTGGCGCGGCTCGTCGCGCACCTCTCCGCCGGGCCGGGGGCCCACGCCGAGATCCACGTCGTGGACCCGCATCCGCCCGGCGCGGGCCGGGTGTGGGACCCGGACCAGTCACCGCTGCTGCTGATGAACACCCTCGCCGGGCACGCGACCGCCTTCCCCGACGCCGACGCCCGACTGACCGGGCCGCCCTCCCCGGGGCCCTCGCTGCGCGACTGGGCCGAGCGGCACGGCCCCGGTGACGGCCCCGAGGCCCACGCCTATCCGGCGCGGGCGCTGATGGGCCGCTACCTCTCCTGGGCCCACCGCACCACGGTGGCGGGGGCGCCGCCGGGGGTGCGCGTGGTGCACCACCCGACCCGGGCGACCGGCCTGACGCGCACCCCCGACGGCCGTCTCCTGGTCACGCTGGCCGGCACTCCCGACCTGCTCGCGGACGCGGTGGCGCTCGCCACCGGCCACACCGACCGCGCCCCCTCAGCGGCGGACGCCGGGCTCGCCGCCCACGCGGCACGGCACGGCCTGGTCCACCTGCCGGCCGGCCACGCGCAGGAGCGCGACACGACCGCGCTCCCTCCGGGGTCGACGGTGGTGTTCCGCGGGCTGGGCATGGGCTTCTTCGACCAGCTCGCCTTGGTCACCGAGGGGCGCGGGGGGCGGTTCGAGCCGGCCCCAGGGCCGTCCGGCGGCCTCCCTGCCGGGCGGCTGCGGTACGTGGCGTCCGGACGCGAGCCCCGCATCCTCGCCACCTCGGGGCGCGGCGTGCCCTATCTCGCCCGTGCCATCGCGCACGCCGCGATGCAACCCGGTCACCGGCTCGTGGTGCTCGACGCGGCGGCGGTGGAGCGGCTGACGGCGTCCGCGCCCGGGAGCGTCTCCTTCCGGGAGGCCGTGCGGCCACTGATCCTCAGGGAGGCCGGGCTCGCCTGGTACCGCAACCTGGCGGACCACAGCCCCGGCGCGCTGACGGTCCCGGGCGGTGAGTTCCTCGGAGAGTACGCGGCCACCGCCCCCGGGTCGGAGGCGGAGACCGCGCTCGTCGCCGCCGCTGTCCCCGACGCGCGGCACCGCTTCGACGCGGGAGCGATCGACCGGCCGCTGTCGGGCCGGGTGTTCCCCGGCGCGGACGGGCTCGACGCGTGGGTGCGGCAGTGGCTGGCCGACGACCTGGCGGGGGCGCTCGATCCGGAGCGCTCCCCCCTGAAGGCCGCGGCTGCCGCGGTCGCCGCGATCAAGGGCCCGGTGCGGCGCCTTGCCGCCTCCGGCGTCCTGGACGCGGCGTCGGTCGCGGAGCTGGCGGAGTTCCGGTCCTTCGGCGCCCACGTGGCGAGCGGTCCACCGGCGTCGCGGGCCGCGGAGCTCCTCGCGCTGGCCGAGGCGGGCGTGGTCGCGTTCCTCGGGGCGGAACCGGTGGTGACCACCGACGGCGAGGACGGCGAACCGGGCTGCTTCACAGTGCGCACCGCCTCGCTGCCGGACCGGCCGGTGCGGACCCGGCGCCTGCTGGACGCCTGGCTCCCGGCCGCCGACCTCTCGCGGACCGCCGACCCGCTGCTGGCGGGGCTGGTGCGGTCGGGGACGGCGCGGGCCCACCGGGCCGGCCCGTCGGGCGACGGACCCCCCACCGGTGCCCTGGACGTCGACCTCACCGACTTCCGCGTGCGGGACCACCAGGGCCGACCGGCGGCCGACCTCTTCGCCTTCGGCATCCCGCTGGAGGGGCTGGAGTGGAACACGGCCATCGGGGCCCGGGCCGGTACGGACGCGGCGCTGTTCCGGCAGGCCGACCGGATCGCCCACGAGATGCTGCTCCGCGCGGTGCCGTCCGGACCACACCCGGAGGCGCCGACGGTGGCGTCCGGACCATGCCCTGCGATGCCCGCGTCCCGGACGTCGCACGGCCGATCAGTCGGCCCGGCCCGCGGACAGGCCGGCGGGGCGAGCCGGGGTCAGGGCCGGGCGAGCGAGGTGCCGTAGGTCTCCGGCGCGCCGGAGTAAGGCAGGCCGTCCAGCGAGGCGTCGGTGCAGAACCGCACGAGCAGGTCGGCGAAGTCGGCGATCCGCTCCATCGGCGCGAGGTGGTCGGTCTCCCCGATGGTCAGGAACCGCGCCAGCGGCAGCTGCCGGGCGACGTCCCGTCCCATGGCCGGGGTGGTCAGCGTGTCGTACTCGCCGGTCACGACGAGGCTCGGCACGGCCGGCACGGGCGCCGGCCGGAACCACTCGTGGCGCAGCATCCGGGTGTTGTGCTCGGTGGACCTGCGGCGCTGCTCGGGGGTCTGGCCCACGATCTGCTGGTGGACGAGGCGGGCCATGGCGGCGTGCCGGCGCACTCGCCCGGCGCCCTGCGGGGAGACGAAGCCGTCGGCGAGCTCCCGGGCGACCGCGGCGGTCTCGCCCCGCTCGATCATCTCGGCCCAGCGCTTCATCGAGGCCGTGTACTCCGCGGTGACGTGCGTGGTCATGCCGACCAGCAGCAGCCGCGCGATCAGGGACGGGTGGTGCTGCGCCAGCCGCACGCCGACGGCACCGCCGTAGCAGGCGCCGACGAGGTTGACGCGCCGCACGCCGAGTTCGTCGAGCAGGTGCCGTGCGGCGGCGGCCAGGAAGTCCACGCCGTGGCGGCTCGGCAGGAAGTCGGCCGTCCCGTAGCCCGGTAGGTCGACCGTGATCACCTCGGCGACGGCGCTCAGCCACTTCTCGTGCCGGGTCCAGGAGTTGCGGTCCTGCGCCGATCCGCCGAGCACCAGGATCGGTTCGGTCACGGGTGTCTGGGGGCGCACGACGCGGCAGGTGTAGCCGAACCCCTGGAACGAGAGGTCCCGTTCCTCGACGCGGATCGACCCCCGCCCCAGCCGCTCTGCGGCCTGCGCCGTGTCATGGGTGAGGAGGGCGTCGGTGGTCATGTGAGGACTCCTGGGCTCCGGGACGGACAACTGTGTCGCTGTTCAGCGGCCGGTCGGCCGGCGACCCGTGCCCTCCCCCGCAGGCCGACCCGGAAGGGAACGGCAGCCGGGGAGACGACCGCACCCGTCCGGGTGTTGCGCGGGCCACACGGGGACGAACTTACCTGAAAACCCCTCGAAGCTCCCAAAAAGCGTGATCAGTCGGGTACTTGGCGTATCACACCGAAGCCTCCCGCGGCTGCCGCCGTTTCAGCGGGACTCCCTGACCCGCCCGGCCGCGGGTGGCGCCGCAGCCTCGTCGCGGAGAACGTCCGCGAGGGCGCGGGGCGGGCGCCCCGTCAGCCGGAGGACGGTGTCGGTGGTCCGCTCCTCCTCGCCGCGGGCGACGGCCGAGTCCAACGAGGCGAGCAACTCAGCGAAGGGACGGGGCAGTTCCGCCGCCAGGCGGTCGACCATGGCCGCCACGGTGAGACGCTCGTGCACGACACGCCGCCCGCAGGACCGGGAGAGCTCCTCCGCCACCCGGTCGTAGCTCAGCGCCTGCGCGCCGGTGAGCAGCAACTCTCCGGCCGGGGGCGCCTCGGCGGTGAGCACCGCGGCGGCCACCGCGGCGATGTCGCCGGCGTCGACGAAGGCGACGCGACCCTCGCCGGTGGCGGTGCGGAGGACCCCTTCCTCGCGGGCGCTGCGGGCGTGGAAGTGATCGCCGAGGAAGTTCTGCATGAACCACGACGGGCGGAGCACCGCCCACTCCGGGACGAGACCGGGAAGCGCGGCGTGCACCTCCCCGACCGCCGGGCCCCCCGCGGGCACCGCGGACGAGCTCAGCAGCACGACCCGTCGCACCCCGGCGGCGCGTGCCCGCCGGAGGAAGGGCAGCACGACGGCCGCGGGGCCGGGGTCACCGACCGGCGGGACCAGGTACAGGCGGTCGGCGCCGTCGAGCGCCGCGGCATGGGTGGCGGGGTCGTGCCAGACGAAGCGGACGGGCCGCGCCCCCGGGACCGACCTGCCGGAGCGGGAGGCGGCGTCGACCGCATGACCCCCTGACAGGAGTCGCGCGGTCAGACGCGAGCCGGTGGTGCCGGTGGCGCCGACGACAAGGATGCGTCCGGCGGGAGGGTGAGGAGTGGGCACGAATGTTCTCCCATGTCGTGAGCGAGGGAACGGTTGTCGTGAGCGAGGCGCCAGCGGACGCAGTGGCCGTGGCGGGACAGCGGCGCGATGCCCCGGAGTAACATACGGACCGCCGGTCCGCTTAAACCTATACGGACCGACAGTCCGTTTTCAATCCGGGGAGTCAGCCATGCCAGAGCGCCGACCGCGCGCCGACGCGACCCGCAACCGGGAGGCGGTCCTCGCCGCCGCCGATGACCTGTTCGCCCGGTGCGCCTCCCCCGACGAGGTCACCATGGCCGCCGTCGCGACCGCCGCCGGCGTCGGGAAGGCGACGCTGTTCCGCGGATACGGCGACCGGGCCGGCCTGCTGCGCGCGCTGTGGCAGGCGCGGCTCGGTCCGCTGTGGGCGGAGGTCGAACAGGGGCCACCGCCCCTGGGCCCGGGCACGCCCCCGCGGCAGCGGGTAGCGGCGCTCCTCGACGCGATGCTGTGCTTCAAGCTCGACCACCGCCACCTGGCCTCCGCGCTGGAGTCCTCGGGCGCCGGCAGTCCCTACGGCACCGAGCAGTACGCGCGGGCGCACCGGCTGCTGCGAGCCGAGCTCGCCGGACTCCCCGGGCAGGACAGCGACTTCACCGCCCACGCGTTGCTCTCCGCCGTGCGCGCGGACCTGGTGGTCCATCTCGCGGCGGCGCCCGACCACGACCGGGAGGCCGCGCGCACCGCCCTCGCGGAGCTGGTCGCGGCGGTGCTCGGCGACCCGGTGGACCGCCGGGCCGACCTCACCGCCCGGACGGCGGACGAAGCGCGCCCGTGACCCCTCCGGGTCGCACGGCGGCGAGAGCGCGGGGCACACACTCCCGCGCCCGGGTTTCGGGGACACAGCCCCGGCGCGCCGCGCGGCCCCGTGGTGCCTTCGCGGCCGGTGCCGCGCTGTCGCCGTGGCCCGGCCGCCGCCAGGTCCTGTCTGGTGGAGAGCGCAGGAAAGCCCCGCGGCGTCCGAGCCAGGCGCCGCGTGCCAAACGCCGCGGGCCAGGCGGGATTCATCAGACAGGGCCTACAGCGACCTGAGTCGGAGATTCTTCGGCGGCAGGCGGCGACTCTCCGACTCATGTCACTAGACTCGGGGCACATGATCGTATGGCTGAACGGCACGCACGGCGCGGGCAAGACGACGACCGCGGCGCTCGTACAGCGCCTTCTCGCCGACTCACGGGTGTTCGACGCCGAGAAGGTCGGCGAGGCCCTCATGGACATCGAGCCGGCGCTGCCCGCGACCGACAACTTCCAGCACTGGCCGCCGTGGCGGCCTCTCGTGGTGGAGACCGCTCGGCGTGTCCTCGAATACACGGGCGGCACCCTGGTGATGCCCATGACCGTTCTGGTCGAGGAGTACTGGCGGGAGATCAGCGCGGGTCTCGCCGCCCACGCGATCCCCGTCCGGCACTTCGTCATCCACGCCGACCACGACACCCTCCGCGGACGGATCGCCGGGGACACGGTGGTCGGCCAGGACTCGCCGTTCCGTCTCCAGCACCTCGACCCGTACGCGGAGGCGGCCCGCACATGGCTCCACGCCGAGGCCGAGGTCGTCGACACCACGCACCTCACCCCCGCCGAAGCCGCCCACCGGATCGCGGCGGCCGTCAACCGCTGAGCGGGCCGGGCGCCTCAGCGACCCCCGCGGCGGCGCGACGGAGGATCCGCCGTCCGGGGGAAGGTCGTGTCGAACTCGCGCTCGACGCAACCCCGCACGTCCCGCGCACATCCGGTTCGAGGTCCTAGTCGAACGGGCTCCGTCGCGCGAACGGGCCGCCGGCGGCACAGCGGGCGACCACCCACCCGACCCGCCCCGGGACCCGGAGGAACGGTGTTCGACGGGAACAAGCCGACAGAGCACCCATCTCACGATTTCCCCACTCGTCCCCCATCACGCGCTCACGACCGCGAAGAACCCCTCACGCACCCGCGCGTCAGGTTCTTCTCCCGGCGGGCCGGGCGTGCCAGACTGATCATGTGGGCCTTTCAGCTGCTGTCGTCGTGACCGCTCCCGGCTCGCCGGACGACATCGCCGGCGTAGCGCCGCGCGGCGAGTTCGACATGGACGCGAGCGAACCGTTGGCCGAGGCGCTGACGGCGGCCCTCCGGTCGCCCTCGCGCGGCACCCTCCTGGACCTGTCAGGCCTCACCTTCGCGGACTCCACCCTGCTGGCTCTGGTGCTGTCGACGGTCGAGGACCACCGCGAGGCCGCGCGGCCCCTGGTGATAGCCGGCCCCTTCGCCTCCTCCGTGTGGCGGGTCTTCACCGTCACCGGGGTCGTCGCGCACCTGCCGCTGGCGCCGGACCGGCGCGAGGCGCTCGACAGGCTGCGGTCCACGGGCCCGGCGCCCGTCTGACCCTCGCCGACCCCGGCCCGCCGCCGACCGCGACGCTCCCCCGGGCTCGTCCCACGGCCCCACCTGCGGCGCCGTAGAATCCCCTGTCGTGACTGAGAAGCCCCGCATCCCGAACGTCCTGGCCGGCCGCTACGCATCCGAGGAGCTGGCGCGACTGTGGTCGCCCGAGCACAAGGTGGTGCTGGAGCGCCGCCTGTGGCTGGCCGTGCTGCGGGCCCAGCGAGACCTGGGCATCCCGGTGCCCGAGGACGCACCGGGCGACTACGAGCGGGTGGTGGACCAGGTGGACCTGGCGTCCATCGCCGAACGCGAGCGGGTCACGCGGCACGACGTGAAGGCGCGCATCGAGGAGTTCAACGCGCTCGCCGGACACGAGCAGGTCCACAAGGGCATGACCTCCCGGGACCTCACGGAGAACGTCGAGCAGCTCCAGATCCGGCTGTCGCTGGAGCACGTGCGGGGTCGCACCGTCGCGCTCCTCGCGCGGCTGGCACGGCTGGCCGCGCAGCACTCGGGGCTGGTCATGGCCGGCCGTTCGCACAACGTGCCCGCGCAGGCGACGACGTTGGGCAAGCGGTTCGCGACTGCCGCCGACGAGCTGCTGGTGGGGCTCGGACGACTGGAGGAGCTGCTGGCCCGCTACCCGCTGCGGGGGGTCAAGGGCCCGGTCGGTACCTCGCAGGACATGCTCGACCTGCTCGGCGGGGACGCGGAGAAGCTCGGACAGCTGGAGCAGCGGGTGGCCGGCCACCTCGGCTTCGCCCACGCGATGACCTCCGTCGGTCAGGTCTACCCGCGCTCGCTGGACTACGAGGTCGTGACGACGCTGGTGCAGCTGGCGGCGGCCCCCTCGTCACTGGCGCGGACGATCCGGCTGATGGCGGGGCAGGAGCTGGTGACGGAGGGCTTCCGCGCCGGGCAGGTCGGCTCCTCGGCGATGCCGCACAAGATGAACACCCGATCCTGCGAGCGCGTCAACGGCTTCGCGGTGATCCTCCGCGGGCACGCCTCGATGGTCGGCGAACTCGCCGGTGACCAGTGGAACGAGGGCGACGTCTCCTGCTCGGTCGTCCGCCGGGTCGCGCTGCCCGACGCGTTCTTCGCCTGGGACGGCCTCCTGGAGACCTTCCTCACCGTGCTGGACGAGTTCGGTGTCTTCCCGGCCGTCGTCGAGCGCGAGCTCGACCGCTACCTGCCGTTCCTCGCGACCACCAAGGTCCTCATGGGCGCGGTGCGTGCCGGGGTCGGCCGGGAGGAGGCCCACGAGGTGATCAAGGAGCACGCCGTGGCCTCGGCCCTGGCGCTGCGGGAGGGCGCCGAGCGCAACGAGCTGGTCGACCGGCTCGCGGCCGACCAGCGTCTGCCGCTGGACCGCGCCGAGTTGGAGGCGCTCATGTCGGACCGCCTGGCGTTCACCGGTGCTGCGGAGTCCCAGGTGGCCGCCGTGGTCGCCGCCGTCGAGAAGGTCGTGGGACGGTTCCCCGCCGAGGCCGCCTACTCCCCCGGCGACATCCTCTGACCGACCCGCCGGTGGGCCCCGTCGGCCGCGGTGTTGCGGATCGCGGGTGTCGGGGCCGACCGCTACCATCGCGCGATCGGCGCTCACCCCGGGAGGCGGACAGTGGGGAAGCTCACGGGCGGTGACCCGTCACTGCTGCGCAAGATCAACTCCGCGGTGGTGCTGCGGGCGCTGCGCGACGCGGGTGGTGCACCCACACTCAGCGACCTGGTCTCCGCGACCGGGCTCTCCCGCCCCACCATCGAGGGCGCGCTGGAGGGGCTGGCCGCGGCCGGACTGGCGGCGGAGGCCACGGGTGGGCCGGAGGCACGGCGTGTGGGCCGACCGGCCCGGCGGTTCCGCTTCCGGGCGGAGGCGGGCCACACGCTCGGGGTCGGCATCGGCGCACACCGGGTCCAGGTCGTGCTGGCCGACCTCGCGGGGCGGCGGCTGGGCTCCGTGGGCGTGGCTGTCGCGGAGGGGGCGTCGGCGGCGGACCGGCTCGCGGTCGTCGACGCGACGATCGCCGAGGTGCTGGCGGAGGCCGGGGTCGACCGGGGGTCGCTGCGGGCGGCGGGGGTCGGGACGCCGGGAGTCATCGGCACGGAGGGCAGCGTCCGACTCTGCACGGCGCTGCCGGGGTGGACGGGACTGCCGCTGGGCGAGCACCTCCGGGAGGTGCTCGGGTGCACGGTGCTGCTGGAGAACGACGCCAACGCCGCGGTGCTCGGTGAGCACTGGGCCGGTGTGGCGACGGGATGCGGCGACGTCGTGATGGTCCTGGCCGGGCTGAGCCCCGGCGCCGGGTCACTGATCGGCGGACGGCTGCGCCGCGGCCACCGGGGCGCGGCCGGCGAGATCGGCGCGCTCCACCTGCTGGGACGGGAGTTGACGCCCGAGCATCTGCTCTCCACCGACGGCGAACCGCTGCACCCGCTGGACGAGACCGCGGTGGGGCGCGTGTTCGACCTGGCCCGCTCGGGAGACTCCCGGGCGGTCGGTGCGGTGGAGCGGTTCTCCCGGCGTGTCCTCCACGACGTGACGGCGCTGGTGCTGGCGCTCGACCCGGAGTTGGTCGTCGTCGGGGGCTGGGCCGCGGGCCTGGAGGAGGTGCTCGGTACCCTTCGGCGCGAGCTGCCGCAGTACTGCCTGTGGACGCCCCGCGTGGAACTTTCGGCGCTCGGTGAGGCCGCGGTGGCCACGGGTGCGCTGCGGCTGGCGCTGGACCGGGTCGAGGAGGACATCTTCCGGGTGGCGGCGCCTGCCTGAGCCGACCGCCGCCCCGGCGGGCCCGGGGCAGCGGTGGGCCGCGCGGGTCAGTGCGGAGTCGGCGCGGTGTGCCGGTCGCCGATGGTGAGACGGCAGGTGTCGGCGCGGTAGGTGGCGACGCCCACGGCGGCGACCTGCCCGGCGACCACGTACTGCGAGGTCACCACGAGCACGGGCGCGCCCGGCAGGCGGCCGAGCCGGCCGGCGTCCTCGTCCGTGGCCGATCCCAGCTCCACCGAGCGGTCGAGTCCGTCGAGTGCGAACCGGTGGAGGCGCCGCAGGACACGGCGGCCTTCCTCGATGTCCTCGGTCGCGGCGCCACCGGCGGGTTCGCGGGAGACGGGCAGGCCGAGCCGGGGCTGGGGGACGTGGAGCAGTTCGACGGCGACCGGGCGGCCGTCGCCCCCACGGTCCCGGTGGACGGTCTCGACGAGCTCTCCGGGGGCGGTGCCCAGCAGCCGCGCGACGGTCAACGGCGGCAACCCCCTGGTTCGCCCGGTGACCTGCCAGTCGTCCCCGGGCGCGCCGGGCCAGGCGTCGGGCGAGGCCCCGACCTCCACCACGGTGCGCGGCGGGGCGACGGTGGTCCCGACACCTCGACGGCGGTGCAGCCGTCCTTCCAGTTCGAGCTGTTCCAGGGCCTGCCGCAGGGTGGCGCGGGCAACGCCGAAGCGGGCGGCGAGTTCGCGCTCGTTCGGCAGCACCTGCCCGACGGCGAACTCGGTCTCCAGCGCCTCGGAGAGGACCGTCTTGAGCTGACGGTGTTTGGGCTCGACGCCCTGTTCGACGTGTGTGGTCCCCACCGCTGCCTCCGCCCCGCACCCGACCGGGTCCGCCCCCGCGCCGGATTATGAAAGGTTCTTTCTTATATGACGGACGATAGAGCGGCCACGGGGGCTTGGTCAAGACCAATCCACCCAGCGGACCGGCGGCCACCCCCGCGTAGGATTCGGGCAGTTGTCGGCGCGACCGGGGCCGGCCGGGAACGGAGGGTGCGGCCATGACGGAACAGGCACCGGTGACCGTGGTCACCGGCGGCAGTCGGGGGATCGGGGCCGCCGTCTCGTCCCGGTTGGCAGACGAGGGGCACCGGGTCGCCGTGGTGTGGACACGGGACGAGGCGGCGGCCGTCGCCACCGTGCGGGGCATCGCCGATGCCGGGGGCACGGCGATGGCGCTGCGTGCGGACGTGAGCGTGGAGGCGGAGGTCGACGCGCTCTTCGACACCGCGGCCCGCGAGCTCGGCCCGGTGACGGGCCTGGTCAACAACGCCGGGGTGACGGGGCGGCTCGGCCGACTGACGGACACCCCACCGGAGACGATGCGGCGCGTCTGGGAGGTCAATGTCATGGGGACCCTGCTGTGCTGCCGACGCGCCGTACGGGAGATGTCCACCCGGCACGGCGGGCGCGGTGGCGCCGTCGTCAACATCTCCTCCTGTGCGGCGACGCTCGGCAGTCCCGGTGAGTACGTGCACTACGCGGGCTCCAAGGCGGCGGTCGACGCGATCACCACCGGGCTCGCCAAGGAGCTCGCGCTGGAGGGCGTCCGGGTGAACTCCGTCCAGCCCGGCATGATCGTCACGGACATGCACGCGGCGATGGGCGACGCCGAGCGGCCGTGGCGGCGGGCGGACCGGGTCCCCATGGGCAGACCGGGGCAGCCGGAGGAGGTCGCCGGCGCGGTGGCCTGGCTCCTCTCCGCCGACGCCGGCTACACCACGGGGGCGGTGCTGCGGGTCTCCGGCGGACTGTGACCCTGCAGACACCGGTGGTTGCGGATACCTGACCGCGGACGCGGGAAGCAGAGCGCACGGGGGACGACCTCACGCCGGGCGCACCCGCCGCGCGGATCGCGCGCCGGGGCCCACCGGCCACCCGTCGAGGCCGAACGGCCCCTCGCGGCACCGCTTCGCACCCGGGCGCCGGGAGCAATTCGCGGTCCTGCCGCCCGGAGGCTGGAAACGTTCCCACGGGGAAGACGTGCCGGTACTAGGATGGCGTCCCTGACGGCTCGTCAGCTCTTGGTGGCCGAGTCGTCACGCCGGGTGCCACCGCGAGGACGGGGTGGTCCGTACGGCACGCGCCGCTGTCGGCGCGTCGCCGACTTGCGGCGATCTGCCGGAAAGATCCTTAACTTACCGGTCACAGAACGTTGGTGACCGCGCAATACCGGGGGGTGACAGTGGGGGCATGAGTGAGACCTCCGCGTACCGAGGACCGAGCCGACGTCCGTCGCGGGCGACCGGCCCGACCGGATCCGGCGCGGGCCGGCTCTGCCGTCCGTCGGTGGGTCCCCGCGCCGACGGGGTGAGCGGGGCCGCGGCGCCGGTGGCGGCTCCGGCCGGGATCACCCTGCGCCCGGCGGGGCCGTCCGACATCGCCGCGGCCCGCGCCATGCACGACCGCTGCTCGGAGGAGTCGCTGGCACGGCGCTACCACGGGCCGCCCGGCGACGCCGGACGCTACCTCCCGCACCTGCTGGGCCCGCACCACGGCCGGTCCCTGGCCGCGTGGTGCGAGGACGGGCGCCTGATCGGCCTCGGCCACCTGATGTGGGACGGCGACGAGGCCGAGGTCGCGCTGCTGGTGGAGGACGACTGGCAGCGACGCGGTGTGGGCACGGCGCTGCTGACCGAACTGCTCGCCGCCGCCGCCCTCTCCGGCCGCCGTACGGTCTACGCCGTCACCCGCCCGTCCGACACCGCGATGGTGCGCACCATGCGCACCTCCGGGCTGCCGCTGGAGTACGACCACTGCGACGGCGCGCTGGTGGTCAGCGCCCGGACCGCCCGGAACGCCGTCCCGGTGACCTCTCCGCCCCGGCGCTGAGCCGCCGGGGCGGGGCGGGCGGGCCCGCGACGCCGGTCTCCGGCCGTGCCGGACGGGCCGACGGTGCGTCGACGGGGCCCGTTTCCTCAGGCACCGTCACGGGACGAGCGCGGTGGCCGACGGAACGGCGGTGGCGGCCGACGCGGCCAGCGCCGCGTCCAGATCGCGCCAGAGGTCCTCGACGTCCTCCAGCCCCACCGACATGCGCAGCAGCCGGTCGCTGATCCCCCCGGCCCGCCGGTCCTCGGCTGCGACGATGCGGTGGCTGATCGACCCGGGGTGCTGGATCAGGGTGTCGACGCTGCCGAGGCTCACGGCGGGGGTGATCAGCCGGACCGCGCCGATCACCTCGTGCGGGTCGCCGGCGACCTCGAAAGCGACCATGGCTCCGCCGAGGCGCGGGTAGTGCACGCGTTCCACCCGGGGGTCGGCCGCGAGCCTGCGGGCGAGTTCCGCCGCTCCCGCCGACTGGGCCCGCATCCGGACGGGGAGAGTGGCGAGTCCCCGCAGCAGCAGGTACCCGGCGAGCGGATGGAGGACGCCGCCCGTCGCGAAGCGGATCTGCCGGAGCGCCCGTGCCTGCCCCTCGTCGCAGGCGACCACTCCGCCGAGTACGTCGCCGTGGCCGCCGAGGTACTTGGTGGCGCTGTGCAGCACCAGCGAGGCGCCGTGGTCGCGGGGACGCTGGAGCACCGGGGTGGCGAAGGTGTTGTCCACGAGCAGCGGGACGTCGCCGCAGCGGGCGGCGAGGGCGTCGAGGTCCATCTCCGCGAGAGTCGGGTTGGCCGGTGTCTCCGCCAGCACCAGACCGGTGTCGGGCCGCAGCGCGGCGCCGACCCCGTCGGGCTCGGCCCAGGTGACCTCGGTGCCGAGCAGTCCGCTCTCCAGCAGGTGGTCGCTGCACCCGTACAGGGGGCGGACGGCGACGACGTGCCGCAGACCGGCGGCCCCGCGGGCGAGGAGCACCGCGGAGAGCGCTGCCATGCCGCTCGCGAACGCGACGGCGGACTCGGTGCCCTCCAGCCGGGCGAGCGCCCGCTCGAACCGGGCGGTGGTCGGGTTGTCCAGACGGGCGTAGACCGGCGGCCCCGACAGCTGTGCGCCGGTGGCGGCGAAGGCGTCCAGGCGCGCGGCCTCGCCCCGGCTGTCCGGGCTGGGGTAGGTGGTGGACAGGTCGAGCGGTGCGGCGTGCAGGCCGAGGGCGGTGAGGTCCTCTCGGCCCGCGTGCACCGCCTCGGTGGCCGGGGCGTGGGCGGCGGCCTGCGGGCGGTGCGGCGCGGAGGGCGGTGTGTCCATGGGCAGAGTCTGAACATCGGCCGGGGTCGGTGGGGCCGGGGCCGTGCTACGTTCGGCCGATGTCCGATTCGGTGGTTCTCGATCCGGTGGATCTGGAGATTCTCCGCCTGTTGCAGAACGACGCCCGGATGACCTACCGGGAACTGGCCTCGGCCGTGGGGCTGGCCGCTTCCACCTGCCTGGACCGGGTCTCACGGCTGCGGCGCGGCGGGGTGATCCTCGGACAGGTGCTGCGGGTCGACCCGGCGCGGCTGGGTCGGCCGCTGGAGGCGCTGCTCTCGGTGCAGGTGCGTCCGCACCGCAGTGAGCTGATCGGTCCGTTCGTCGAACGGGTCCGTGCCCTGCCGCAGGCGCGGGCGCTCTTCCATCTGACGGGCCCGGACGACTACCTCGTACACGTGGCGGTCGCGGGACCCGCGGCGCTGCAGCGCCTGGTACTGGAGGAGTTCACCGCACGGCGCGAGGTGGCGCGGGTCGAGACGCGGCTGATCTTCGGCCGGTGGGAGTGCGGGCCGGTGCTGCCGCCCGCGCCGTCGGAGTCGGGATCAGCGGTCGAGGGGGGCGGTGTGGTGCCGCAACGTTGAGCCCTCGCTCCCCTTGCGCACCTCCAGCCGGGCGGGCACCCGGGCCCGGAGCTCCGCGACGTGGCTGACGATGCCCACGGTGCGGTCCTGTTCGCGCAGTGCGTCGAGGAGGTCCAGCACCTCGTCGAGCGTCTCCTCGTCGAGGGTGCCGAACCCCTCGTCGATGAAGAGGGTGTCGAGCCGCCGCCCGCCGGACTCCTCGGCGACGGCGTCGGCGAGCCCGAGCGCCAGGGCGAGGGAGACGAGGAACGACTCGCCGCCGGAGAGGGTGGCGGTGTCGCGGTCCCGTCCCGTCCAGGCGTCGGTGACACGCAGTCCGAGCCCCGAGCGGGCGCGCCCGGAGCGGGCGTCGGTGTGGGTGAGGGTGTAGCGGCCGGCCGACATCCGGTGCAGCCGCGAGCCCGCGGCCTGCGCCACCTGTTCGAGCCTGGCGGCGAGGACGTACGTCTCCAGCCGCATGCGGTGGCGGTTCTCGGCCGCGGTGCCGGAGGTGAGCTGCGCCAGCCGGGAGACCCTGCCGGCGTGGGCGCGCAGCGGCAGCTGCCGCCGCAGTGCGACGTGCAGCTCCTCGGACAGCGTGTCGAGCTCGTGCGCCCGGGCGCGGGCGGCGGACTCGGACGCCCCGGCCGTGCGCAGGGCCCGGAGCGCCTCGTCGAGGGCGCGGGCGGTGGACCGGGGGTCGGCCGGGGGGAGGTCGGCCGCGCGCGCGGCGGCCAGGTCCCCGAGGACTGCCGCGACCACACTCTCCTCGGCGGCGTGGCCGTCGATCTCGTCGGCGAGGGAGCGCAGCTCCGCGTCGGGCAGCACAGCGTCCGCAGCGGCGTCCGGGCCGGTGAACCCGGCACGGAACGCGGCGTCGGCGGCGCGGGCGTCCGCGTCCTTGTGTCGGCCGGCGGCGTCGGCGGCGGCCGTCGAGGCGGCGGCGGCGTCGTCGAGGCATTGCGCGCTCTCCTCCAGCGCACGGGCGCGTTCGGCGACGCCGATGGCGTCGCCGAACGCGTGGCGGGTCTCCTCCTCGGCCTCGGCGAGGTCGGCCGCCAGGGCGACCCTGCGCTCGGCGCGGGAGCGGGCCCGCTCCCGCAGTTCGGTGAGGCGCAGCTCCAGGGCACCGCGGCGGTCCGTCGCGCGCTCCAGGAGCAGCGCGGTCCGGTCGGCCGTCGGACCGGCGGCCCTGGCGGTGTCGGCCTCGGCCGCCAGCCGGGACTCGGCGGCGGCGAGGGCGTCGACGGTCTCACCGGCGGCGCGGAGCAGTTCGGCGTGGTGGGAGACGGCCGCAGCCAGGTCGTGCTCGGCGCCGCGGCGGCGGTCGGCGGCCGACTCGTGGCGGACGAGTGCCGCCTCCTCGGCGGCGAGGTCGGGGGTGGCGGCCTCCGCGGTGGCGGGCGCCGGGTGCTCGGTGCCGCCGCAGACGGCGCAGGGTTCGCCGGGAAGCAGTCCGGCGGCGAGCTCGGCGGCCACCGAGTCGAGTCGCCGCTCACGGACGAGCAGCCACTCCTCG
>NZ_JAAVJB010000099.1 GCF_012034385.1 Streptomyces spiramenti
GGGTGTCTCCGCGCGGGACGCCGCCGGGCGGCGTGTCTCCGCGCGGGACGCCCTCGGCAGCGCCGTCCTGACGGGGAACCCCGCCGGGGGGCGTCGCTCCCGGGGCCAGCGGCTTGCGGGGCTCGAACCAGGAGCTCGCCTTCTTCCCGGCGGGCTGCCCCGGGTCGGGGCGCCCGGCCTTGGGCGGCTCGGCACCGCTCGTTGCCTCGGGCGCGCCGGACTGCCGGGGCGGCGTGGGCGGCTCGTCCTGCTTCTGGACCGTCTCGCGCATGACCACGGGTGGAATGGGACGCGAACCCGGGATGTTGATCCGGATGCGCGTGGTCATCGTGGTCTCGGTCTTCTTGTCACCGGGCGCGGAGGCGCCAGGTCCGTCGGACGCACCCGGAGTGGGGCTGTCCCCGTAGGGCTCCCGCCCCCCGAACGAGGGGGTCGGGCTGTCTTTTTCACGACTCAAGGCAGGATCTCCCGATTGGTTTCACCGGCCGGTCCGCGATCTGCCGGGAACGAACGGCGAGCCCCACCATACTGGGACCCGCCCCGTGGTATCCGCCGGTGGCGGGATTGGCAGCCACGTTCGATGGGTAAGGAGAGTGCCCGCCGGGGTGTTCAGCCGCCCTTACGGGCGGATGCGTCCGGTCTGCCCCCGCCGAGCGGGCGCGTGGGGTCGAAGAGCGGGCGGTCGGCCGGTGCGAGGGCGAGGCAGAGCCCGGCGGCGCCCATCCCCCCGAAGAGGAAGAGGTAGCTGGAGGCCTCCGCGCCGAAGAGGAAGTCGCCCTGCGGACGGGAGGCGGTGAGGACCAGGACCGTCACCGCCCACAGTCCGGCCGGGACCGCCACGCCGAGCTTGGCGCGCGTCAGCAGCGCGCCGCCCCAGAACAGGCCGACGGCGCCGCCGAGCGCGAGCAGCAGCCCGAGGGGGAACCAGGCGGCCTGGACGAGGGCTCCGGCGACGGCGACCAGGAAGCCGAGCAGACCGAGCCCCACGTAGCCGAACACCCGGGCGGCTCCGGTGCGTCGGCCGCCGCCGACCGCCGGCCGCTCCGGATTCACCCGCTCGGCCCTCACCCGCTCCGGGCGTTCGGGGCCGTTCACGGCCGCACCGGCCCCGGCCGCGGCGCCTCGGTGACGCCGCTGTCGCCGACGGTGTCACCGCCGGGGGGCAGGAACGGGCCCGCGTCGACCGCCCCGAACGGCTCGCCGGCGGCCAGCCGGTACCACTCGGTGGACCACAGCGGCTGGAGGAGGAAGTTGGAGAGGACGAACTCGGTCTCCGGCGCGGCCGAGCGGCTGGGCACCACCGTGACCTGGGTGCGGTGGGCGCGCATGGCCGCCGCCTTGGCCGATACCTGTCGGTCGCTGCCGACGACGCGCCAGTCGATCGCGGTGTCGTCGACGACGCCGGGGATGTCGGCCAGCGAGGCCACCTCGACGGCGGGGCCGCCCCCGGGGCCCGCCGTACCGGCGTCGCCGCGCGGCCCGGACTCGCGCAGCCGGGCGAGGGCGGATTCGGCGGCCGTCCGCGGGACGCTGTTCCACAGGACCCGCGCGACGCGATGGGGAGCGGCGGGCGCGGCGGCTGCCGGGACGCCCGCGCGTGCGCCGGGCGGCCCTTCGGCGGCGGCCAGTTCGACGGCGCGGGTGGCGACGCGGTGGGCCTGGATGTGGTCCGGGTGGCCGTAGCCGCCGTCGGGGTCGTAGGTGATGACGGTGCCGGGACGCGTCTCGCGGATCACCGCGGCCAGTTCGACGGCGGCCCGGTCGAGGTCGGTACCCCAGAAGGCGCCGGGCCGTTCGTTGTGGGGCAGTCCCATCATCCCGGAGTCCCGGGGCGTCTCGCCGCCGACGGTGAGGAACCGGTGGTCGGAGACACCGAGTTCGGCCATGGCCTCGGCCAACTCGGCCACGCGGTGGGCGCCGAGCCGGTCCTCCCGCTCGGAGGTCAGCGCGGCGAGCGGGGCGGGGATGACCTCGCCCTCCTCGCCGCGGGTGCAGGTCACCAGCGTCACGGGGACACCCAGCTCCACGCAGGCGGCCATGGTGACGCCGTTGTTGATCGACTCGTCGTCGGGGTGCGCGTGCACCAGCAGGACACCGGGGGGGCCGTCACTCATGGGGTGAGCCTATCGGCCCGACCCGGTGGCGTCCGGGGCCGGTGGGGAGGGCGGACCCGGAGCGGACCGCGGTCAGAAGCTGATGCTGTTGATCATGCCGCCGACGCTGGACGTCACCTCGTTGATGGTGGGGGCGATGTTGGTGTTGGCCAGGTAGAAGCCGAACAGGATGCAGACCACCGCGTGGAGGGTCTTCATCCCGGCCTTCTTGATGAGAATGAACACCAGGATTGCGAGCAGCAGCACCGCGGAGACGGACAGGGCCACGGTGTACCTCCGATACAGCGAGCGGACAGGGGTGAGCGGCACGGGGGTGCGACTACCGGAGTCCTACCCACCCTGCGCCGTGGATCCTAACTGTCCGTGAGGCCGCACAGGTCGGTGCATCGGAGCAGACCCGGGGCGCACGAGCGCGACCGGGCCCCCATGTCCGGCAATTCCGACAACATCACCTCCGGGTGGTTAACACGGGGGCAACTCGGCGGACGCCCGCCCGATATGCGGACACCGCACACTTGGACCACGGCCGTGCGGGTGCCGTAATACGGAGGGCGGGGTGGCCATCGTGTCCACCCCGCCCTCCGGTCGTGCGCGGCCGGCCGGCACGCGCGCCCCGCGTCAGCCGTGCGCCACGCGCCGCTTCTCCTCGGCGAAGTGGCAGGCCGAGTCGTGCAGCACCTCGCCGGTGCGGTCCGCCAGGACCGGTGGCACGGCGAGCGGCGGCTCCTGCCGCTCGCAGCGCTCCTGCGCCTTCCAGCAGCGGGTGCGGAAGCGGCAGCCGGAGGGCGGGTTGGCCGGGGACGGGACGTCGCCGGTGAGGATGATTCGCTCCCGCCCCTCTCTCGCCTGCGGATCGGGGACGGGGACCGCCGAGAGCAGCGCCTGGGTGTACGGGTGGGTCGGGTGCTCGTAGATCGCGGTGTCGCTCCCGATCTCGACGATCTTCCCCAGGTACATCACCCCGACCCGGTCGGAGATGTGCCGGACGATCGACAGGTCGTGGGCGATGACCATGTAGGCGAGCCCGAACTCGTCCTGGAGCTTCTCCATCAGGTTGATGACCTGCGCCTGCACCGAGACGTCCAGCGCCGAGACCGGCTCGTCGGCGACGATGATCTCCGGGTTGAGGGCGAGGCCGCGGGCGATGCCGATGCGCTGCCGCTGACCTCCGGAGAACTGGTGCGGGTACCGGTTGATGTACTCCGGGTTGAGCCCCACCACGTCCAGCAGCTCCCGCACGCGGCGGCGGCGGTCGCCCTTGGGTGCGACGTCCGGGTGGATGTCGAAGGGCTCCCCGATGATGTCGCCGACGGTCATGCGGGGGTTGAGGGAGGTGTAGGGGTCCTGGAACACCATCTGGATGTTCCGCCGCACCGCCTTCAGCGCCCGCCCGGACAGCTTGGAGATGTCCTCGCCCTTGTAGAGCACGGCGCCGGCGGTCGGACGTTCGAGGTTCATCAGGAGCTTGGCGACGGTGGACTTGCCGCACCCCGACTCCCCCACGATGCCCAGCGTCTCCCCCGGGTACAGCGTGAAGGAGACGCCGTCGACGGCGCGCACCGCTCCCACCTGGCGGCGGAGGATGATCCCCTGGGTGAGCGGGAAGTGCTTGACGAGGTCGCGGACCTCCAGGATCGGCTCACGCGCGCCGGGCGTCATCGACGGTCTCCTTCCAGTAGTGGCAGGCGCTTGACCGTTCCCCGACCTCAGGGACGCGGGCGATGTCGTCGTGGGCCGCGTCCGCCGCGGCGGCCTCCGCCGCTTCTGCGGTCGCGTCGGCGGCGCCGCCGGCGGCCCGCTCCGACACCGCGTACAGCGGAGGCAGGTCGGTGCGGCAGCGGTCGCGCGCCCGGGGGCAGCGGGGGTGGAAGGGGCAGCCGTCGGGCACGTGGAGCAGGTTGGGGGGCAGCCCGCTGATGGCGTACAGCTGCCCGCCCTTCTGGTCCAGCCGGGGGATGGAGTCGAGCAGCCCCTTGGTGTAGGGGTGGGCGGGAGCGGCGTACAACTCCTTGACCGGGGCGTTCTCGACGATGCGCCCGGCGTACATCACCGCGATGCGGTCGGCGGTGTCGGCGACGACGCCGAGGTCGTGGGTGATGAGGATCAGCCCCATGCGGTACTCGCGCTGGAGGTCGGCGAGCAGGTCCATCACCTGCGCCTGGACGGTGACGTCCAGGGCGGTGGTCGGCTCGTCCGCGATGATCAGGTCCGGCTCCAGCGCCAGCGCCATGGCGATCATGATCCGCTGCCGCATGCCGCCGGAGAACTCGTGCGGGTAGTCGTTCACCCGCTGGCGGGCGGCGGGGATCCGGACCCGCTCCATCAGCTCGACCGCCCGCTCCTTGGCCTCCTTGCGGGAGGCGCCGCGGTGGACACGGAACATCTCGCCGAGCTGGAACCCGACGCTCAGCACGGGGTTCAGCGAGGAGAGCGCGTCCTGGAAGATCATCGCCATCTTGGGGCCGCGGATCTTCCGGCGTTCCTCGGCGCCGAGTCCGAGCAGGTCGCGGCCCTGGAAGAGGATCTCCCCGCCGGTGATGCGCCCGGGCGGCATGTCGAGGATGCCCATGATCGCCTGCGCGGTGACCGACTTGCCGGAGCCGGACTCGCCGAGCACCGCCAGCGTCTCGCCGGCGTCCACGCCGTAGCTGACGCCGTTGAGGGCACGCACCACACCGTCCCGGGTGGTGAACTCGACTTCCAGGTCGCGCACTTCGAGCAGCCGGTCGTCCGTCATCGGGGCGTCACCTCAGCTTGGGGTCGAGGGCGTCCCGCACGGCGTCGCCCATCATGATGAAGGCCAGGACGCAGAGCGAGAGCGCGGCGGCCGGGTAGAGCAGGATGTGGGGCGCGTTCCGGAACTGCATACCGTCGGAGGCGCTGGAGATGTCGACGCCCCAGGAGACGGTCGGCGGACGCAGCCCGACGCCGAGGAAGGAGAGCGTCGCCTCCAGCGCGATGATCGTGCCGAGCATGATCGTCGCCATGACGATGACCGGCGCGACCGCGTTGGGCAGGATGTGGCGCAGCAGGATGCGGCTGTTGCTCGCGCCGAGCGCGCGGGCGGCCTGCACGTAGTCGTTCTGCTTGGCGGTGATGACCGCGCCGCGGGCGATGCGGGCGATCTGCGGCCAGCCGAGTGCGGCGATGACGAGGACCACGGGCCAGATGCCGCTG
Organism: Streptomyces spiramenti; assembly: GCF_012034385.1. Lineage (GTDB taxonomy): Bacteria > Actinomycetota > Actinomycetes > Streptomycetales > Streptomycetaceae > Streptomyces > Streptomyces spiramenti. The sequence continues at coordinate 5,292 of NZ_JAAVJB010000099.1, forward strand.
AGCTGGATCATCGACAGGAAGACGATGGCGCCCAGCACCAGCGGGACGGCGAAGAACACGTCGGTGGTGCGCGAGAGCAGGGCGTCCCAGAACCCGCCGAAGAAGCCGGCCAGTCCGCCGACGACGGTGCCGAGCAGCGCGACGCCGAGGGTGGCGCAGACGCCGACGGCGATCGAGGCGCGGGCGCCGTAGACCACGCGGGTGTAGACGTCGCACCCCTGGGTGTCGAAGCCGAACCAGTGGCCCGGGGCCGGTCCTTCCAGCGAGCGCGAGAGCTGGCAGTACAGCGGGTCGCGGCTGGCGATGCTGGAGGGCCAGATCGCGATGAGCAGCAGGAAGAGGATCAGCAGCGCGGAGATCACGAAGACCGGGTTGCGCCGGAGGTCGTGCCAGGCGTCGGAGCTGAGGCTGCGGGCGCGTCCGGGTTCGCCGCGGGTGACGACGGCCTCGTCGAGCGCGGCGCCCTGGGCGTCGAGCGGCGTGTCCGGCCGGTTGGGCTCAGGCATAGCGGATCCTCGGGTCGAGCACGGCGTACAGGAGGTCGACGAGGAGGTTGGCGACGAGGAAGATCAGCACCAGGACGACGACGAAGCCGACCACGGTGGGCGAGTTCTGCCGCAGGATGCCCTCGTACAGCTGGTAGCCGACGCCCTGGATGTTGAAGATGCGTTCGGTGACGATGGCGCCGGCCATCAGCGTCCCGATGTCGGCGCCGAGGTAGGTGACCACGGGGATCAGCGAGTTGCGCAGCAGGTGGCGGGTGGTGACACGGCGGCGCGGCAGTCCCTTGGCGACGGCGGTGCGCACGTAGTCGGCGCGGGCGTTCTCCACGATGGAGGTGCGGGTCAGCCGGGTGACGTAGGCGAGCGACACCAGGGCCAGGATGATGCCGGGCACGAGCAGTTCGTCGAAGGGGGCGGCGGGGCTCACGGCGGGGTTGATCCAGCCGAGCTTCACGCCGAGGAAGAACTGGAGCGTCGTGCCGAGGACGAAGGTCGGGATGGCGATGACGACGAGCGTCGCCATGAGGACCGAGGTGTCGGCGGCCTTGCCGCGGCGCAGTCCGGTGACGACGCCGAGGACGATGCCGAGGACGATCTCGAAGACGATGGCGACCAGCATCAGCCGGAAGCTGATCGGGATCGCCTGGGCGAGGAGTTCGGTCACCGGACGGCCGTTGAACGCGGTGCCGAAGTCGCCGGTGAAGATGTTCCCCATGTAGAGCAGGTACTGCTGCCAGACCGGCTTGTCGAGGTTGAACTCCGCGCGCAGCCGGGCGGCGGTGGCCGCGTCGGGTGCCCGGTCGCCGAACAGGCCGGTCACCGGGTCGCCGAGCGCGTACACCATGAGGAAGATCAGAAAGGTGGCGCCGATGAACACCGGGATCATCTGGAGCAGGCGCCGGATGACGTAACGCCCCACGGGCCCTCCTGTCGGTGAGGTGGTCGGGCTATGGGTGCGGCCGGCCCGCCGTCGTGGACGGCGGCGGGCCGGCGGCACCCGGTCGGGGCGTCAGGAGACCGTGATGTCGGTGTAGACGGGCACCGAGAACGGGTTGAGCCGGACGTCGGAGACGCGCTCGGAGTGGCCGGCGGTGCCGTTCTGGTACCACAGCGGGATCACGGGCATGTCGTCCACCAGCACCTGCTGCGCCTGCTTGAAGAGGTCGATCGCCTCGTCCTCGTCGTCCGCCGAGTTGGCACGGTTGACGAGGTCGTCGAACTCCTCGCTGCTGTAACCGGAGTCGTTGGAGGAGGCGTCGGTGTAGTAGAGCGGCTGCAGGAAGTTCTGGATCAGCGGGTAGTCCATCTGCCAGCCGCTGCGGAACATCCCGGTCATGGAGTCGGAGGTGACCTGGTTGCGGAAGTCCGCGAAGGTCGGCACCGGGTTGACCGTGCAGGCGCCGGTGTCGCCGAGGGCGTTGTTGATGCTGTTGCAGGCGGCGTCCATCCACTGCCGGTGGGATCCGGTGTCGACGTTGGAGGTGAGAGTGACGCTGCCGCCCGGCAGCCCGCCGGCGTCGTCGATCATCTCCTTGGCCCGTTCCGGGTCGTAGGAGCAGATGTCGCCGCAGAGGTCCGGCTCGTAGCCGCCGGCCTCCTCCAGGACGGGCGAGGTGAAGTCGGTCGCCGGGGTGCGGGTGTCGGCGAAGATCTTCCCGGTGATCTCCTCGCGGTTGATCGCCATCGACAGCCCCTGGCGGACCTTGACCATGTCGTCGCCGGACCAGTTGTCGTCGTAGAGCGGGAACGACACGGTCTGGATGATGCCGGCGGGCTGGTTGATGTAGCGGTCACCGAGGTCCGCGTCAGCGTTGTTCAGCTGTGAGGCGGGGATGTCGTCGATGACGTCGAGGTTCCCGGCCTGCAGGTCGGTGTAGGCGGTGTTGTTGTCGGTGTAGACGCGGAGTTCGACCCCGTCGTTCTGCGCCGCGTCGTCGCCGCTGTAGTCCTCGTACCCGACCAGGCTCATCGACTGGCTGCGGGAGTAGCTGTCGATCATGTACGGGCCGTTGCCGACGGGCTTCTCCAGCCAGGCGTCGTGGTCGTCGAAGAACGACCGGGGCAGCGGCGAGTAGGCGGCGTACCCGAGGGTGTCGGGCCACAGCGAGAACGGCTCGGTCAGCCGGACGGTGAAGGTGTGCTCGTCGACGACCTCCAGACCGGACATGGTGTCGGCGGTCGGTTCGGCGCCCTCGTCCTCGGGGTGGACGTCCGCGTAGCCGTCGATGAACTGGAAGAAGTAGCTGTTGATCTGGTTGTTCTCGATGTTGGCGCCGTAGTTCCAGGCGTCCACGAACGAGTCGGCGGTGACCTCGGTGCCGTCGCTGAACGTCCAACCCTGTTTGATCTTGATCGTGAAGTTCTGCTGGTCGTCGGTCTCGATGGACTCTGCGAGCGCGTCCTCGGCGGCGGCGGTCTCGGGGTTGTACCGCTTGAGACCGCGGAAGATCATGTCCATCACCTTGCCGCCCTGCACCTCGTTGGTGTTGGCGGGCTCCAGCGGGTTCTGCGGGTCGCCCCAGGAGGCGCGCACCGTGCTGTCGCCGCCGCCCCCACCCCCGGAGTCGCTGCCGCAGGACGTGGCGAGCAGGGCCACGGCGGTCGCGGTGGCGACTGCCGCCGTCAGACGGGTGCCCTTGCGCATCGGGTGCCTCCTCGGGCTGCCGACATCGTGAGTCGCAGCCCATCAGAGCGCCCTTCGCGGGGTTTTTCTCATCATGTGTAAATCGTTCGGGTGATCACCGGTCCAAATACGCTCGGATGCCGCAACGCCCGCCCCGCGCCGCTGCGGCGCACCGGTCGGCGACGCCGGACGCCGGGCCCCGAATGGGGCCCGGCGTCCGGGTACCGCGTTCGCCGCGTCTCGCGCGGCACCGCCGTCAGGCGTGGGCGACGTGCTGCTTCTCCTCGGCGAAGTGGCAGGCCGAGTCGTGCGCCACCGCGGTGTCGGCACCCGCGTACCGCTGCGGCACCGCCAGCAGCGGCATCTCCTCCGCGCACCGCTCCTCCGCCTTCCAGCAGCGGGTGCGGAAGCGGCAGCCGGAGGGCGGGTTGGCCGGGGACGGGACGTCGCCGGTGAGGATGATCCGCTCCCGCCCCTCGCGGGCGTCGGGATCGGGCAACGGCACGGCCGAGAGCAGCGCCTGGGTGTACGGGTGGGTCGGGTGGTCGTAGATCGCGGCGTCGCTGCCGATCTCGACCATCTTCCCCAGGTACATCACGCCGACCCGGTCGGAGATGTGCCGGACGATCGACAGGTCGTGGGCGATGAAGAGGTACGACAGGCCGAACTCGTCCTGGAGCTTCTCCATCAGGTTGATCACCTGCGCCTGCACCGAGACGTCCAGCGCCGAGACCGGCTCGTCGCAGATGATGATCTCCGGGTTGAGGGCGAGGCCGCGGGCGATGCCGATGCGCTGCCGCTGACCTCCGGAGAACTGGTGCGGGTACCGGTTGATGTACTCCGGATTGAGCCCCACCACGTCCAGCAGCTCCCGCACCCGGGCCTGCTTGTCACCCTTCGGCGCCGCCTCGGGGTGGATGTCGAAGGGCTCCCCGATGATGTCGCCGACGGTCATCCGCGGGTTGAGGGAGGTGTAGGGGTCCTGGAACACCATCTGGATGTTCCGCCGCACCGCCTTCAGCGCCCGCCCGGACAGCTTGGAGATGTCCTCGCCCTTGTAGAGGACCTCCCCGGAGGTGGCCCGCTCCAGGTTCATCAGCAACTTGGCGACGGTGGACTTGCCGCACCCCGACTCCCCCACAATCCCCAGCGTCTCCCCCGGGTACAGCGTGAACGAGATGTCGTCGACGGCCCGGACCGCCCCGACCTGGCGGCGGAAGACGATCCCCTGGGTGAGCGGGAAGTGCTTGACGAGGTTGCGCACTTCCAGGATCGGCTCGCGGGTGGTGTCAGCCATGGAGGGTCTCCTTCCAGAAGTGGCACGCGCTGGAGCGGCCCGGCACGGGCACGCCCTCGGCGTCGAGCACGGTGACCGGCAGCGGGCGCTCGGTGACGCAGACTTCCCGGGCCCGGTCGCAGCGGGGGCTGAACGAGCAGCCGGCGGGCAGCGAGGTCAGCGTCGGCGGCAGCCCGCGGATGGCGTAGAGGTCGCTGCCCTTCTGGTCCAACCGCGGGATGGAGTCCAGCAGCCCCTTGGTGTAGGGGTGCGCGGGGGTCCGGTAGATCTCACGGACGTCGCCGCGCTCCACGATCCGCCCGGCGTACATCACCGCGATGCGGTCCGCGACGTCGGCGACGACGCCGAGGTCGTGGGTGATGAGGATCAGCCCCATGCGGTACTCCTGCTGGAGCTCCGCGAGCAGGTCCATCACCTGCGCCTGAACGGTGACGTCCAGGGCGGTGGTCGGCTCGTCCGCGATGATCAGGTCCGGCTCCAGCGCCAGCGCCATGGCGATCATGATCCGCTGGCGCATGCCGCCGGAGAACTGGTGCGGGTAGTCGTTGACCCGGTCCTTCGCGGCGGGTATCCGGACCCGGTCCATCAGCTCGACGGCGCGGGCCTTGGCCTCCTTGCGGGAGGCCCCCTTGTGGACGCGGAACATCTCGCCGAGCTGGTAGCCGACGGAGAGCACCGGGTTCAGCGAGGAGAGCGCGTCCTGGAAGATCATGGCGATCTTGTTGCCGCGGATCTTCCGGCGCTGCGCCTCGGTCATCTTCAGCAGGTCCTGGCCCTGGAAGAGGATCTCGCCGCCCGTGATGCGGCCGGGCGGCATGTCGAGGATGCCCATGATCGCCTGCGCGGTCACCGACTTGCCGGAGCCGGACTCGCCGAGCACCGCCAGCGTCTCGCCGGCCTCGACCGAGTAGCTGACGCCGTTGACCGCCTTGGCGATGCCCTCCCGGGTGTGGAACTCGATCTGGAGGTCGCGCACGTCCAGCAGCGGGGTGCCGGGAGTGGCGGCGGTCCCGTCCTTGACGAGATCGATGCCTGTCTCTGTCATCAGGTACGCCTCCCTCAGCGCAGCTTGGGGTCGAGGGCGTCGCGCACGGCGTCACCCATCATCAGGAACGCCAGGATCGTGGCGCTCAGCATGATCGAGGGGAAGATCAGCACGTGCAGCGCCACCCGGATCTGGTCCTTGCCGGTGTTGATGTCGCTGCCCCACGACATCGCGGGGTCGGCCAGCCCGATGCCCAGGTACGACAGCGTCGCCTCGGCCGAGATGTAGCCGCCGAGAGCGACCATGGCGACGACGATCACGGGCGCCATGGCGTTGGGCAACACGTGGCGCAGCAGGATGCGCCACGTCCCGGCGCCCAGTGACCGGGCGGCCTGCACGTAGTCCGCCTGCTTCACCGAGATCACCGAGCCGCGCATGACACGGGCGATGGTGGTCCAGCCGAGCACCGCCAGCGCCAGGGTGATCACCAGTTTCCCGCGGACGTCGAAGGAGACCAGGATGACCATCGCGCCGAGCAGGAACGGGATGCCCATGAAGGTGTCCACGATCCGCGAGACCACCGCGTCGACCCAGCCGCCGAAGTATCCGGCGATCATGCCGACCAGGCTGCCGAGGAACAGCACGATGACGGTGACCGAGACGCCGATGACGATCGACGCCCGGGTGCCGTAGATGACGCGCGCGTAGACCGAGCGGCCCTGGCTGTCGTAGCCGAACCACTCCGGGGAGAAGAACTTCGTCAGCTCCGGGGAGCGCAGGAAGGCGCCCTGGAGGTCCGCCTCGCGCGGGCTGGCCGAGGTGAACAGGCCGGGGAAGGCCGCGATGACGATCAGCACCAGGATCATCGCGCCCGCGATGAGGAAGCTGGGCTTGCGCCGGAGGTCGTTCCAGGCGTCGGACCACAGCGAGCGCGGCTTGCCGGGCGGGGGGCCCGCCTCCGCCTGCGCCACCTCCGCGACCGGGGCGGTGGACCGGGTACCGGTGAGGTTCTGGTCAGGCATAGCGAATCCTCGGGTCCAGGACCGCGTAGAGCAGGTCGACGAGCAGGGTGACGACGAGGTAGATGACGATCATGAAGGTGACGATGCCGACGACCGTCGCGCCCTCGCGGAACGACAGGGCGCGGTAGACGGCGCTGCCGATGCCCTGGACGTTGAAGATGCCCTCGGTGACGATCGCGCCGGCCATCAGGTTCCCGATGTCCACGCCGAGGAAGGTGACCACCGGGATCAGGGAGTTGCGCATCAGGTGAACGGTGACGGCACGGGGGCGGGAGAGCCCCTTCGCCTTCGCGGTGCGCATGTAGTCCGCGCGGGCGTTCTCCGCGATGGAGGTCCGGGTGAGCCGCGCGACGTACGCCAGCGAGAGGGACGCGAGCACCATCGCCGGGAGGATCAGCTGCGTCCAGGCCTCGGGGTCGCGCACCGTCGGGGTCGTCCAGCCCAGGGTGTTGGCGAAGAAGTTCTGGTAGGCGTAGCCGATCACGAACACCGGGACCGAGATGAAGATCAGGGTGACGAAGAGAATCGCCCGGTCGGTCTTGCCGCCGCGGCGCAGCCCCGCGACCAGGCCCATGCCCACACCGAGCACCACGGTGATGAGGAAGGCCAGCACGGTGAGCCGGATCGTGGCGGGGAGCGCCTGCGTGATGACGTCCATCACCGGGCGCCGGGAGGCTATCTGCGTGCCGAAGTCGCCCTGGAAGACGCCGAGCAGATAGTTCCAGTACTGCTGCATGAGGGGCAGGTCCAACCCCAGCTCCGCCTTGATCGCGGCGATCTGCGCCTCGTCGACGGAGCGTTCCCCGTAGAGCGCACGCACCGGGTCCCCGGGGAGCGCGTACATCATCAGGAAGACCAGCAGTGTGGCCCCGATGAAGACCGGGATCATCTGGAGCAGTCGCCGCACGACATAGCGCCCCATGGTTCCTCCAAGTCAGCTTGGAGGGGCCGACGCACCACCCCGGGTCGCGGAGTGGTGCATCGGCCCCCTTGTTCGTGTCACACGGCACGCCCGCGGCTGTTCACCGCTGCGTGCGCCGGTCGTCTCAGTCGACGGTGACGTCGGTCAGGACGGGCTGACCGGAGGGGTCGAAGGTGACGCCGGAGACGCGCTCCGAGAAGCCACCGTTGACCTGCTGGTGCCACAGCGGGATCGCCGGCATGAGCTCGAAGAGCTCCTTCTCGGCGTCCTGGTAGGCGGCGACGGTCTCGTCCAGGGAGGCGGCGGAGTCACCGTCGGAGAACATCTGGTCGACGTCCTCGTTGGAGAAGAAGCCCGTGTTGGCGGAGGAACCGGTGCCGTAGAGCTCCTTCATGAAGGCGGCGTTCAGCGGGTAGTCCGCGATCCAGCCGCCCCGGTACATCGACTTGACCTCCTGCGCGTCACGCGTGTTGAGGTCGGTCTGGAAGTCCGGCTTGGCGTCGCCGGTGCACTCGACACCGGTCGCCTGGCGGATGCTGTTGCAGACCGCGGTGACCCACGCCTCGTGGCCGCCGTCGGAGTTGTACTGGATCGAGATGGCGTTGCCGGGGACACCGCCGGCCTCGTCGATCAGCTCCTTGGCCTTCTCCGGGTCGAACTCCATGACCTCGCCGCCGGCGTTCTCCTCGTAGCCCTTGGCGCCCGGGGCGACGAAACCGGTGGCGACGGTGACGGAACCGTTCATGACCGTGTTGACGATGGTCTCGCGGTCGATCGCCATCGACAGGCCCTGGAGGACCTGGGGGTCGATGTCCTCCCAGGTCTCGCTGTAGAAGACCGGGACGATGGTCTGGTTCGCCATGTAGGGCTGGCTGATCGCGCGGTCGCCGAGGTCGTCCTTGAAGACCGGCAGGTTCTGGGTGTCGACCTGGCGGATGACGTCCAGGTTGCCCGAGAGCAGGTCCTGGTAGGCGGCGTTGAGGTTGGTGTAGGTGACCAGCTCGACGCCGTCGTTCTGCGCCGCGTTGTCGCCCTGGTAGTCCTCGTACGCCTCCAGGGTGATCTTCCGCTCGCGCTCCCAGGAGGCGAACTTGTACGCGCCGTTGCCGACCGGGTTCTCGCCGAACGCCTCGGGGTCGTCGTAGAAGCTGCTGGGCAGCGGCGTGAACGGGTTGTAGCCGAGCTTGTAGTCGTAGTACGAGAACGGCGTCTTCAGCGCGATGGTGAAGGTGGTCTCGTCCACGACCTCCAGACCGGACATGGTCTCGGCGGTGGCCTCACCCTCCTCGGGGTGGACCTCGTCGTAGCCCTCGATGTCCTGGAACCAGTAGCTGTTCTTCTGGTTGTTGGAGATGTTGGCGGCCCAGTTCCACGCGTTGACGTAGGACTCGGCGGTCACCGCCTCACCGTCGTGGAAGGTCCAGCCGTCCCGGAGGTTGACGGTCCACTCGGTGCCGTCCTCGTTGCGCTCGATCGACTCGGCGGCCGTGTAGACCAGCTCACCGTCCTCGTCGAAGTCCACGAGGTTGGCGAAGACGTTGTCGATGACCAGCGCACCGTACTGCTCGTTGGTGTCGGTCGGGACGAGCGGGTTCTGGGGCTCACCGGAGTCGACGGTGAAGACACCGCCGCCGTCACCGGAGCCGCCGGAGCCGCTGTTGTCGTCGCCGCTGCCGCAGGCGGATGCGACCAGAGCCACACCTATCGCACCTGCCACCCACTTGGCGCTACGCGCACCGCGCATGGGCCCTGCCTCCTTGGGATTCATTTGCTCATCAGGCGCCGCTCGTGCGAGGGAGCGTGACTCCCGCCCATGCCCGGCACCACTCGGACCACCACAGTCCCGGTAGTCACAACCGCCCCAACTATTGGCCATAACGGCCTCGTCGTCAGCAATTTGAGATCACGATGAGGTGACAATCAGCGTGACTCAGGTCCCAAAAGGGACATAGAGTATGGGTTTCTTTGCCGCGAAACGGACAGATGTGATCACTGCCACTGCAGTCGCGACCGACATGCGGACAGTGCCACTCCTCCCCGAGACACGCCCTCTTGACATGTTCCGTATGAGATTCTCGATGAGTGGTGATGCTGGTGTGACAACTGTGACGTCCGTGCGGTGCGCCGGTATGCCCGTTCCGGGTGCAGTCGTCCCCGGGCCGCGCGAGCGTGCGCGGGCGGGGAGGGGCACGCCGAGAACGCCGAAAAGGGGTGTGACCCCGCCGGTGGTCCGGCGGGGTCACACCCCTCGTTCGGTTCGCCGCCCCTCCCACCCGTCGGGCGGGGGGCCGCGCGGGTCAGGCGTGCTTGGCCTTGGAGGCGGCGCGCGCCCGCAGCCGCTGGTCGAGGACGACCTTGCGGATGCGCACCTCGTCCGGGGTCACCTCGACGCACTCGTCGTCGCGGCAGAACTCCAGGGACTGCTCCAGCGAGAGACGCCGCGGCGGCACCAGGTTCTCGGTGGTGTCGGCGGAGGAGGCCCGCATGTTGGTGAGCTTCTTCTCCTTGGTGATGTTCACGTCCATGTCGTCGGCGCGGGAGTTCTCGCCGACGAGCATGCCCTCGTACACCTCGGTGCCGGGCTCGATGAAGATCGTCCCGCGCTCCTGGAGGTTGAGCATCGCGTACGGGGTCGCCACGCCGGAGCGGTCGGCGACGAGCGAACCGCTGTTGCGGGTGCGCAGCTCGCCCATCCACGGCTCGTAGCTCTCGAAGATCGAGTGGGCGATGCCGGTGCCGCGGGTCTCGGTCAGGAACTCGGTCCGGAAGCCGATGAGGCCGCGGGCGGGCACCAGGAACTCCATGCGGACCCAGCCGGAGCCGTGGTTGGTCATGGTCTCCATGCGTCCCTTGCGGGAGGCCATCACCTGGGTGACCGCGCCGAGGTACTCCTCGGGGACGTCGATCGTCATGCGCTCGATCGGCTCGTGGGTCTTGCCGTCGACCTCGCGGGTGACGACCTCGGGGCGACCGACGGTCAGCTCGAAGCCCTCCCGGCGCATGGTCTCCACCAGGATCGCCAGCGCCAGCTCGCCACGCCCCTGGACCTCCCACGCGTCGGGGCGCTCGGTGGGCAGCACGCGGAGCGAGACGTTGCCGACGAGCTCGCGCTCCAGGCGGTCCTTCACCAGGCGCGCGGTGACCTTGTGGCCCTTGCCGCCCTTGCCGACCAGCGGCGAGTTGTTGGTGCCGATCGTCATCGAGATCGCGGGCTCGTCCACCTGGATCAGGGGGAGCGCCACCGGGTTCTCGGCGTCGGCGAGGGTCTCGCCGATCATGATCTCGGGGATGCCCGCGACGGCGCAGATGTCGCCGGGGCCGGCCTCCTCCGCGGGCTTGCGGGTGAGAGCCTCGGTCATCAGCAGTTCGGTGACCCGGACGTTGTGCACCGTGCCGTCGCGCTTCATCCACGCCACGGTCTGGCCCTTGCGCAGCGTGCCCTGCTGGATGCGGCAGAGCGCGATACGGCCGAGGAAGTTGTCGGCGTCGAGGTTGGTGACGTGCGCCTGGAGCGGCGCGTTCTCCTCGTAGGCGGGGGCGGGCACCGTCTCCAGCAGCGTCGTGAAGAGCGGCTGGAGGTCCTCGCTGTCGGCCGGGACGGTGCCGTCCTCGGGCTTGGTCAGCGAGGCGATCCCGTCACGGGCGCAGGCGTAGACGATCGGGAACTCGATCTGCTCCTCGGTCGCGTCGAGGTCCAGGAAGAGGTCGTACGCCTCGTCCACGACCTCCGCGATGCGGGAGTCCGGCCGGTCGGTCTTGTTGATGCACAGGATGACCGGCAGCTTGGCCTGGAGCGCCTTGCGCAGCACGAAGCGCGTCTGCGGCAGCGGCCCCTCGGAGGCGTCGACGAGCAGCACGACGGCGTCGACCATGGACAGCCCGCGCTCGACCTCGCCACCGAAGTCGGCGTGGCCGGGGGTGTCGATGATGTTGATGGTGACCGGGTCGCCACCGTCCTTGGGGTGGTACCGGACGGCGGTGTTCTTCGCGAGAATGGTGATGCCCTTCTCGCGCTCCAGGTCGTTGGAGTCCATCACCCGGTCGTCCACCTGCTGGTGGGCGGCGAAGGCGCCGGCCTGCTTCAGCATGGCGTCGACGAGGGTGGTCTTGCCGTGGTCGACGTGGGCGACGATGGCGACGTTACGGATGTCGTGGCGCGTGGGCACGGCGGTGCTACTCCCGGGTTGGTGGTTGGGGTTGGCCCGGCAGACACACGCACCGGCCTCATACCCCATCGTACGGTGCCCGGCCGGGCAGCCTGCGCGTCGCCCTCTCGCACGGCCCCGGGACGACCGCGTCCCTCACCCGGCGCGGCTGTGGCCCCGTCCGGCGGGACGGGGCCACAGGCGCACCGGGAGCTCGGCCGCGGCGGGTCAGCCGCGGAAGCCGATGTCCTGGTAGCGCGGGGTGCGGAGGCCGAAGGCGCCGACCCCGGCGATGTCGTCGGCCGCCGCCACCAGCTGCGGCGCCTGGTAGAGCGGCAGGGAGCCGGCGGCGGCCCAGATACGGGTGTCCGCCTTGCCCAGGAGCTCCGCCCGGCGCTCGTCGTCGAGCTCGCCGGCGGCCTGCGCCAGCAGTTGGTCGATGTGGTCGGTGCCGACGCGGGCGTAGTTCTGCTCGATGAACAGCTCGCCGCCGGGGATGCCCTGCGGCTTGGCGAAGACCGCGCGGGCGTCCGTGGCGGGGTAGGCGCTGGCGGGCCACGAGTAGAGGGCCAGGTCGAAGTTGCCGGGGACCACGTGGCCGGTCAGGTAGCGGTCGGCGGCGACCTCCACCAGCTCGGCGTGGACGCCCATCCCGGCGAGCATGTCGGCGATCCGCTCCCCGACGCGGCGCATCTCGGCGTGCTGCGGCCCGTCCGGCACCACGAACCGGAGCGAGAGCGGCGCTCCGGCCTTGACCCGGACCGCGGCGGCGGTGGAGCGGGCGAGTTCCTCGGCCTCGACACCTGCCTCGCGGGCGGCGCGGAGGGTCAGCTCCGCCGGTTCGGCCAGCGCGGCGGAGCGTCCCTCGGCCGCGACCTCCCCGGCCACGGCGGCGGCGCGGCGCAGCACCGCCGCGCGCTGCTGCGCGGCGGCGACGGTCGCGCCCAGCCGCACCGGGACTCCGGTCGGCGCGGCCTGCGCTCCGGTCTTGGCGTCGACGGTGTCGGCCCCGGTGTCGGCGGGCGGCAGTGCGGGGCCGCGGCGCCAGCCCGCCTCGTCGAGCTGGCGGGCGGCCGTCTCCGCGCCGGTCTCGCCCAGTCCGTCGCTGGTGTCCTGGTAGCCGTCCTGGCCCAGAACCCACAGGTGGCTGCCGAGCGGGCTGACGGGGAGCCGGGCGGGGCCGTGGACGGTCGCGGCGATCGCCTCGCGGTCCAGCCCGCGGGCCAGCGCCCAGCGGACCCGCTCGTCCTTGAGCGCCGGCGAGGTCCCGTTGACGGCGAGCTGGGTGTAGGCGGGCGCGTAGGCGCGGTGGACACCGATCCCGGCCAGCCCCTGTGAGATGCGCCGCTCCGCGTGGTCGAAGGCGGCGTCGCGCTGGACCAGGCCGGCGGCGACCACCTCGGCGTGTGCCTCGGCCGCCTCCACCGCGCGGGCTTCGAGGCGCCGGGCGGCGCGCGCGTCGTCCTGGCACTGACACTCGTCGG
>NZ_JAAVJB010000009.1 GCF_012034385.1 Streptomyces spiramenti
GCACCGGGCGGCGCGCGCCGGACCGACCCGCCCGCGTGTGGAGAGCGACGCGCGTGGCCGCCGCCCTCGCGGCGGTCGCCGTGGCGGCGGCGATCGCGTCCACGTGGATCGGCGGCGCGGGGAGCGGCGGCGGTTCGTCCGCCTCGGATGCCCGGCCGGGTGAGAACGCGCCCGACGGCGACCTGGTCGGTGACGAGGCGCCGTTCACCGTCCATGTCCGCCCGTACGCCTACGAGCATCCCTGCGACCAGCGGCTGCTGGTCGACCGGCCTCCCACGTCCGTCGCCCCGCCGCCCGAAGGGGGCGACGTCACCGACTGGGTCCGCGGCCACGAGGCCGTTCCCGCCGACGAGCAGCGCGTCGGTCTCACCGTGCAGGGAACGGGCGCCGACACCGTCGTGCTGGAGGCCGCGCACGTCAGGGTGGTCGAGCGGTCGACCCCGCTGACCTGGGACGAGTACGCGCTGGCCCGCTACGGCTGCGGTGGCACGGTCCATCCCAGGCCGCTCAGTGTCGACCTGGACAGTGCCAACCCGGTGCTCGACCCGGGGGAGGAGCAGCAAGGGTTCCCCTTCACCGTCGAGGAGTCCGACCCCGAGGTGCTCTTCGTCACCGCGCTGACCGCCGGTCACGACGTCGCCTGGGACCTGACTCTGGAGTGGTCCAGTGGAGGCCGCAGCGGCACGGTCCGGGTCGACGACGGGGGCGCCCCGTTCCGGACCAGCGCGTCGGGCGGGACGACCCAGTACTCCTACACCTCGGGTGTCGAGTGGGAACCCCACCTCCGGGAGTGAGACCTCGCCGGGCGGACCACCGAATCCGAAGCGCGCCGGGTTCAGTCGCCCGGGCCCGGGTCCGGCCCCCGCCGCCTCGCCCCGACCAGGGACGTGACGGCGACGAGCAGCGTGGCGACCCCCATGACCAGGGCGCCACCGCCCAGCGCGATCGTCGTCCCGGTGACGGCGAGCAGTCCGCTCACGGCGATGACCCCCAGTGCGTTGGCGGTGCGCATGAAGGCGAACACCTCCGCGCGGCGGTGTTCGGGCGCCAATCGGTCGAGGACCAGGGAGAAGTAGGTACCGAGCGGTGGCAGGAAGAACCCCACTGCCGTCGCACCGAGCAGCGTCAGCCAGATCGGCCCCTGGGCAGCCACGGTGGCCGCACCGAGGGTGGTGGCCCCCAGGAACGCCAGCACCTGGGGCCGGTCCGGCATCCGGTTACGGACGCTGACCCACACCCCGCCCGAGATCGACCCCAGACACAGTGCCAGGGCGAAGACGAACCCCCAGCCCGCCTCCAGGCCGTACCGCAGCGCGAGGGACACCGCCCCCACCTCGACGGCGGCCACAGCCCCCGCGACCGAGGCCGTGCAGAAGAGCCACAGGTACACGGGTGCGCCGAACCGCGCCGACGGCACGCCGGCCGGTGGCGGGGCGTGCACCCCCGTTGTCCGCGGGATCAGGAGGACCGGGGCCATCCCCGTGACCGCGAGGCCCGCCACGGCCCCCGCGGGTGAGAACGACCCGGCCACCGACGCGACGACGGGGGCCGCGGCGAACGTCGCCTCGTTCAGCGTGGCCGCGATCCCCAGCGCCCGAGGCAGCTTGTCGGGTGCGGCGACGTGGTTCAGCAGCAGGCGCAGGTACCCGTACGCGGCCCCGTTCACGGCACCGGCCGACGCAGCCGCGGCCATCACCAGAGCGAAGGGTGCCCCGGCCGACGCCAGGGCGGCGACGAGCACCAGGCCGAGGGTGCGGACGACGATCAGCACCCGCAGGTAGCCGACCGCGTCGAACCGCACGCCGAGCCGCGACAGGGGCAGCGCCGCGACCACCTGCGCGGTCGTCATCGCCGCGACCAGCGCCGCACCGTGGGAGGCGGAGCCGGTCAGCGGCAGCGCCAGGAGAGCGAACGCGATGGGTGCCGCCGCCTGCGGCACCCCGAAGGTTCCGTAACCCGCCAGCCAGCGGACGAGCCCGGAACGGCCCGCTGTGACAGGCCGCCCACGGACCGTCGGATCGGCCCCCGTATCGTTGCGCTGCGTCATGCTGCCCCTTCACGCCGAACAGGTCCCTGACCGACGGACCGACGGCCATCAATGCCACGGTGCGCACTATATTGCCCATTCGGGTGGTGGATCTCCAGGAGGAGGAGTGACCGAGAAGCTGGACCCGGGCGTCGCGCGGGACATCGGCCGCCGTATCCGCGCGCTCCGCGAAGCGACCGGCATGAGCCTGTCCCGGCTGGCGGAGGTCAGCGGCGTCAGCCGCCGCATGCTGACGCATATCGAGCTCGGGCAGGCCAATCCCAGCATCGGGACCGTGGACAAGGTCGCCGCGGCGCTCGGGACGACCTTTCCCGGCCTCCTCGGCGTCGTCGACCACGCGCCGCCCTCGGGAGTGCAGATCTGGTCGACGCCGGCCGACAGCTGGGCCTACCTGCTCCGGGCCGTCGAGACGCGGGACCTCTCCGTCGAACTGTGGCGCCTGCGCCTCGTCGGTGACGAGGTCCACTCCGTGGGGGCGACGGCCGGTGCGCCCGACTCCATGCTCCACGTGCTGGAGGGAAGCGTGCGGGTCGCCACCGGCGAGCGGGAGTCGGTGGTCACCGAGGGGCACTCCGGTACGCTCGACGGCGAGTCCGAGCACCGCCTGACAGCGGTCACCCCCGTGGCGGCGTTCCTCCGCGTCGTCATGGTCCCGCGAGCGCACCACTGACGGGCCGGTCGGCCCGAGGGCGTCTCACTCCGGTGGCCACCGCGGCACGCGTCGAGTGGTGCGGTGTCCGGCTCGGCGCTGCGGGAGGTCCCGTGTGCGCGCGACCGTCCCGGGCGGCGACGCGGCGGTGCGATCCGCCCGGAGCGGCGGCAGGTCAGGCCGTGTCGTCCCGAGGGGCGAGCTCGACGAGCGGGGCCAGCGCGTGGAGCACTGTGTGAAGGTTCCTCCCGGCCTCTATCAGTTCGGCGGCGTGACGCACCACGGTGCCGACCGGCCTCCGGGCGGGGTCGGGGCCCGAGCAGCGGGCCGCGAGTCGCAGTTCCAGTGCGAGGTACTCGCCGAACTGCTCGTGCAGGGCAGGGGTGCGGCGGGCCGTGGCACACGCCCGCCGCACCGAGCGCAGAGCCACCGCGTCGCCCGCGTCGGCGGTCAGGCCGCCGGCGGTCATCTGCATGCGGACGCTGCCCGCCTCCAGCGCCAGCACCGCCACGTCGTCGTCCATGGAGCGCGCCTACCCAACGAGCGGCATGGTGTGCCCCGCCCCGGCACCAGCCCCCGGGAAGGCGTGCGTACGCGGCAGCCGGGGTGGGGGTGGGGTGGCCGCTGCGCGCCTCGTCCCGCTTCGAGGGCCGCCCTCCGGCTCGCGACCGACAGTGCAGGAGGGGCCTCAGGCGACGGCGACACCCGGGAGGTCGTCGAAACCCGCCTTGCCGTCGGTGGTCATGACCGCACGGGCGGTACCCGCCGCGGTGGCGGCGATGATCAGGTCATGGGCGCCGCGCGGCCGTCCCTCGCTCCGGACGTGGGCGAGCAGCCGGGCGTGGGCACGGGCGATGTCGAGCGTGTAGTCCTCGACGGGGATCACCGCGAAGACCAGGTCGGCGAACTCCTGCCGCCGCTGTCGCAGCTGCGGTGCTTCGGCGCGCTCCACGCCCGTCAGGAGCTCCGCGCCGGTGACGGCGGCTATGGCGAGATCCGCGTTGCGGCTGAGGTGACCGAGGTCGAGCCTGCCGCGCTCCGCCTCGATCAGGATGCCGGTGTCGAGGATCAGTCGTTCCACGGGTCGTCCTGCATCAGCAGGTCGCGGGAGCCGAGGACGTCGTCCGCGTACGCGGGGTCGTCCTCCGGGTGGCGGGCGCGGAAAGCCGTGAGCGCGTCGGCGAAGTCCCCGCCGTTGGCGACGGGGGCCGGCCCTATCAGCGCGAGTCGTCGTCCACCTCGGGTGATCACGATGGTCTCTCCGTGTTCCGCCCTGTCGAGGACGCTCGCGAAGTTCCGCGACGCCTCGGAAGCCGTCATGAGTCGCATGGATTCAGAATATCAGAGAGCGCCTGTTCCGGGCGGGGACATGCGGGCCCTGCTGCACCCCGCCCCCCGCACGCCGCTCGCCCCGGCCGGTCGCAGCCGGAGGCAGGCCGCGGCGCGATCACCGGCTACGGACTGTCCCCGGCCCAGTCCCACAGCTCCGGTGCGCCCGCGCGCGGCCGGTAGTGCGCGCGACCGCCGGACCCGTACTGGCCGATCTCGGTGGTGAGCGCCGCACCGTCGGCGAGGTCGGCCGGCTCGCGACCGGTGATGTCGAGCAGCAGGCCGTCAAGTGGGCCGGCGCACAGCTCGACGTACCGCCGACCCGCTTCGGGGGCGGCCTCGTCGTGGTCGCTGCCGTAGACACGTCGCTCCATACCGGGATGGTCGCAGCAGCCACTGACAGTCCCGTCACAGACCCGGCAGCGCGTCCTGACGGATGTCCACCGGACGAGGCGTCGGCGCCTCACGGATGTGCAGCTTGGCGCGGCAGCCTTCGCCGAGCTGCCACTGACGGGCGAGGGTGGTGGTGAGCCGGCGTCCGCACAGACGGCACAGCGCGGGTGGTCGGGGATCGCCGGGCGGCACGTCCGGAAGTGGATCGGTCATGGAACCGGTTTAGCAGAGCGGGTGGGCTGCAGATGTCCCCGCACCGGGCCGTGGCGAAACCGGCCGTCGCCTCGTCGCGCGGAGACTCCCTGATCGGCCCTCACTCACCCGGCCGACCGCCCCCGTGACCGGCTGCGCGGTCGCCGACCGGGGAGCACGTGTGGCGCTCCACCTCGTCAGCCCGTCGTCCTCCGCGCCCGAGCGTTCGACGTCCGGGGCGACAACGCCGCCCTCGGCGAAGAGCCCGACCGGGTCGTCTCCCTGTCACCCGTGGCCGGACCACAGGAGTCCGGTGGTCCGGGCCGGGCGGCCCCTGACGACGCGACAGCCCGGCCTCCGGCGGTGCGTCAGGCTCCCCGCGGTTGCGCCGGGCGTCCGGGGTCGAGCAACCGGTCGGCGGCGGACCTGCGCAGCTTGCCGGAGGAGGTCTTCGGGAGCGTGCTGGGGCCGAGGATGTGGACCGAGGCCGGCCGAACGCCCAGCGAGTCCACCACGCGGCTGGTGATGAGCCCGCGCAGCAGCCGCTCCTGCTCGGCGCCCCCCGCGTGCCGGGACTCCGCCAGGACGGCGAATCGCTCCCGCTCCGAGCCGGCTTCCAGCCTGACGGCCGCCGTGTTGCCGGCACGTACCCCCCTCGACCGAGGAGGCTGCGTTCTCGATGTCGATGGGTAGATGTTGCGGCCCCCGATGATGATGACGTCCTTGGCCCTCCCGCAGACGACGGTCTCGCCGTCGGACAGGTAGTCCAGGTCCACTTGGAGGCGTGGAGGAAACCGGCCCCGGGGAGGGAGAAGTGCGCACCCATCGACGTCACGTTGACGATGCGTCCGGCGTTGTCCCGCCGCATGGCGGGAACCACGAGCTGCGACAGGCGGCACAGGCCGAAGAAGTTCGTCTCGAACATCCGGCGTCCCTCGTCCGGGTCGGTCCTCTCGCAGGCCGCCTGGATACGCGTAGGCCGCGTTGTTGACCAGGATGCCCACGGCTCCGTGCTCGGCCTCCACCCGGCGGACCGCTGCGGTGTGATCCGCCGCCCATTGCTTCTGGTGCCCGGTCCTTGGGGGCGAGCGCGGCGTGCGACACGGGACGCGTCGAGGCGGGCCGGGGGAGCGAAGCGACCTCCGGGGTCCCGGGCAGGCTCGATGTGGGCGAGCGCACGTACCAACGGGCACCGCCGAGGGCGGAACGGCTGTCGCGGCCGATGCTCCGAGGACACGAAGCGCGGCACCCTCGGACCGGCGGCAGCCCTGCCGCCCGGTCCGCAACTGCCCGGTCGGCCGGACGAGTCGCAGCCTGCGTGGCTCGCGTCGGCCTGGCTGCCGGAAGCACGCGGCCCCGGCGGGGCGGGGCGCCGAGGTCTGTCACGGTGGGGGCGTGGAGAACCCCGGCGGCAACCTCGTCGTCATATCCGTCCCGTTCCGCAACCCGGCCGCGCACGTCCTGGTGCTCCGCGGTCGCGCCGACGGGCAGGCCGTCGGCCTGGAGGCGCACTTCGACCACGCGCTGGCCGGCGGTGCCCCGCTGATCGTGGACCTCGCCGCGCTGACCTTCGGCGACAGCACGCTGCTGCGGCTGTTGCTGGCGGCCCGCGCGCAGTGCCAGGTCCTTCTGGTCGGTCCCCTCGGGCCCGCCTTCGAGCGGCGCCTGGCCACCACGGGTGCCGCCGGCCTCTTCGCCGTCGCGCCTACCCTGGCCGCGGCCCTGGCTGCTCTTCCGTCCGCCCCGGACGGCCTGGAGGCTTGACGATGCGTGCCGTCCTGTTGACGGTCGACGCCGAGCCCGTGCGTCAGTCGACGGTGTCCGGGGGAGGCTGCCGCCGCAGGGTGGACGAGGGCGGGAAGCCGTAGGTGAGCCGGTAGGCGGCGGCGAACCGCCCCGGGTGGGTGAACCCCCACCGCGCCGCGACCGTCGTGACATCGGCGTTCCGCGGGTCGGCGGCCCGCAGCTCCTGGTGGGCGCGGTCGACTCGCACCTGTCGCAGGTATCCCAGCGGCGTGGTGTCGAGGTGGCGCTGGAACGCGTACTGCACGGCCCGCGGTGTGACGAGGGCCGCACCGGCGATGTGGGACAGGCCGATCGGTCGCTCGGCGTTGTCCTCGATGAACCGCATCGCCCGTCGCAGGGTCTCGGTGTCCGCCGTCTCGCTGCGCGGGGTCCCGGGCCGGGGCAGGGCGGTGCCGAGCACCGCGGCCAGGTGTCTGATCCCGGTGACCGCCGACAGCGGGTCGCTCTCCGGCCCCGCGAGGACGACGTGTCGAAGATGGTCCAGGGCGGCGGAGACCTGCCGACCCACCTCGGGGACCGCCGCCCCGGGCCCGGCCGCCGGCACCGTGTCGTCCGTGCCGGAGAGGGCGTCCCCGCCGAGCAGCACGGGGTCGAACGTCGCCACCGTCGCCTCCATCTCCCGCGCGGTTCCGCTCCGCGGCACCGCGCAGTCGGTGACCAGGACCGCCGAACCGGCCCGGTAGGTGTCGTGACGACCGCCGGTCGTGTCGGTGAAGGCCCCCGCGTGGACCGCGAGGAAGCCGACCCGGTTCGGCACCGCGTCGACCGCCAGGTCGACCGCGCCGTCCAGCGACAACTCGGCGTAGGAGAAGTCCTCGCTCTCCCACCGGCGGGCCTCGCCACGGGCCGGTTCGGGGGGCGCCGCCCGCAGGCGCTCAGGGGGGCAGACCTGGGAGAGCGGCCACCCGGTGGCAGCGGGGCCGGCCCTCTCGATCCGAAAGCTCTCCATGTGGCCCTCCCGCCGCGACCGCTGCCCGCCCCTGACAGTGTGCCCCCGGCTACCCGCGGCCCCACACCCGTGAGGGCGCGGGTGTCGTGAACAGGCCGTGACAACGCCCGCGCCGTCGGTGCGCCACGCGGCACCCGGGAACCCGGCCGGGCCCGGCGCGCCGCCCGCAGCGGCTGGTGCGTCCACGACGCCCATGCCCCCGACGCACGGTCCGTCCGCGGCCCGCGGGCAGCCGCCGGGACGCACCGCCGACCGCTACGCCCCGAGCACCTGACGCAGCACCTCCGGCTTCCACTCCACGTACTCGGCCTCGGCTCCGCCACGATGGCGTGCGTAGAGAAAGCGGCCGGTGGCACTGGTCGCCTCCTCCGTGGTGATCTGGGCACCCGCTTCCTCCAGCGCCGCACGCGTCTGATCCAGGTCCGGGACAACCACCGTGGCCGTGGCATGCGCGTACCGGGCCCGTTCCTCGGCCGGCCCGGCGACGACCAGGAAGTCCCCGATGGCCGCGAGTTCGATCGCGCCGAAAGCGAACCGCAGATCCGGGCGCGACCCCGTCAGCCGCTCCAGCAGGGGGAGGGTCGCGCTCATGTCGTCGGCCCACAGGCGCGCGTAGGTCTTGAGGATCACGGTGACTCCAGGGGACGTTCGGTCCGGATCGGTATCCAGCAGATACGGACTAACCTTAGGAGAGTAAGCTCCCACCTGGAAGAACGCACCTTTCCGTGAGAAGGGCACCCCGTGGTAACCGACAACCCGGCACGCGACCCGGCCGACACCGACCTCACCCGCGCCGACTCGCTGGCCCGAGAAATCTTCGCGGGAGTCGCCAACAAGTGGGCGTTGCTGCTCATCAACGTCCTGGCCGACCGCACCCTGCGCTTCACCGAGCTGCAGAAGCAGGTCGGAGGCATCAGTCACAAGATGCTGGCCCAGACGCTGCGACACCTGGAACGGGACGGACTGGTGGACCGGACCGTGCATCCCGTGGTGCCGCCACGTGTCGAGTACCGCCTCACCGAGGCCGGCCAGGCGCTTCGCGCCACGGTCAACGGCATGTGCGCCTGGACCCGCACCTATCTGGACCACATCGAGGAGGCCCGGCGCCGGTTCGACTCCACCCGCGCGGGCTGACCCGCCCGCCACGCGGCCCGCGGAGGGGACGGCCCACCGCCGGTGGCGGTCCCCGGCCCGCGCAGGGTCGCTCCCACTGCCCCGCCAGGGCTTGATCCGACCGCGTCCCGGCTCCGCGTGACGCGCCCCGCGCGCCCGAGCCGCGGCTCCCTTCCTCACTGGTCGGACCGGGTCCGCTCCGGAGGGCAGCGTGAGTAGAGCAGAGGAGATGGCAGCCGGGGCGTGGGCTCCGCATCGTCATGCTGGGATTCCTCGTGATGACGGCATGCCTGCTCGTGACGACCCTCGCTCTGGGCCAGTGGAGAACGGCTCTGCTGAGCGCCGTGCCGATGCTCCCGGTTGTCGCCGGATGCGTCTACTACCTGAGGTCGCCTGCGTAGGTGACCGCCGAGCGGAGCTGTGCAACTGACTACTCTGCTCGGCCGCGGCGATCGGTGGCGGTCCTGGGACTCGTCAGCAGCGTGCCGCGAGCCCCTGCGGGGTCCGGCACGGCCCGCTCGGCCTGGCCGCTGGCTTCGTTGGTCTCTGGGAACAGCGTTTGTCGACCGGTTCTGGAGGCGGTTGGTGATCCTCCAGCTCGCGGATGTCGATGAGAAATGACGGTGCTGTCGTGTCTGGGGATGCGGGGGGGCCAGCCGCCCGTCAGGGCGGCTGGCCGTCGAAGGCGGGAGTAGTGGCAGAGGTCGACCGGAAGAAGACCGGGGGCGGTTCAGGCCGCGTATGAATTGGTTCACGGCGCCATGTCACGCAGGTCTGGGCGGTTCCTGGGCAGTCCGAAGCCCGCCATCTCCTTTTCCTCGTAGGACAGGAAGCCCAGACTCCGGTAGAACGCGTGGCTGCGCTTGCCCTCCGGTGACGCCTCGTGGTCCGTGGACAGGAGGAAGAAGCGGCAGTGCGAGTAGCGCGGCATGAGGTCCTCGATCAAGGCCCGGCCGATGCCCTGCCTGTGATACTTGGGGTTGACCACGACGTCCTGGACGTAGCAGATGTGCTCGTCGTCAGAGATGGTCCGGGCCAGTCCGAGGAGCGTTCCTGAACCGTCTCGTGCCGTGATGACGAGGTGTGAGTTCAGCAGGCCGCGGCAGAGCTTGTCGACGTCTTTGGTGTAGCCCTCCCAGCCGACCGAGTCGTAGAGGCTGAGCATCTCCTCAGGATCGAAAGCATCCTCTTTCGCTAGGAACACACCAAACCCCTATGCGGCGGTACCGCTTCTGATGACGAACTCGACACCGCATCTGACTTCACGCTCGTCCGGCACGTCAAGATCGGCAACCACCGAACTCAGCCGGCCTTGGCGGGTTCCTCGGCCCGGGCTCGGGTGCTGGCGAGGCGGTAGGAGTCGGTGCCGGTCTCGATGATGGTGCCGTTGAAGGTGAGGCGATCCACGATGGCCGCGCAGAGGCGGGGGTCGGTGAAGGTCTTGGTCCAGCCGCCAAGGACTCGTTCGAGGCGGTGGCGACGCTGTTCTTCTCCTCGCGTTCCGTCAGCACCTGGAAGAGGAGCTCGGCGCCGCGGCGGTCCAGTTCCGTGTAGCCGAGCTCGTCGATGCAGAGGAGGTCGACACGGCCGTAGCGGGCGATGGTCTTGTTCAGCTGCTTCTCGTCCGCCGCTTCGACCAGTTCGTTCACGAGCTTCGTGGCCAGCGTGTAGCGGACGCGGTAGCCCTTCATGGCTGCTTCGGTGCCCAGGGCGATGAGCATGGGGGACGTGCCGGTGCCGGAGTCTCCGATCGGGCGGAGCGGCTGGCTCTTCTTGATCCATTCGCAGCTGGCGAGGGTGCGGATGGTGGCTGCGTCGATGTTGGGGTTCGCGTCGATCGAAGGGCCGCAGGGACTTCTCCCCCGGGAATCCGGCCGCCTTGATCCGCCTCTCCGAACGGCGGCGGGACCGGTCGTCGCACTCGGTCATCAGCAGTTCGGCGAGGAAGCCCCGGTAGGTCATCTGATCCTTCACCGCCCGGTCGGCGATGTCGGAGAACTCGTTGCGGATCGACGGCAGTCGCAGGAGCCGGCAGGCGCTGTCGATGGCGGCGTCGGCGGCCTGCTCGGTCAAGCCTCGCTGGCGGGTCAGGGTCACTGAGCTGATTCCAACCTGCCTGGCGGGTAGTGCGGTTGAGCTGACAACGTGGTGAAGCCCCTGGTAGACGGGTTCACGACCAAGATTCCCTCGCCCACCAGAGGCTTCGTGTGCTTGTCTACCCGTCCGGGCTGGGTGTGTCCAGTTCTGCTGTGCGCCTGCTGTCGACCGGGGACGTCACCGTCGCCGGCGGCTGACCGAGGCCCTGGGCGTCCGGTGCGGGCTCGGTCTCGGCCTGAGCGGCCTTGCGGGCCTCCAGCGCGACCACGTCCGCGGTCATGGCCCCGCCCGCAGAGCAGCGGCCAGGCCGGCGACACCATGCTCGTGCGTCATGTGGACTCCGAGCAGCAGCATCTCGATGAGAGTGCGCGGGTGTCGCCCCGCTCGCCGTGGATCTCCATGGCCTGGGTCCACCAGGCGTCGTGTATCGGGGTGAACTTGCCCGCCGAGCGGGCCTGTT
Source organism: Streptomyces spiramenti (assembly GCF_012034385.1). Taxonomy (GTDB): domain Bacteria; phylum Actinomycetota; class Actinomycetes; order Streptomycetales; family Streptomycetaceae; genus Streptomyces; species Streptomyces spiramenti. The sequence continues at coordinate 11,036 of NZ_JAAVJB010000009.1, forward strand.
CGAGAGCGGTCGAGCCGGGGAATGCGCCAGGCTTGCGGACCAGGACCTCCAGACAGTGGTCCAGGTCCAGGCGGACGACCCCTTTGGCGATCAGCCGCTCGTGCCGGGCCACCTCCACATTCTGATCGTAAACCACCAGGTGAGAGGCGTGAAGGATGACCCTCACCCGCTTGCCGATCAGCCGGATGGGGACCGAGTGCCGGTTCGTGCGGACCGGGATCTGGCCGTCGCGGTCGACGGGCCACGACCGGTCGACACCCACCACGGTGACCAGGAGCACGGCGAGGTCGAGGTAGCCCCGGAAACGGGGCCGCCCACTCCGCCGGGTCCAGCGCACCGTTGCGCGCGGACGTCCTCCGAGGCCTGGGGGTCGTCAAGACCGGCACGGCGGACCAGGTGCAGTGGCTCACCGCCCCGCACCTCACTTACCGCCACACCAACAAGACCCAACACACCCGGAGATGACCGAGGACGAGCGCGCCGAGTGCTGCGGCTGACCCGAAGGTCGGCGGCACCGGCCGGGCCCGCCCGCTGTTCGCAGGCGGGCGCGCCCCGGGGGCAGAGCCTTGTAGTTTGAGAGCGACTGATCCGCCGACAGGACCCGGGGGCCCTGAGATGCTTCGCCGAACCATATTTCCCACTCTTCTCCTCTCGCTCGTACTCACCGGCTGCGGCTCCTCCGGTGAAGCCGCGGCCCCGGAGGAGCCGCAGAACCCGGGGCAGGGGCAGGGCAGTCCCGCAGTGGAGAGCGAGGACGAGGGGGAGACCGACGCCGCGGAAGATGACGGAGCGGAGAGCGACGGGGCGGACCAGGCGGGCGGGCCGGACGCGTGGGAGACCCCCGAGGAGGCGTACCGTTCGTGGCTGACGGCCTCACGTCTCCCGGACGCCGAGCTGGCCTGCGGCTACCTCACCGACGAGCTGGTCGAGAAGATGCTTGCCGAGATGGAGGCGAACGGCTATCCCCCGGTCAGCGGCTGCGAGGAACTCACCGAGGCGACTGCCGAGATGTACCGGGCCTTCGGCGTCAGCGATGAAGTGACCGTCGAGATCGTCTCGGAGACCCACACCACTGCGACCTTGTTCGTCACCTACGTCGACGGTGGCGACTGCGGCACGATCGACATGGAACGCACCACCCGAGGTTGGGTCATCACCGACCAGTCCGAGGAATGCGCGGCGTAGCGCCTGGCCCGACGCCCGGCCCCGCCCCCCCCACGCGCCGTCTTGGGCAGCGGAGCGCCCGCTGCCCAAGATCAGGGAATCCCGGCGGATGGCACGCTCCAGCCGACCTCCGCGCCGAGGGCGTCGGTGCTGAGCGACTCAGGCGCTGGGCTCGCGGGTGTTGCCAGGTTCCTGTGCTCAGGGGCGTTCCAGCCCCGGTAGATCGCCGTGAGGCCGGCGGGTCGCGCAGGCGCTGAGTGCTCCGAGGCTTCGGGCGTTGAAGAGAACTGTCCGACGGCACCTCCGCGTGCGTACCGCCGCCGGCTGCGCTGCGCCGACGGTGTGGGCCGCGGTCGCCCGCCGGCCTTGCGGGGGGCCGTGAAGTGTTGGGGGCGGGGGTGCGTCAGCCGGAAGTGGCGGGCGGCGGGCTGTCCTGTGGTGCTTCTGTCGGGTGGGTGCTCTTGTGGTCTGCGGGCGCGGCGGTCCAGATGCCCAGGAGCCTGAGCTGGTCCTCGGCGGCGCTGCCGGGTGCGGCGGTGTACAGGGTCATTCCGTCGCCGTCCCGGTGGTGCAGGGGAAGTGTCAGCGACTGGTAGATGAGCTCCAGCCGGCCGGCTTCGGGATGGTGCAGCTTCTTGGTGCCGTCGTGGTGGATGCGCACGTCGTGGGAGGCCCAGACGGTGCGGAAGGTGGTGCTGAGTGTGGACAGGTCGCCGATGAGTTCGCGCAGGGCGCGGTCGTGCGGCCGGCGCCCGGCCTCGGCGCGTAGCAGTGCGGCGGTGGAGGCGTAGGCGGTGTCCCAGTCGGTGAAGAAGTCCTGGGCCCCGGGGTCGAGGAAGGTGTAGCGGGCTATGTTGGCCCGCCCGTGCCTGGCGGCGGTGCCGCTGGTGAAGACGGGGGCGTACAGGGCCCTGCCGAGAGCGTTGTGGGCCAGGTCACCGTCCTGTCGCGCACGCTGGCCAAGAAGGACGACGGCCTCACGCTCGGCGCGGACCACTACTACGCCACCGAGGACGAGGCCACCTTCGAGACGCTCGCGGGCCGGTTCGACCTGATCCTCAACACCGTCTCGGCTGGTCTGGACCACGGCAAGTACGTGAACCTGCTCGACGTGGACGGCACCCTGGTCATCCTGGGCGCCCCGACCGAGCCGGGGCAGGTGGACGCCATGTCCCTGCTGGCGTTCCGGCGTTCCATCGCGGGCTCGGCCAACGGTGGTATCCCTGTCACGCAGGAGATGCTGGACTTCTGTGCCGAGCACGGCATCGTGCCGGAGACCGAGCTGATCGGCGCCTCGCAGATCAACGAGGCCTACGAGCGGGTCCTGGCCTCCGACGTGCGGTACCGATTCGTCATCGACGCCGCCACCTTCGCCTGAGCCCATCACCCACCAACCGGGGGAGACCCTTATGGTTGCCGTCCTCGTCACCGGATCGACCGAAGGGCTGGGGCGCAGCACTGCCACGGCTCTCCTGGACCAAGGCCATCACGTGGTCGTGCACGCCCGCACCCGAGCGCGGCTGGCTGCCGTCCAGAACCTGCTGGACCGCGGGGCGTCCGCAGTGGTAGGCGACCTCGCCGAACTCCGGCAGGTGCGCGACCTGGCCGAGCAGGCCGAGGAACTGGGGCCCTACGACGCCGTCGTCCACAACGCCGGCGTCATGCACGGTGGGCTATGGCCCGCGACACCGGAGACGCCCTTTCCCCGGGACTTCCGGCGTCACGCCACATCGCGCCAAAGCAACGGGCCCGGTCGAGCGCTCCCACCACCGCGGCCCTGCCACGGTCCCTCCTGGTGACCGCGGCGGTCCACACCCCCAGCTCCTCCAAGACAGCCCGCTGCTCCTCGGAGAGGCCGACCTTCGGGTGCGGGTGCTCGCGCGCCATATCCCAAGCATCACCGTCATCTCCTGGCTCTCGACGACGACCGTCTTAGAGCTCGTAACACGATCATGGGGTGGTGTTCTTCAGGCGCCTGAAGCAGATGAGTGAGCAGGCTAAAAGTTGTCCCGTAAATGATGTCGAGCGTGCTGGCTGACCTGGTTGTACGCCGGTCAGCCGGTGAGGGTGAGGTTGTGTAGGCGAGCGATGCCGAGCATGGCGTGGTGGACGCCGTCGCCTTTCAGGCGGCAGTCGCGGAGGATCTTCCAGGTCTTCATGCGCGCGAAGGTGTGCTCGACGCGGGCGCGTACCTGGCGGTGCGAGGCGTTGTGCTCCTGCTTCCAGGCGGGCAGTTCGGTCTGGCCGGGGTCACGGCGGTGCGGGATGAGCAGGCCGGTGCCGCGGTAGCCGCCGTCGGCGATGACGGTGGCGCGGCCGACGGCGGCCTTGGGGCCGGACAGTTCCCAGGCCTTGCAGTCGTTGCGGTTGCCGGGTAGCGGCCGGCCGACGGCGACGACCAGCCGGGTATCGGCGTCGATGACGACCTGGTGGTTGGTGGAGTAGCGGTAGTTCTTCGACTGCTCGGCGACGGTGTGGTCGCGGGTGGGCACCAGGGTGCCGTCGACGATGAGTACGGTGTCCTTGCGGAACCGTTTGCGCGGCTGCAGGGCCAGGGCCGGTCCGAGGTGGTCGACGATGCGGTCGGCGGCGGACTTGGAGATGCCGAACAACGGGGCGAGCTGCCGCAGGGTGAGGTTGGTCCGCCAGTAGGCGGCGACCAGCAGCACCCGGTCCTCCAACGGCAGGCTCCACGGCCGGCCCCTGCGCACCGGGTCCGCCCCTTCGCGTCGCAGCGCGGTGACCAGCTTGCCGAACTGCCGCGGGCTCAGCCCAGCGAACGGGACTATCCAGGACGGCTCCGACGCCGTGATCACACCAGCCACCGCAAGATCATCTCACCGCTGACCTGCACTTACGGGACAGGCCTTAGGGAGACGAGTGCGTCGTGGAGTTCGAGTCGGCGTTCCCATCGGGTTGCCAGGCGCTTGAAGTGGTGGAGGAGGGCGAAGGTCTGCTCGACGACGTAGCGGAGCTTGCCCGGGCCGTGGATGTCTGCCTGGCCTTTGCGGGAGATGACCGGGAGGATGCGGCGTTTTCGCAGTTCGCGGCGGTTGGGGTTGCTGTCGTAGCCCTTGTCGCCGAGGAGCGCGTCGGGTCGTTTGCGGGGGCGGCCGGGTCGGCCGGCGACGGGTGGGATGCCGTCCACGAGGGCGAGGGTCTGGGTGACGTCGTTGACGTTGCCGCCGGTGGTGATCACCTTCAGTGGTGTGCCGTTCCCGTCGCAGATCAGGTGGTGTTTACTGCCCCTCTTCCCCCGGTCGACCGGCGACGGGCCGGTCCCGGCGCCCCCTTTTTCGCCCGGATGTGGGAGGCGTCCACGCAGGCCCGGGACCACTCCAGCTCACCTGCGGCGTGCAGTTCGGCCAGCAGCAGACGGTGCAGCTGGTCGAAGACCCCGGCCTCCTGCCACCGCCCCAGCCGCCGCCAGCACGTCTGCCCGGAACCGAAGCCCAGTTCAGGCGGCAGGTGATGCCAGCGGATGTCGTTGTAGAGCACGAACAAGATGCCCTGCAGGCACAGCCGGTCATCCAGCGGTCTCGGACCCGGCGACCGCTCCGGCCACCGCGGCAGCAACGGCTCCATCCGGGCCCACAGTTCATCCGACACGATCCACGGCTTGTCACCCACACCAACACGAACGGCCAAACCGCCACCCCGGTCACGCCCACCAGCCCCACATCACAAGATCGTGTTACGAGCTCTTACCGGCACCCGGGGGCGCCCCCTGTGCAGGACGTTGTCGACCGACCCGAACGGACCGGTGACGTCGGGGGCAAACGTGCCTCGTCCCGTGATCGGGCAGGTGTTGAAGTCGAAACGAGCGGAGCGACGCAACAGCAGGTTCCCGGGCTGCGGTGTCAGCTCCCGGCAAGGAGCGGTTTCATCATGCTGTTGAGCTGGCCAGATGCAGGGTGAGGACGGCTTGGACGAGGGCGGTGATGCGGGTGGTTGAGCACCGCAGCTTCCGGAGGAGTCGCCAGGACTTGAGGGTGGCGACGGCCTGTTCGACGAGTGCGAGGCTCTTCGCGTGGGACCGGTTGACCGCCTGCTGGCCTGCGGAGAGGGTGTCCCACCGTCCCCAGTACGGGGTGCGTACTGTGCCGCCGGCGCCTCGGTATCCCTTGTCGGCCCAGCACGCGATACCTGCCTCGGTGAGGGTGTCGACGATGCCGTGTTCGCGAGCTGCGCGGAGGTCGTGGACAGCGCCGGGTAGAGCGGGTGAGGCCCACAGCAGCCGGCCGTAGGGATCGGCGAGGACCTGCACGTTCATCCCGTGCTTCTTGTGCTTTCCGGAGTAGAACGGCCGGTTCGTGGCGATGCGGTCGATCGGCAGGAGCGTGCCGTCCAGTAGCACGAACGCTCTCGCTGAGGCAGTCCGTGCCGCCTCGGCGAGGCTCGGAGCGAGAGCGGCCATGGCCTCCACGGCCTCGGCGATGTACCGGTAGGCGGTCGTGGTTCCGATGCCGAATCCGGCGCGAGCTGGGCGTAGGGGCGGGGCGTTGCGGAGGTGGGCGAGGGTGAGCAGGGACCGGCGCCCGTGTTCAGGCGTCGCCAGCGGGTTCCGATTTCCACCCGGCGTCGGCGTAGCTCGGTCGACAGCAGGCGCAGGGCAGAGCTGGACACGTCCAGCCCTGACGGGTAGACAAGCACACGAAGCCTCTGGTGGGGCGAGGGAATCTTGGTCGTGACCCCGTCCACCAGCGGCTTCACCACGTTGTCAGCCCAACCGCATTACCCGCCAGGCAGGTTGGAATCAGCTCAAGGACTCGTCCAGGGGCGGTCGGCGTGGGTGGGTTGCCCCGCAGACCGGCCGTGACCTCTCGCCCCGCCGCGCGTTGAGTTTGTCGGGGCCGCCGGGCGCCGGCCCCGGACACATACCTACGCCTCGGTGTCCCAACCCGCCTCACCCTCCCCCGAGAAATGCGGCGGGAGCGCCCCACACGACCCTGCGGGGCCGACCTTGCCCCTGAGGTGACACGGGCGGCGCGGCCGCAACCAGACGCCTGGGATCGCCGCCTCCCCGCACTCTCCAGCGCCTGGCCTGACGCGCCGACCACCACGCCCCCTCACCCTCCTCCAACTCCTCTCCGCCCACCGCCACCGCGGTCGACCTCTACGCCACCACCACTGCCCTTGCCTTGCTGTTGGCCGGCGGCCTACCGCGCAACGCCTCCACCAAGCGCTGACCTCAACGATCGTCATTGGCGCAACCGCAGCCTTCCGGTCCCTGACCGCCGCCCCCCGCGGTATGCCGCGGGGCCGACCCGGACCGGCAGCCCCGTCCCCCAGCCAAGGCCGACCGGGTGGCGATCCGTGAACTGTGAGCCACTACTGACGCCCGCCGCCGAGTCGGCCCCGTACTGAAATGGTGCAGGCGCGCCGTGAACCGGCCGCGCCCCGTACACCGGCCGCGGGCGGGTGTCAGGGGCGGCGGGCCAGGATGTCGTTGATGCGGGAGGTGTCGGCGACCCACGTTGCGGCGAGCGGTGTGATGAAGCCGAGTACCGCATGAATATCGTTCCGGCGGTCTTCGAGCGGCATGTGCCAGATTCCCTCGTGGTGCGCGATGCGGTTGCGGAACGTGTGCAGCCGCTTGATCGGGTCCTCCACCGTGGTCACGGCACGATTGGGGGCGTAAGGGAAAGCGCCTGCGAGGTCGGGCCACAGGGTGGTCTTGTACTGGCGGGCCAGCAGAAAGCGCCAGAACCCGAAGCTCAGCTCTGCGATGACTTTCCCACGCGGCGTGGCCGAGGTGCCGCCTCGACCGGCGCGATCCCGGGCTTGGGCGATATCGGCACGGGCCCTGCTGCTGAGGGGCACCTGCTGGTCGATGTACCACTCGGTAGCCCGGCCGCGGCGCTCCTGGCGGGCCACGAGCTGGGCGTCCAGCGCGTTGCGCAGCATGATCTCCAGGTGCCCGATCGGTTCGAAGAACGCCGCGGAGATGTTGCTGTTCCACCGGTACAGCGCGAGCGCGGCGGTGGCATCGCCGCCGCAGGCAGCCAGGTAGGGGCTCATCCTGTCGGGGCTGATGAGCTCGATGAGGGCTTTGCCGTCGGACGGCTCGAGGTCGGCAAAAGGCGTGCTGTGCATCGTGGGGCAATCATAGGTATAGTCAGCGACGAAGACCCTGGGATCGTCCCTGGTAGTCCTCGCAAGGGGACAGGCCACACCTCCAGGGTTCAGACGTTGGCTGAGGGCCGCACGGTTTCCACTGTGCGGCCCTCACGCATGCCACCCCACGGGGCCGCCCCGGGCCGCGCCCACGAGGGCCGCGGGACGTACGGGGCCACGGGCAGTACGGGTAAGGGCAAGCACCAGAGCACCAAGGCTCAGGCCGTGGCCGTCGAGGCGTATTGGGGCCGAGCGATTCGGTCTGCTCGGCGATGATGTCCCCACCTCCTGCCACCAGCTCCAGCACGCCGTGCCGCGCCTCCGTTGCGGAGGCCGCGGCATGGCCCGGTCCACGCCGACGTGCTCCGAGGCAGACACGCCGCCGGTGCCTGGAGTGGTAGCGACGTGCCTGGCCGGGGCGGGCGCTCACGTCCTTCACGACCGGCGAGCCGACTAGGCAGTTTCGTTTGGGTCAGGTGGCCCTTGGTCCGGCTGTGCCGTTGCTGACGCGCAGTGGGCGCGGATCGAACCGCTGCTCTAGGACCGGGTGCCGGAGCGGGGTGGCTGCTGGAGTGACCATCGTGAGGTGGTCGATGCGATCGCCTTTACGTTCCGGGCCGGCACTGTGTCGGTGCACCTGCCGGAGAAGAGCGGCCGGTATGCGCCGGAGCTGTCTATGGCTGCGGATGTGGGTCGTCCGCGGCACCTGGGAGCGGGTGTTCACCGCACTGGTGGCCAGGCCGACGCGGACGAGGACCGCGGGTGGGCCGCCTCGGGCGACGCCGCGATCGTGCGTGCCCATCAGCCCGCCGCGTCTGCCCGGGCCTGGGCGGCCCGCAGTATCCGGCCCGGCGTCCCTCGTCTTCGGGGCGCGGCCTGCACGTGAATCGTGCCTGTCGCGGAGCGGAGCCGGAGGTCCGCTGCAGCGTCGCACCCCGCGTTCTTTGTGTGCTTGTCGTGCTCTATGTGAGGGGAGGCTGAAAAAGGCTCGTGGTTCATGTGGATGTGATCAAGGTGTGTCAGTCTCGCGCGCCGGGCGTGAGGGCGCCCAGTTCCTTCGACAGTAGGGAGTTCTCCTGTGCGTGCGAGACGCACGAGCACGGTCTGGTGCATGGCAGTGGCACTGGTTCTGACCATGCTCACCGGGCCCGCTTCAGGCGCTACCGACACCCCACGCCCCTCCGAGAGCGGCACGTTCCATCTCCAGAACGCTGTCAGCGGCTACAACATGTCAGGCTCTGGCGACTGGGTCTCCACCCGCCGGCCCGGTGGCGACGGCGCCCAGGAGTGGAGGTTCAGCCGCAACACGAACGGCACCTACAAGATTCGGAACACCGGCCGCGACGGGGCGTGCCTGACCGAGAGGGACAACCCGGAAGGCGATGCACGGCTCGTCTTGCGGTCCTGCAGTTCGGACGGCACCGACTGGGAGCTGCGACACGAAGCGGGGGAGAAGTACCGGATCTACGTACCGGGGACCGGGCGCAGGTTGTGGGGTGAGCCGGTCATCGACTCCCACATGCAGGTCAAGATCACCGAGAACAACATCCCCCACCAGTCCTGGTACCTCACCTCGGTTGCTCCGGTACGCCATGCCATGCCGTCCGACCCCAGGTTCGACGATATGACGTTTCTGACGGCGCACAACGCCATGCACAACACGGAGGATCAGGACGTCCCGATCCTCTTCGCGCCTAACCAGCCGCATCGGGTGAGTACTCAGCTACGGGCCGGGGTGCGCGGGTTGATGCTGGACGCGCACTTCAGCAACGGCGGGGTGCGCTTCTGTCACGACATCACCGCGGTCGGCAACTGCCCCGTCGCGCGTCCAGGTGCCTTGTTCTTCGAGGACATCGCCGAGTTCCTCGAGGAAGACCGAGAAGCGGTGGTGACCGTCTTCCTGGAGGACTACACCACCGCCTCCCAGCTCAACGAGGAACTGAAGGACCTGCTGGGGCCCGGTAAGCCCCTGGCCGACAAGGTCTTCCGCCCTGACGCGGAAGGCGTGCGCGACCACGGTTGGCCCACCATCAGTTCGATGGTCGCCGCCGACAAGCGGCTGCTGCTGTTCACCCACGACGCGGCAGCCTCGAACTCCGGGAACGCGAAGAACGAGCTCGGCTTCATGAGCCAGCGGGACTGGACGGTGGAGAACCACTGGTCAATGACTCGGGGCGTGGTGGGCGAGAGCTGGGAATGCCACAGCCGGTGGGGCGAGGAACCGCACTCCCTCCCTCTCCTGAAGGAGGAGGAGAACTTCCGGCGGCTCTTCGTGATGAACCACTTCCGCGACGTGCCGATAGCCCCTGTCGCCAGGGCCGACAACGAGCAACTCGCCGAGCGCGCCGAGAACGTGTGCATGCCGGCAGCTCGCAAGAAGCCGAACTTCCTCGCCATCGACCAGTACAAGGACGGCGATCCGATCTCCGCTGTCCGGGAGCTGAACAGGTACGTCTACCACGGGGACACTCCGGGAATGGGCGGCACCGCACCGGAGGACGGAGAGGACGTCAGTGGGCCTCCCAGCGGCCAGCTACCGACCGGCGCTCTGCCCTCCTACACCGGCGGACAGCCTCGGCCCCAGCTGACCGAGCGACTCCTACCCAACGGCGACTTCTCCGAGACGGACCGGCCCTGGTGGGTGAATGCCGGGATGACCCCCGACATCGAGAGCGGGGCCTTCTGCGTGACAGCTCCCGCCTCGGCGCGGCCCTGGGACGTCATCATCGGGCACAACAGCATCTACCTGCCGCGCGGCGGCTCATACACGCTCAAGTTCCGCGCCAGGGCTGACAACGGGGCCAACATCGCACTCCAGGTGGCGCCCTTCGACAATCCCCGAAACGAAACCTACCTGGCCAAGTACCCAACTCTCACCACGAGCTGGCGCCAATACGAATACACGTTCGACATCGACTTCTCCGACTCCTACGTTCTGTCACAGCTGCAGTTCCGCCTCGGTGGTTCGAGCGAGTCGTACAGGTTCTGCATGGACGACGTCTCCCTCAACGGCGACCCATACGAACCATCGGCAGACACCGGCCCAGCCATCAAGGTCAACCAGCACGGCTACCTCCCCGACGGCCCCAAACGCGCCACCGTGATCACCCCCGACACCGGCCGGCTCCCGTGGGCCCTACGCCGAGTAGGCGGCAGCACCGTCGCCACCGGCCGCACCACCCCCGCGGGCCACGACGGATCAGTGGGCGCGAGAGTGCACGCACTCGACTTCAGCGACGTGCGGAACACCGGGCGCTTCGAACTGGTTGTCGACGGCGAGAAGAGCTACCCCTTCGACATCAGAGCAGATCTGTACGACGCCCTCCGAGTCGACTCCATGAGGTTCTTCTACCCCAACCGCAGCGGAATCGCCATTGACGGCGCCATCGCCGGCCCGGAATACGCCCGGCCCGCCGGGCACGTTGCCTCCTCCCCAGGCGGTGGTGACACCCGCGTCCCCTGCCAAACCCCGAAGTCCTACATGGACAACTGGACCTGCGACTACACCCTCGACGTCACCGGTGGCTGGTACGACGCCGGAGACCACGGCAAGTACGTGGTCAACGGAGGCATCGCCACCTACCAGCTCCTCTCCGCCTGGGAGCGGGCAGTCGCCGAAGGCACCCAGGCCCGACTGGGCGACTCCACCCTCGCCATCCCCGAGCGAGGCAACGGTGTCCCCGACATCCTCGACGAAGCCCGCTGGAACCTGGAGTTCATGCTCAAGATGCAGGTGCCCTCCGATAAGCCCCTCTCCGGCATGGTCCACCACAAGGTCCACGACGAGTCCTGGACCGGCCCACCCATGCTGCCCCACCAAGACCCCAAGAAGCGCCAGCTCCACCGACCCTCCACCGCCGCCACCCTCAACCTCGCCGCCGTAGCCGCACAGGGCTCCCGCATCTTCGCCGAGATCGACCCCGACTTCGCCGAAGAACTGGAGACCGCTGCCATACGCGCCTACAGCGCCGCCGAGCGCAACCAGGGACTGCACGCACCACGGGAGGACCGAGCAGGCGGCGGCCCCTACGCAGACGACGACGTCAGCGACGAGATCTACTGGGCCTCAGCACAGCTCTACCTCACCACCAAGAGCGACAAGTACCTCGACGCCGTGCGGGCCAGCCGCTACCACAAGGCCGGGGCTGCCTTCAACCACAACGGGTTCTACTGGGGCTCCGTAGCCGCGCTCGCCCAGCTCGACCTCGCCCGCTTCGGCAACGATCTCTCCGAACAAAACGACATCAGAACCTGGGTCAGCCGGGCAGCCGACCGACTGATCGCCTTCCAACAAGCCGAACGCTTCGGCCAGGCCTACACCCCGACCACCGGCAAATACGACTGGGGCTCCAACGCCTCCATGCTCAACAACCAAGTCGTCCTGGCCACCGCCTACGACCTGACCGGCGAGACCAAATACGCGGACGCCGTCTTCGAAGCCTTCGACTACCTCATGGGCCGCAACGGCCTCGGACAGTCCTACATCACCGGATACGGCACCAACGACTCCAAGAACCAACACAGCCGCTGGTACGCCAGATCCCTAGACGCCACCCTGCCCAACCCACCCGTCGGTTCCGTCTCAGGAGGCCCCAACTCCAGCCTCCAAGACCCCCTGGCCGCCTCCTGGCTCCACGGCTGCGCACCCCAGCTCTGCTACGTCGACAACATCGAAGCCTGGTCCGTCAACGAGATAACCATCAACTGGAACTCGGCCCTCGCCTGGGTCAGCTCCTTCGCCGCGGACGCGGCACGCCACTGAAAAGGGCAGGTGTCCCCTCCGAGGGGCGCACGGGACCCACCCACCCATCGAGGACAGGCACACCGCCGAGCGTCGCCCGCCCAGTCATCGCTGGCCGGCGGTGGCGCTGGCACCAAAGAGCGCAAAGCACGAGATGGAGGATGCCTGCGTTCTCGCGGCGCAGAAGACAGACCACGTCGGCGGCGAGAGCGATGACACCGGACTTGCATAGGTCGTCGATCACAGGACCGTACCCGAGCCAGTACTTCAGACGCTGGTTCCAGTGCGCAGCGATCACCACGGGCAACTGCACGCCGCGACGCCTGCCGACAGCCCGCACGATTGCGGGCACCTCCCACTTCCACGGCTCCGAGCGGGCGGCCGACCTCGCAGCCTGCAGCCCGCCGACCACCAGGGGCCGAAGGCCTTGCTTCCCCACGCAGCCGATGGGCGCGTCCCGCGCCAGCCGTTCCCATCTGCCTCGCTCACCTTCCCGACTCTCAGGTGCCTGACTGCCGCCTCACCCGCACTGGCCCCGCCACACGCACCGGCCACAAACCCCTATGCCGCACCATCTGAACCCATCTCAAACACGCTCTCAGGGGGGCGCTGCTGGCCTCGTTGGGTGAGCAGAAGGCCGAGGGCGGAGCCGCTGCGGCCGAAGGCGGCGTGGTAGCGCGCCAGGACGGCGTTCTCGCGCGCGAGTTCGACGGCGGGCAACCCTGCTGCCCGGCGTTGTGCAGCCAGCGTGATGCAGGCGTCGGTTCGCAGGCGGACCAGGGTGATGATGGTCTCGTCGAGTGCGTCGATGTGGGCGTGCAGCTCCGCTGCCGTCTGGTTCGGCCGCGCGTCTCCTCCCCGGTGCGCGCAGGGGGCGGCGCTCTGATGAGGGGGCGGCGCGGTGCGCGTCACGTGGGTCGGCCGGTCGCCGTGGGTCTGTTCGTCCAGCCGGGTGGTGGGCTCGTGGCCGTTGTGCCGGTTCAACGGGTGCCGGTGACCAGCAGTGCCGGGTGCACCAGGTAGTAGCCCGGCTCGTCCGCGATGTACTTCGGGCCGCCGGGTCGTAGCAGCGCCTCAGCGAGCTCGAGGTCCTCGCTGCTCATGCCTGCTTCCCGTCCCTTCGTCCGTGCAGCTCCCAGTAGCTCGGGCCACACAATGCTCTCCAGGTAGGCCCGTACGGTGGGGTCTTGGTCGACGGGGAAACCGGTCCGTGGCAGGACGTGGAGCCGCACGTCGGTGAGTCCGGCGTCGTGCATCCAGTGCACGTGCCGGGCGTAGTGGTCCGGGCCGTCTGCGGGGATGCCCCAGTTCAGCTCGGAAGCGGTCATCAACTGGCGTTCCAGCCTGGGGTGTCCGGGCAGGAACGTGGCGTTGTAGTAGTTGCTGGTGAAGAGCGCCAGGACGCCGCCGGGAGCCAGCGCGTCAGCCAGTTGTGCGACGGCCCGCTGCGGGGCCGGGACGTTGCCCGGCCAGATGACGTCGCCGGCCCAGATCGCATCGAACCGTTCTCCTGCGGCGGCCTGAGAGGCGACCGTGAGGAGGTCCGCAGCCTCGAACCGCACCCGGTCGATGACGCCCTCCGTGGCGGCGTGGCGGCGCGCGAGTGCGAGGGCGTCCTCGCTGCGGTCCACGGCGAGGACGCGGCCCGCGGGGCCGGTGGCACGGGCCAGTGCGACGAGGCCGCCGCCGGCCCCGGTGCCTACGTCGAGTACGCGCCGTCGGTCGCCCAGTCCGAGCCGGGCGACGGCCCGCTCGATGACAGGGGCCAGAAAAGCCCTGTTGACCTGCAGGTATGTGATGAGTCCGACTTCTTCGCCATGAGCCATGCCCGGCAGGCTACATGAACATCATTTTCAAGTAAACTCTATTGAAAACGATTATGGTTTGCATATGATGCTCGGTGGGCCGGCGAACCAGGCGGCGGTGCCGTCGCCTTCGCCCTGTCCCGCACCGCTCGCCCGCCGCGGTCCGGTTCGCAGGACCTCCGGGCTCGCGAGCCCTCCCGGCTTCCTCATCGAGAAGCCCGTACCGCCCACAGCAGCAAGGAACCACCGTGAGTGAACTGTCCCGTCGAGGATTTCTGGGGATCGGAGCCGTTGCCGCGGCCGGCCTGTCCGGTCTGCTGACGGCCTGCTCCGCCGAACCCGCCGCACCCTCCGGCGGCAGCGCGGCCACCACGCTCCGCGCGGCGTTCGCCGGCGGCGGTAGTGCCGAAACGCTGAACTACTTCGTGGGCCCGTCCGCGCTCGACTTCGTCCGCGCACGACTCGTCCATGCGCCGCTCGGCGCCATCGACCCCGCACAGCCCGACGGAGTGAGCCTCGGGGCGCTGGAGTCGATCGACATCGACGACGACCTCACCTCCTACACCCTGCGGCTACGGGAGGCGCTCACCTTCTCCGACGGTTCCCCGGTCACCTCCGACGACCTGCTCTACTCGCTGCGCGCCCCCGACGAACTGCAGGGACTACCGTTCACCCGGCTCGTCGGACGCGGATTCGACCTCTCCGCCGCGAAGAGACTCGACGCACGCACCGTGAGGCTGCCCACGGCGAGCCCCATCGCGGACGGCCGCCTGTTGCTCTGCCAGAGCATGCTGGTCATCAAGGACGGCACGACCGAATTCAGTCCCCGCACTCCCTCCTGCGGGCCCTACCTCATCGAGGGCTTCGAAGCCGGGCAGCAGACCGTGCTGCGTCGCAACCCCGACTGGTTCGGGGACGGGAACGGGCCCGACGAGATACACCTGCTCTCCATCAGCGACGCGGAGGCTCGCGTCAACGCCCTCCGGGGAGACGCCGCCGACTTCGTCAGCGGAGTGTCGCCCTACAGCGCTCAGAGCCTCGCCGAAGAGAGCGGCTTCGAGGTCAGCGCGGGCGAAGCGCCCTATCTCTCGAACCTGCGCTTCGAGATGAACCTGGAGCACGAGCCCTTCCGTGACGAGCGAGTCCGCCGAGCGTTCCGTCTCGCGGTCGACCGTCAGGCAGTCGTCGACACGGTGTACTTCGGGCGCGCGGCGATCGGCAACGACGTGCCTGCCATCGGGTTCCCGAGCTACGACTCCTCGTTGGAACAGCGCCTCCACGACCCCGACGAGGCGCGGCGGTTGCTGCGCGCGGCCGGTCACGACGGCATGTCGGTCGAACTGACCGCCGGGCCGGAACTTCCCGGCATGGTCGAGACGGCCACTCTCATCGTCGAGAATCTGCGCGAGATCGGCGTCCGGGCGACTCTCGTGGAGCTGCCCGCCGGTCAGCTCTACGCCGACTACGAGGCGTACCAGCAGCTCCCCTTCGCCGCCGGTTACAACCCGCCCGCCCCCTTCGAGGCCAACCACACGCCGGGCACCTTCCCGGAGGTCGACACGCTGGTGGCGACCGCTCGCAGCGCACCTGACGCGGCACAGCGCACCGATGCCTCGCATCGCGCCCAGCAGCTGCTGTGGGAGCAGGGCAACCAGATCATCCCCGTGTTCGTCCCCACGGTGGACGCCCACACCGACCGGCTGAGCGGCGTGCGGCATCTCCAGTTCCCCGACCTCTCCGCCGCGCGCCTCGCCTCGGCGTGACCCACTTCCTCCTGGTGCGTGTCGGCACCGCGCTGGCGACCATGGCACTGCTCTCGGCCGCGCTGTTCCTGGCCACCGACGCGCTGCCCGGAGACGCGGCGGGCACGGCAGCAGGCGCGGACGCCACCGCCGGGGAGCGGGCCGAACTTCGCGAGAGGCTGGGCCTGGACCGGCCCGTCGTCGAGCGGTACCTGGCGTGGTTGGGGGACTCCCTCACCGGCGACCTGGGCCGGTCCGCCGCGGCCGGGCGGCCGGTGGGGGAGATGCTCGCCTCCCGCTTCGGGAGCTCGGTGCTGCTGGTGGCGACCGCCGTCGCGTGCATCGCCGTGGCCGCGACGGTGCTCGGACTGCTCGCCGGTCTGCGGTCGGGGCGGCCGGTGGACCGCCTGGTGTCGTCGGGGACCGTGACGCTCCTGGCACTGCCGGAGTTCCTGCTGGCGACCGCCCTGCTGGCCGTGTTCGCCCACGGCGCCGGGCTGCTTCCCGCGGTGTCGCTGATCCCGCTCGGCGACAGCCCATGGCAGCATCCGCAGGCACTGGTCCTGCCCGTCGCGAGCCTGTTCCTGGCGGGAGTAGGGATCGCCACGCGACTGCTGCGGGCTGCCGTGGCGACCGCGGCGGAGAGCCCCGCGGTGGAGCAGGCCCGGCTGTCGGGCGAGAGAGGGCCCCGCCTCGCCTGGTCCTACGTGCTGCCGGCCGCCGCCCCGGCCGTCCAGGGACTGGCGGTCACCACCGCCGGCCTGCTGGGCGGCAGTCTGGTGGTGGAGACCTTGTTCAACTACCCCGGCGTCGGCAGTGAGCTGGCGCGGGCCGTCGCCTACCGGGACACCGCCGTGGTGCAGGGGTTCGGCCTGGCACTCGCCGGGACCGCCCTCCTGGTACTCCTCCTCGGTGACCTCGTGTCGGGCCTGCTCGACGTGCGGTCGCGTTCCGCGTCCGCCACCGGCCTCCGCGGCGAGCGGAGGCTCAGGTGACCCGCTCCGGGCCGCGGCGGCTGCTGCTCGTGCTCCTGGTTCTTCTCACCGCGCTGGCGCTGATCGGGCCGTGGCTGCCGTTGTCCTCACCGACGGAACGGATCGCCGCGCCCTTCCAGCCTCCGGGCGCCGGCCACCTGCTGGGCACGGACTTCCTGGGACGGGACGTCCTCGCGAGGACGGCACACGGAGGGCGCACCCTGCTGCTGCAGGCACTGGCGGCGACCGCGCTGGGCAGCGCCGTGGGGCTGCTGATCGGAACCCTCGCCGGCCTGGCCCGCCGCGGACCCCTCACCTGGCTGCTGCGGCTGGTCGACGGCGTCGCGGCCGTCCCGGGTCTGCTGGTCGTCCTGCTGACAGCCGCGGGCAGCCCCGGCAGCGACCTCGCCGTGCTCGTCGCGGTGACCCTGGTCAGCGTCCCGTTCTCGGTGCGCGTCATCGGCACGGCCACCGCACGGCTCACCGAACTCGGCTACGTGCGGACGGCGCTGGCGCGCGGCGACGGCAGACTCGACGTGGCCCGGCGCGACATCCTGCCCAACATCGCCCGCGAGGCCTGGGCCGAGGCGGGGCTGCGCTTCATCGCGGCCACCCAACTCTGCGCCACCGCCGGCTTTCTCGGCCTCGGTGCCCCCGCACCCGAGGCCAACTGGGGCCGCCTGGTTCGGGAGAACGCAGCAGGAGCCGCCGCCCAACCCTGGGCGACGCTTGCCCCGGCCTTCCTCCTGGTGCTGCTGGCCCTCGGCACCACGCTGCTCGCCGACCGCCTCACCGCACCCGCCCGTCCGCAGCACCCCCCGCAAAGGACTCCTTCGTGAACCTCGTCGACGTCACACGGCTGGAGCTGACCTCCGCCGACGGCGTGGTGCTCGCCGACTGCTCGCTGACGATCCGCCCGGGGGAGCGGGTCGGCCTGGTGGGCCGCTCCGGGTCCGGTAAGACCGCCTTGGCGCACGCCCTGTTCGGACACACCAGGTCAGGGATCACCCGCACCGGAGGTTCGGTCCGGGTGGCCGGCCACGACCCCTTCACCACCGCCGGGGCGTGCCGGGTCCGGGGCCGCGCCGCCGCCTACGTGCCGCAGGACTGCGCGAGCGCCCTGCCCGCCGAACGACGGGTCGGATGGGTCCTGGACCGGGCCGCCCGACGGGCGGGCGTGCCGCGGGACGGGCTGCCGACCGCCCGTGAGGCGGTCATGGGCGACCTCGGGCTCGACCCCGGCCTCGCGCGGGCCTTCCCGCACCAGATCTCGGGAGGACAGGCGCAGCGCGTCGCGCTGGCCACCGCCCTGCTGGCCGGGTCGGAGCTCCTCGTGCTGGACGAACCCACGAGCGGCCTGGACGCGCGGGCCGCGGCCGAGCTGGTCCGGCTGCTGCGCCGAGGGGCCGGCGCGGTCGCGATGCTGCTGATCAGCCACGACCACGACATCGTCGCCGAGCTGACGACCCGCCGGCTGACCGTGGAGGCGGGAAGCCTCGGGGACGGCCCGCTCGACGGCCTCGACCGGCCCGGACCCCCGGCCCCGGAACCTCTCGCCGCGGTCCGCCTGCCCGCGGAACCGCCCCGTCCGGCCGGCGCCCCCCTGCTGCGTGCGGAGGGGGTCACCGCAGGCCACGGGGGCGAGCCGGCGCTGCGGGGGACCGACCTGGACCTGCGTGCGGGGGAGTGCGTGGCCGTGGTGGGGCCGTCCGGAGTGGGGAAGACGACGCTGGCGCGGGTGCTCGCGGGCGGCTTGGTGCCGGACGCCGGTCGGCTGTGGCTGCGGGAGGAGCCGTGCCCCTGGCCCGTCACCCGCCGACGCGGCGGGGACCGGCTGCTGGTGGCCCACGTCGACCAGGACAGCCGTGGTGCGCTCAACCCGCGGGAGACCGTCGCCGTCGCGCTGCGACGGGCGCGCCGCGCGGCCCTGCGGTGCGGCCTCGTTCCGGAGCCCGCGGCGGAGCTGTTGCGGGCCGTCGCGCTGCCGGCCACGGCTGCCGGGCGACTGCCCGGTGAACTCAGCGGCGGGGAACGGCAGCGGGTGAACCTGGCGCGGGCCCTCGCGGCGGCACCGCAGGTGCTGCTCTGCGACGAGGTGACCGCCTCGCTCGACCCGGAGACCGAGCAGCGGGTGCTGGCGCTGCTGGCGGAACTGCGGATCGAGCGAGACCTCGCGGTCCTGCTCATCACCCACCGCGCGGCGGTCGCCGCCACCGCCGACCGGGTGCTGGAGCTGCGTCACGGCCTGCTGGTGCCGCCCGCCCGCTCCCGGGACTGAGCGACCGTCGCCGCCTGCCCCGGCACGCGGGCGGGTCGGGGCAGACGTGTGGCGGCCTGTGTCATCGGCGCGAAGCGCCCCTACGCCGGGGCGCCTCCGCCGGGTGGGGGGCCGCCCGCGAGCTCGATGGCCCGGGCGGGGCAGCGGTCCACCGCGTCGCGGACGTCGTCCAGTTCGCCGGGGCCCGGGACGGGTGAGAGCAGCACCACCAGGCCGTCCTCGGTGCTCTGGTCGAAGACGGTCTCCGCCGCCAGCACGCACTGGCCCGAGCCGATGCAGGCGGTGCGGTCCACGAGGACGCGCGCGGCGGCCCCGCCCGGCGGGGCGGGCGACGCCTCCGGGGTCACGGCGTCCGCCCCGGCCCGCCACCGGTGGCGTCAGGGGTGCCGTTCTCCTGCAACCGCTGCCGCAGCGCGTTCTTGTCGATCTTCCCCACCGGGGTGAGGGGAAGTTCGGTGATCTCGTGCACCCGGTCCGGGGCCTTGTAGGCGGCCAGCCCGCGGTCGCGCAGGAAGCGGGCCAGCTCCCGCACTCCTGGGCCCGGCCCGTTGCACACCAGGAACGCCGCCGACCGCTCTCCGAGCTCGGTGTCGGCCACGGCCACCAGGGCCGCGGCCTCCACCGCGGTATGGGCCAGCAGGTGGCCCTCCACCTCGGTGGCGTCGATCTTCTCCCCGCCCCGGTTGATCTGGTCCTTGGCCCGGCCCACCACGTTCAGGTGTCCGGTGGGCAGTCTGCGCACCAGGTCGCCGGTGCGGTAGAAGCCGTCCGGGGTGAAGTGGCTGGCGGCGAGTTCCGGCGACCGGTAGTAGCCGCGCAGCGTGTAGGGGCCGCGGGTCAGCAGTTCCCCGGTCCGTCCGTCGGCCACAGGGGCGCCGTCACCGTCGACGACGAGTACCTCGTCCCCGGGGGAGACCGGCCGCCCCTGCGTGGTGCAGACGGTCTCCTCCGGGTCGTCGAGGCCGGTGAGGTTGAGGAGCCCCTCCGCCATGCCGAAGACCTGCTGCAGTCGGCAGCCGAGGGAGGGGCCGACCCGGCGGGCGAGGTCGTCGGCCAGCCGCGCGGCCCCCACCTGGAGGACAGCGAGGGAGGACAGGTCGTGGCCGCCCTCCTCCGCCTCACGCAGCCAGTGCGGCACCAGCGGCGGGTTGACGGCCGTGATCGTGACGCCCTCCCGTTCGACCAGCGCCAGCGCGGTGGCGGGGTCCGGACTCGGACAGACCACGACCGTGCCCCCGGCCTGCAGCGTTCCCAGGATGCCGGGGCAGCTCATCGTGAAGTTGAAGGCGATCGGCAGGACCGCGAGGTACACCGAGGCGGGCCCCAGACGGCAGACCCCGGCTGCCGCGCGGGCGTTGTAGCCGTAGTCCTGATGGGTGCGCGGGATGAGTTTCGGCGTTCCCGTCGTCCCGCCCGACAGCAGCAGCAGGGCGAGGTCGTCGGCGGCTACCGACGCCTCTGCGGGCACGGGGTGGGACGCCTCCGCACCCAGCAGGCTTTCGAACCGCACCATTCCCGTGTGGCCGCCCGGGTCGCCCACGACAACGGTGTGCCGCAGCGCCGGGTGCGCGGCGGCGAGGTCGGCCGCCGGCCGGCGGTGGTCGTACCGGGCGTGCCGGTCCGGGAAGACGTAGCCGACCGCCCCGGTCACGCGGACCAGGTGGGTCAGTTCCTGCCGGCGGTGTCCCGGCAGCGCGTGGACGGGGACGGCGCCGAGCCGCTGGAGCGCGAACCAGAGCAGGACGAACTCGGCCTGGTTGGGCAGCTGGACGATGACGCGGTCGCCGCGGCGCAGTCCGAGCCGGTACAGGGAGCCGTGCAGTGCGGCCACGTCCGCCGCCAGCCGCGCGTAGGTCCAGCGGCGGTCACCGTCGACCAGCGCCATCGCGTCCGGCCGCAGGGCGGCCTGGTGGGCGGGGATGTCGCCGAGCGACTCGTCTCTCCAGTACCCCGCGGAGCGGTACCGCTCCGCGGCCTCCGCGGGCCAGCCGGGCCAGTTGGGGGAGGGCGGCCGGTCCTGTCCCTCGGGTGGGTCCGGTGTCGTCGCTGGGGTCGTGGTCATGCGTCCTCTCCGCGGTGGGTGCGGCGGGTGTGGTGGGAGTCGGTGGCATCCCTCGGCGTCGTGGGACTAGGTTAAGGTACTTGAACATGATTGTCATTTGAAATACTGTCGGCTGGGCGAGGGAGGACTGGAAGCTCGTGAACGACGTACCTGCACCCGACCGTGTACGACCGGGGGAGTCGGAGGTGCTCGCGGCAGTGGCCGCGGCGTTGGGGATCCCCGCGGAGGAACTGGGCCCGGAAACAGACCCGTTCGACCTGGGGATCGACTCCCTGGCGCTGATACGCCTCACTGCCGCCTGGCGGCGGCAGGGCGTCGCCATCGGGTACGAGGAGCTGGCCGAGGCGGCGACTCTCCGCGACTGGGTTTCCGCTCTTGCCCAAGCACCCGCGGCGCCGGCAACACAGGCGAACTCGAAGGCGGTGCCCGCACCCGCCGAGGTGCCGGAACGGGCCCTCCCGGAGGAACCGGCCAAGGACACGGAGGCCTTCCCGCTCGCGGCCATGCAGCACGCCTACTGGATCGGGCGCCAGGACGACCAGCCGCTGGGCGGCGTGGGCGCGCACTTCTACGTCGAACTCGACGGCTCCGCAGTCGACCCCGACCGGCTCGCGACGGCGGTCACCGCCCTGCGCCGCCGCCACGACATGCTCCGGGTGACCGTGCTCGACGACGGACGCCAGCACACCCGAGCCGCACCCGCGCAGCCCGCCGTCACCGGCCACGACCTCACGGCCCGCACCGCCGCGGAGCGCGAGCGCGAACTCACCCGGCTGCGCGACCTCGGGACCCACCGGCGCATGGACCCCGAGCAGGGCGAGGTCTTCGACGTGGCCCTGACCCTTCTCCCCGAGGGCCGCACCCGGCTGCACCTCGACCTCGACATGGTCGGGGCCGACGCAGCCAGCATGCGCGTCGTCCTGGCGGACCTCCGCCACCTCTACGAACAGCCGGAGGTGCCGCTGCCCGAACCGGGCACCACCTACCGCGACTACCTCCGGGAAACCCGGGAACGCCGCCGGGAAGACGTCGCGTCGGCACGGGAATGGTGGCGCGGCCGGCTGGAGGGTCTCAGCGCCCCGCCCCGCCTCCCCACCGTGGCCGACCCGCTGGACCCGGCCGCCCGCGACCCGCACCACCACCGCACGGTGCGCCACCACCACCACCTGTCCGCCGAGCGGAAGCAGTTGCTGCTCGACCACGCCAGGCGACACCGGCTCACGCCCACCGCGGTGCTGGCCACCGCCTTCGCCGAGACCCTCGCGGCCTGGAGCGCCGAACCCCGCTTTCTCCTCAACCTGCCGCTCTTCCACCGCGACCTGGCTCACCCGGGCACCGAACTCCTCGTCGGCGACTTCAGCAGCTCCGTCCTGCTGGACATCGACCTGACCCGCCCGCAGCCGTTCGCGGACACCGCACGCACCGTCCAGGCCGAACTCCGCCGCACCATCGCGCACGGCGCGTACTCCGGCGTCGACGTGCTGCGCGACCTCTCCCGTGCGTCCGGCGGCGCCCCCGTGCTCGCCCCCGTCGTGTACACCAGCGCCCTCGGCATGGGAGAGGTCTACGACCGCCCGGTCCGCGAGACGTTTGGCGAGCCGTCGTGGATCATCTCCCAGGGTCCGCAGGTCTGGCTGGACGCCCAGGTCACCGAACTCGACGACGGCATCCTGCTGAACTGGGACGTCAGGGAGAGCCTGTTCGCTCCCGGTGTCCCCGCCGCCGCGTTCGACGCCTACCGCTCACTGGTCGAAGGACTCCTCGACGACGAGCAGGCCTGGACGCGGCCCGTCGGCTCCCGACTGCCCGCCGAGCAGGCCGCGGTCCGCGACCGGGCCAATGCCACCGACACGGCCGTCGCGCCCCGACTGCTGCACGAGGGCTTCCACCGGGCCGCCGACGCACAACCCCGGGCCGTCGCGGTGATCGACGAGACCGGGCAGCCCCACACCTACCGGGAACTGCGGGACCGCGCCGGCCGCGTCACCGCGCTCCTCCTCGCCTCCGGGGTGCGACAAGGCGACTCGGTCGCCGTCCGTCTTCCCCGCGGCGTCGGCCAGGTCGCCGCCGTGCTGGGCGTCCTCGGCGCCGGTGCCTGCTACGTGCCCGTCGGCACCCACCAACCCGCCGACCGGGCCACTCGCGTCCTGCGCGCCGCGAAGGTCGCGGCCGAGCTGACCGACCGCCCCGCGGCGGGAACCCCCGACGGCTCCCACCAGGTCCTCGCCCTCGCGGACGCCGCCGCCCACGAGCCCGCGGCGCCCCTGCTCGACCACCCCGGCACCGACACCGCCTACACCATCTACACCTCGGGCTCCACCGGCGTGCCCAAGGGGGTCGACGTCTCCCACGGAGCGGCGATGAACACCCTCACCGCCCTCAACGACCGGTTCGCCGTCGGAGCGGAGGACCGCGGGCTTGCGCTCGCGGAACTCGACTTCGACATGGCGGTCTACGACCTGTTCGGCCCGCTCTCGGCCGGCGGCTCGGTCGTCCTGGTGGAAGAGGCCGCCCACCGCGACCCGCAGCACTGGGCGAAGTTGATCCGCGAGCACGGGGTCACGCTCGTGAACTGCGTGCCGGCGCTGCTGGACATGACCCTCACCGCCGCCGAGGCCGACCCCGCGGGCATCGGCGGGAGCCTCCGGCTGGTCCTGCTGGGCGGCGACCGGGTCGGGCCCGACCTCTTCGGGCGACTGCGCGCGCTCGCCCCCGCGGCCAGGTTCGTCGCCCTCGGCGGGATGACCGAGGCGGCGGTGCACTCCACCGTCCACGAGGTCGACCACACCCTGCCCGACGGGGCGCCCGTCCCCTGGGGCGTCCCGCTGCCGAACATGCGGGCCCGGGTGGTGGACGCCCGCGGCCGGGACTGCCCCGACTGGGTCCCGGGCGAACTGTGGCTCAGCGGCGCCGGGCTCGCCGACGGCTATCGCGACGACCCGGAACGCACCTCCCGCGCTTTCGTCCACCACGGCGGCAGGCGCTGGTACCGCACCGGGGACCGCGCCCGGTACCACGGCGACGGGACACTGGAGTTCCTCGGCCGCGTCGACCACCAGGTCAAACTCCGAGGCCACCGCATCGAGCTCGGTGAGGTGGAGGCGGCGGTGACCGGTCGGCCGGACGTCGCCGGCGCGGTCGCGCTGCTGACCGCCGGCCCGGTCCAGCTCGCGCTGGTCGTCGGGGGTGTCACCGACACACCACCGCCCGCCGTGGACGCGTTGCGGGAGGAGCTGACCCGAACACTGCCGGGATACATGGTCCCCACCCGCATCGAGGTCGTCCCCCTGCTGCCGCTGACCGCCAACGGGAAACCCGACCGCCGACGGGCCGCGCAGCTCCTCGCCGATTCCGCGCCCACCCCCTCCGTGACCCACCAACCCCCCGTGGGCTGGGCCGAGACGACGCTGGCCGAGGTCTGGTCCCAGCTGCTGGGCGCCACCCTGGTGGGCCGCGACGACGACTTCTTCACCCTCGGCGGCGACTCGCTGCTCGCCACCCGCACCATCGCGGCTCTCCGCGAGCGGGGCGCCGGCGGGGCCCGGGTCGCGCGCCTGTTCACCCTGCCCCGGCTCGCCGACTTCGCCGCGACCCTCACCCGCGGTGCGAACCGCGAACAGTCCCTCGGCGCCGGCGACACCGCCCGCCGCCACGAACCGTTCCCGCCGACCGACGTGCAACGCGCCTTCTGGATCGGCCGCGACGACCGGCTGCCGCTCGGCGGGGTCGGCACCTACCACTACAGCGAGTTCGACGGGGCCGACGTCGACCTGCCGCGGGTCGAACACGCCTGGCACCACCTCGTCGCGCGCCACGAGATGCTCCGCGCCGTCTTCGACGACGACGGCCGCCAGCGCATCCTTCCCGACGTGCCGCCCTACACCATCGCCGTGACCGAGGTCGACCCCGGCACCGACCCCACCGCGGCGCTCGACGCGCTGCGGCACGAGTCGTCCCACCGACGCCTCGACCCCACCCGCTGGCCCCTGTTCGACCTGCGCGCCGTCCGCTACCACCGCGACGGGCAGACTCGCACCCGCCTCGCCGTCGGACTCGACTACCTGGTGCTCGACGGAGCGTCCATCATGGCGCTCTACGCCGAACTCGACGCGCTCCACACCGACCCCGCGACGCAGCTGCCGCCCGTCGACATCTCCTTCCGGGACTACGTCCTCGACATCGTCCCGGAACGCGCGGCCGTCGAACGGGCCCGCGCCTACTGGCTGCGCCGGCTCGACGACCTGCCCCCCGCCCCCGAACTCCCGCTCGCGGGCGACCCGGGAGCCGTCACCCGGCCCCGGTTCACCCGCCGCGACCGCCCCCTGCCCGCCGACCGCTGGCAGGCGATCCGCGACCGCGCACGCACCGAGGGACTCACCCCGTCGGTCGTCCTGCTGCTCTGCTACGTCGAGGTACTGGCGTCCTGGAGCGACCAGGACGGCGTAACGGTGAACCTCACCCTGTTCAACCGGCTGCCGGTCCACCCCCACATCGACCGCCTGGTCGGCGACTTCACCTCGGTCTCCCTCATCGGCCACCGGCCCCGCCCCGGCGAGAGCTGGCTCAAGGCGGCGCACCGGCTCCAGGCAGTGATGGGTGAGGACCTGGACCACCGGGAGGCCTCCGCCATCTGGCTCATGCAGGAACTCGCCCGGCGCACCGGCACGGTGGAGGCCGCGATGCCCGTCGTCTTCAGCAGCACCGTCGGGGTCGGCGACCGGGCGACCAAGGACCTCAGCGGATCTTTCCCCGCCAAGGTCTTCGGCATCACCCAGACGCCCCAGGTCATGCTCGACAACCAGGTGACCGAGTCCGCCGGCGGCGTCATGGTCAGCTGGGACGCCGTGGAGGACCTGTTCCGCCCCGGCGTCCTCGACGCCATGTTCGACGCCTACTGCCGCATGCTCCACCGGCTCGCGGACGAGCCCTGGAGCGACGGCCCCCTCCCCGCTGTGCTGCCGCCCCGGCACCCGGCGGCCGAGGAACCGGCGGCGGCCGACCGGCCCACCGCCGGTCCGCTCCACCTCGACGTGCTGCGCCACGCCGGGACCGACCCGGAGCGGGCCGCGCTCATCACCTCCGAGGGCCGCACCGTCGGCTACGGGGAGCTCGCCCAGCGCGTCTCCCTCCTCACCGGCGGGCTGCTGCGGCACGGTGTCCGCCCCGGGGACACCGTCGCTCTCCGACTCCCCGTCGGCGTCGACCAGGTGACGGCCGTTCTGGGCATCCTGGGTGCGGGGGCGGCGTGCCTCCCCCTGCCGTACGCGGCGGAGGAGGCCGTCGAGCCGCCGGCCGGCGCCGCCCTCGTCGTCACCGACCTCCGCCCCGGTTCACCGACCGGACCCGCACACCTCCGTCCGGACGAGCTGACCCGCGGGGCGGACCCCGCCCCGCCCGTCGCGTCGGACCCGGACGCCCCGGCCTGGGTCCGGCTCACCGCGGACGGACCGCTCGTCTTCGGGCACGCGGCCGTGGCCGACGCCCTGGCCGAGCTGCGCGACCTCCTCGCGCTCAGCGCCGACGACCGCGGCCTCGCCCTGTCGCCACCCGACACCGCCGGGGCCGTGCTCGACCTCTTCGGCCTGCTGGGCACCGGCGCCTCCCTGATCCTGCCGAACACCACGGAGCAGGAGGACCCCGCGGCGGCGGCCCGGCTCGGCGCCCGGCACCGAGCCACCGTCTGGAACGGAACGCCGCTGCAACTGGACCGCCTGCTCCCGCACTCCGGCGCCGACCCGGCCGTACGCATCGCCGCGGTCTCCGGCAGCAGGGTCGGCCACGACCTCCCCGCCCGCCTCCGCGCACGGTTGGGTGCCGGCCTTCGGACGGTCACCCTCGCCCCCGTGCCCGGCACGCCGCTGTGGGGCCTTGCCCACGAACCGCCGGCCACGCGGCCCGACGGCGGTCTCCCGGCCACCGCGGGCCGCCCACTGGGCGGCGTCCGGTACCGGGTCGCCGACCCGGCAGGACGGGACCGCCCCGACTGGGTGTCGGGCGAGCTGTGGCTGGCCTGGCCCGCACACGGCACTCCGCAGGGCACACCGCCCGAACGGCTCACGACGACCGACGGCACCCGCTGGTACCGCACCGGCACCCGGGCGCGCCACCGCCCCGACGGCACGCTGGAACTGCGCGCCGTTCACGGGCTGCTCCCGGGAGCCGGCGGCCGTGCGGTCGACCCGTACGACGTCGAGACCCTGCTGGAGAGCCACCCGGCGGTCGACCACGCCGTCCTCGTCGCCACCGGACCGGCCTCCGACCCCCGCTCCCACGCGGTGGTCGTGCCGGGCGGCATCCGGACCGCGGAACTGGCCCGACACCTGGAGGCGCACCTCCCCGCGCACGCCGTCCCCTCCCGGATCACCAGCCTCGACTCGCCGGACCACCTGCCCGCCACCCCCCGCGGCGAGGTCGACCGCGTCGCACTCGCCGACCTGCTGAACGCGGACCAGGACACCGGCGGCCCGCCGAGGACCCCCACCGAGCACCGCGTCGCGGAGCTCTGGTCCCGCCTCCTCGACACCGCACCACCCGACCGCGACACCAACTTCTTCGCGGCCGGCGGCGACAGCCTCATCGCGCTGCGGCTGGTGGGGGCCGCCAACGAGGAGTTCGGCACGGACATCCCCGTCCGGGCCTTCCTCGCCGCGTCCACCCCCGCCGAGCTCGCGGCCCGGATCAACGACATGCAGACCGACCACACGGCAGACGAAGAAAGCGGAGAGATATGAGAGCGCAGGAGATCGTCGCGGAGTTCGAGCGACACGGCATCCGGCTCTGGGAGGAGGAGGGGAAGCTGCGGTTCCGGGCGCCCCACGGCGCCCTCACCGACGACCGGCGCGCGCTGCTGCGCACACGCCGCCAGGAGGTGCTCGACCACCTCGTCGAGCGGGCCCGCGCCACCGAACTCGTGCCCGACCCGGCCGCCGCCCACGAGCCGTTCCCCCTGACCGACATCCAGGCCGCCTACCTGGTCGGCCGCGGCAGCGCCTACGGCTACGGCGGCGTCGCCTGCCACGTGTACACCGAACTCGCCTACCCGGCCGACACCGACCCCGCCCGGCTGAACGACGCGTGGTGGGCGACGGTCGCCCGCCACGACATGCTGCGGGCCGTCGTGCACCCCGACGGCTCCCAGGAAGTGCTGCCGAGCATCCCCGAGACCCCGGTCCCCGTCCGCGACCTGCGCGGAGCCGCTCCCGCCGCCGTTGAGCGCCGGGTGGAGGAGGTCCGGGAGGAACTCGCCTCGCGCGTCCCGCCGACCGACCGCCCGCCGCTCTTCGAGCTCCGCATGACGCAGTGCGACGACGCCCTACTGCTGCACCTCTCCGTCGACCAGCTCATCGTCGACTACGCCAGCCTGCTGGTGGTGCTCGCCGAACTCGAGGACGCCTACCACGGCCGGGCGCTGCCCCCGCTCACGCTGGGCTTCCGCGACTACGTCCTGGCGCGCCGCCGCCAGACCCTCACCACCGAGTACAACCGCCACCGCGACTACTGGATGCGCCGGCTGCCCGACCTGCCGGGCGCCCCCGAACTCCCCATGGCGGCCGACGGTACCGGCAACCCCGTACAGCCGGGCCCGTTCCGCCGCTACGAGACGGTGATGGGAGCAGAGCAGCGCGCCGCCTTCGAGGCAAGGGCCGCGGAGCTGCGGCTCCCGCTCTCCGCCGCCGCGCTGACCGCCTTCGCCGAGGTCGTGGGCCGGTGGAGCCGAAACACCGCCTTCACCCTCAACCTGCCGACCTTCACCCGGCTCCCCCTGCACGAGGACGTCGACCGCCTCGTCGGCGACTTCACCGCCGTCGAACTCCTCGCCGTCGACCTCGGCACCGAACTGGCCTTCGCCGACCGGGTCCGGGAACTCAGCGCCGACCTGCTGGAGGACCTCGCGCACTCCCTGTTCACCGGCAGTCAGGTCCTGGGCGAGATGGCACGCCTGCGCGGGTCGCAGACCCTGCTGATGCCGATCGTGTTCACCAGCACCCTCGGCTCCGCGACCATGCGGCAGCCCGAGGCGGCGGTCCGCCACGCCCAGACCCAGACCCCGCAAGTCTGGATCGACTGCCAGGTGATGGAACGGGGCGACGGCCTGGCCCTCAGCTGGGACGTGCGTGAGGGCGTCCTCGCTCCCGGCGTCGCGGACGACCTGTTCGACGCCTTCACCACCCTGATGCGCCGCCTGGCCGACGACGCCGACGCCTGGTCCGCGCCCGCGCGCATCGACCTCCCCGAGCGCACCCGCGCCGTCCGCGCCCGGATCAACGACACCGCCGCGCCGCTGCCCCGCGCTCTCCTCCACGAACCCGTCCTCGCCGCCGCGCACAGCACCCCCGAGCGCACCGCCGTCCTGGACCAGGGACGCGAGGTCTCCTACCAGGAGCTCGTCGCCCGCGCCAACGGCGTCGCACGCGCCCTGACGACCACGGGTGTCACCCCCGGCCAGGTCGTCGCCGTGACCATGGACAAGGGATGGGAGCAGGCCGCGGGAGTGCTCGGTGTGCTGCTGGCCGGCGCCGCCTACCTGCCGCTCGACACCACCCAGCCGCCGCGCCGCCGCGCCGCGATCCTCGCCGACGCCGACGCCCGCGCGGTCCTGACCCAGTCCTGGCTCCTCGACGAGGCGGCGTCGGGCCACACCCTCCCCACCCTCCCGGTCGACGCGGTCCCCGCCCACGACACCGAGGTGCCGTCTCCCGACCGCCACCCCGACGACCTGGCCTACGTGATCTACACCTCCGGCTCCACCGGCGCGCCCAAGGGGGTGATGATCTCTCACGCCGCCGCCCTCAACACGGTCCAGGACATCAACCGCCGCTTCGCGGTCACGGAGGAGGACCGCGTCCTGGCCCTGGCACAGCTGGGCTTCGACCTCTCCGTCTACGACCTGTTCGGCCCGCTGTCGCGCGGCGCCACGGTCGTCATGCCCGACCCGGAACGCCGGGGCGACCCCTCCAGCTGGGCCGAGACGGTGCGCCGGGCCGGGGTGACCGTCTGGAACTCCGTCCCCGGGCAGCTGCAGATACTCCACGACTACCTCCGGGCCGACGACCCGCCGATGCCCTCCCTGCGCCTCATGCTGCTCTCGGGCGACTGGATTCCCGTCACCCTCCCCGAGGCCGTCCGCCGCTGGGCCCCCGCCGCGGCCGTCCAGAGCCTCGGCGGCGCCACCGAGGCGTCGATTTGGTCGATCCACCACCCGGTGACCGCCGCCGACGCAGCGCGGCGCAGCATTCCCTACGGCACGCCGCTGGCCAACCAGACCTTCCACGTGCTGGACGCCGCGCTGCGCGCACGCCCCGACCTCGTCACCGGGGACCTCCACATCGGAGGGGCGGGTCTGGCACAGGGCTACCTCGGCGACGCCGAGCGCACCGCCGCCGCCTTCATCGAACACCCCGTCACGGGCGAGCGCCTGTACCGCACCGGCGACCTCGGCCGCTACCACCCCGACGGCCGGATCGAGTTCCAGGGGCGCGCCGACACCCAGGTGAAGATCCGCGGCTACCGCATCGAACTCGGTGAGATCCAGGCGACCGTCGAGTCGCTCCCCGGCGTGGGGGCCGCAGCCGTGGTCGTCACCGGCGGACGCGCGGACGGCGGAACACCGGCGCCGCGCGCACTGACCGCCTTCGTCGAACCCGCGCACCTGCCGGAGACACCCCCGGTTCCGGAGGAGTTCGCGGCCACGGTGGCACGGACGTCCGGCACCGCCCTCGGAGCCGTCGACCTCGCGGCGCTCACCGCGTTCCGCTCCGCCACCGACGAGGCCGCGCTGTCCGCCATGACCGAGGCGCTGGCCCCCGCCTTCGCCGAGGGCGAGCCGCGGACGGCCGCCGAGGTGTGCGAGCGCCTCGGCGTCCTCCCCGAACACCACCGGCTCGTCCGCCGGTGGCTGCGGGGCCTGGTCGCCGCCGGCCGCATCGTCAGGGACCCGGACGGCGGCCACCGCGAGCCGGCCGTTCCCGCGGCGGGCGAGACCGAGCAGCTCTGGGAGACCGCCGCCGCCCGTGAACGCGAAGCGCGGTGGAGCACCGAGCTGTTCGCGATGGTCCGCGGCTGCGCGGGTGTGCTGCCCGACCTGCTCACCGGCCGTGCCGACCCGGCGGCCCTGCCGTTCGCCGGCGCCTCGGCCGAGGCGCTGCACGCCGCCTACACCGCCAACCCCGCAGCCCGCGCCCTGCACCAGGTACTGGTCGCGGGCGTCACCGAACTGGCCCGCGGGCGCTCCGCGGACTCGCCGCTCCGGCTGATGGAGGTCGGCCTCCGCGGCGGCGGCGCCGTCACGGAGCTCCTCCCCGCACTCGGGGACGCACCGGTCGACTACCTCGCCACCGATCCTTCCGCCCGTCACCGGGCGCCGGTGGAGCAGCGCCACGCGGACGACCCCCGCGTGCGCTGCGCGGCGTTCGACCCCGCTCTCGACCCCGCCGAGCAGGGAGTCGAGCCCCACTCCGTGGACGTGCTCATCTGCGTCGGCGTGCTGGACAACCTGCCCGACGTCCCCGCGTCGCTGGCGCGGCTGCGCACCCTGGTGGCTCCGGACGGCTGGCTGGTGCTGCTCCAGAACTCCGACGACGACGACCACGCCCTGCGGGTCTCGACCGAGTTCCTTCCCGAGCACGCCGGCCCATTCACCGACGTCCGCGCCGACGGCGAGCAGTCCTTCCTCACCGCGGACCAGTGGACCGCGCTCCTCTCCGCCGGAGGAGGCAGGATCGCCGCCGAGGTACCCGCCGACCCGGATGCGGCAGCCGCTCTCGGCCGCCGCCTGTACTTCGTCCAGCCCACCCCGGCGCGCGCCCGCGTCGAGTCGACGCTCCTCGCCCGCGACTGCGCGGAACTGCTCCCGGAGTACTCCGTCCCCACCCGGTGGCAGCTGGTCGACACCCTGCCGCGGACCGCCAACGGCAAGCTCGACCGGGCGCTGCTGCAGGCCCGCGCCGACCGCGAGGACCGGCAGCCCGACGCCCGCGAGGACGGCCGACCGCGCGACGCCCTGGAGACCGCCGTCGCGGCACTCTGGGCCGAACTGCTCGACGTCCCGGAGGTCGGTCGGGACGACGACCTCTTCGACCTCGGCGGTGACTCACTCCTCGTCGCCCGCATCGTCGGACGTCTCCGCGACGGGCTGGACGGCCTCGACGGCACCGAGTGGGACCTGGAATGGGAGGTCGTCCTGCGCCACCTGCTGCGCCGACCCACCGTCGCCGGGCTCGCCGGGTACCTCCGCGAGGTCTCGGCCGACCAGCAGGGCGCGGCGGCGGCGACCTCACCGGTCGTCGAACTGATCACGCCGCAGCCCGACGCGCCGGTCACCGTCCTCGTCCACGCAGGCACCGGCACCCTCCTCCCGTACCGTCCCCTGGTCACCGCGATACGCGCCGCAGCACCGGGCGGCAACGGCCTGGTGGGCCTGGAGATACCCGAGCTGGACGAGTTCCTCAACGCCGACCCCGACGGACTGATCGACCGGCAGGCGGCGCGATACGCCCGCGCACTGCTCGACACCGGCACCACCGCCTTCGACGTCGTCGGCTACTGCGTGGGCGGCGTCATCGCCACCGAAGTGGCACGCGGCCTCGCCGAAGCAGGCGCCACGGTGCGCAGCCTGACCGTCATCAGCAGCCACAGCCCCACCTTCCGCATGGACGACGAGCTGCTCTCCGAGTACTCCTTCGCGCTGATGATGGGGATGGACCTCGCGCACATCGGGTTCCCCGCCGACTCCGACCGGGTGGGCGCCGCAGTCGGAGCCGTGCTCCGCCGGACGCCCGACGCCATCGAGGACGGCGCCCTCACCGACCTCGGCGGGGAGTTCTCCGACATCGCCGAGGCGTTCGCCCGACTGGAAGCACTCCCCCGCATGGCCCGCGTCACCCGCATGTGCGAGGCGCTGCCGCCCGCTCTGGAGGGCACCTACCAGCCCGAGGGCCTGCTGCGGGCGCTGCGCACCTACCAGCAGAGCACCTACGCCCTGAGCCGGCACCGCGCCGAGCCGTACCCGGGGGACATCACCTTCCTCCGCCACAACGGCGCCTACCCCTTCCCCGGCAGCGCGGACACCATCACCGACCACTGGGCGAAGATCTGCCTGGGCGACCTGGAGAGCCGAGAGATCGCCGGCGAACACTTCACCTGCATGACCGGGGAACACGTCCCCGCCGTCCACGCCCACCTGCGCGCCGTCATCGAAGGGAGCACCCCGTGATCGGCATTCTGGGCGCGTCCGGTGCGGTCGGGCGCCACGCCACCGCCGCCCTCGCCGCCGACGGCCCCCTGCGACTCGGCGCACGCCGCACGGACGCGCTGCGAAGGCACGCCCGGACCGATGACGAGGTCCGCGAGGTCGACGCGACGGACCCCGACTCCCTCGCGGCGTTCTGCGCGGGCTGCCACATCGTCCTCAACTGCGCCGGCCCCAGCTACGCACTGAAGGAGACCGTCGCGCTGGCTGCGCTGGCCGCCGGTGCCGACTACGTCGACGTCCTGGGGGACGACCCGGTGCACGAGGCGCTGACGGCGACCGGGCCCGTGCCGGCGGGCCGGTCCGCCGTGCTCTCCGCCGGAACCGTCCCCGGACTGTCCCGGCTGGCGCACCGGCTCCTGACGGAGTCAGCTGCCGGGGACCGCACCCGCCCGACCCGGCTCGTCGCGCACGCCGGCGGCCTGGAGCACGCCACCGGCACCGTCGCCGCCGACATCCTCCTGTCGCTGCGTGTCGGCGGCGCCGGCGGCGAGCCCTACGGCCATCCCCTCGCCGCCTGGCGGAAGGGGCGGCGCGTGCCGCGCGCGCTGCGGATCGAGGAGAGCGCCGAGGTGCCGTACTTCCCGTCACCCGTCGCGCGGCAACCGCTGCTGACGGCAGAGGTCGAGCGCGCCGCCCGGGCCGAGGGACTCGACGACGCCGAGTGGTACAACGTCTTTCCCGGCAGCCAGGTCCGCGCCCTGTTCTCCGCGCTCCCCACGCTGCCGGCGGACACCCCCGAGCAGCGCGCCGAGCTGATCGACCGGATCGTCCGAGCCGGTGCCACGGACCTCGCCGGCGCCGAACCGTACTACCGGCTCGTCCTCACCCTCTCCGGCACGGAGCAGTGGCGCACCCTCGTGGTGCGCACGGACGACAGCTACCGGCTCACGGCGGCCGTGGCCGTTCAGGCCGTGCGAGCCCTGGCCGCGGGCGGGATCGCCCCCGGCGTGCACTTCGCTGGCGAAGTGCTCGACCCCGCCCCGACCATCGCTGCGCTGGAGCGCGACGGGGCGGGGGAGTTCCTGATCCACGAGGGCGCGGCGGACGCCGGCAGCCACGGCGACTTCGAGGACGGTCAACTGTGAGTACCTCGCGCAGCCCGCTGCGCACGGTGGTGGCCGGCACCAACTTCGGCCGCTTCTACGTCGACGCGGTGAGCGCCCACCCCGACCTGGAGCTCGCCGGCATCCTCGCCACCGGCAGCCCGCAGTCCCGCGCCCTCGCCCGCCGTCACGGCGTGCCCTGCTGGACCGCGCTCGACCAGCTCCCCGACGACCTCGGCCTGGCGTGCGTGGTGGTGCCCTCCGCCGTCATGGGCGGGCAGGGCACGGAGCTGGCGCAGGCGCTCCTGCGCCGGGGGGTGCACGTGCTGCAGGAGCACCCCCTGCACCCCGACGAGCTCGCGGAGACCCTGCGCGTCGCCCGGCGCGGCAGGATGCAGTACCGGGTCAACACGCACTACCCGCATGTCGAACCGGTGCGTGCCTTCCTCGACGCGGCTCGGCGGCTGCGCGCCGAGCAGCGGGTGCTGCACGTGGACGCGGCGTCACCGGTGCACGTGCTGGCGCCGCTGGTCGACATCCTGGGGCGCGCCCTGGGCGGACTCCGCCCCTGGCGGCTGGCGGAGGTCTCCCCAGGGGCGGACGGCTCCGGGGGCGGGGCGCCCGTCCGCGCGCTGCAGGGCACGATCGCCGATGTGCCGACCACCCTGCGGGTGCAGAACCAGATCCATCCCGGGGACCGTGACAACCACGCGCTGTTCTGGCACCGTGTCGCGGTCACGACCGAAGGGGGCGTCCTCACGCTGGCGGACACCCACGGCCCGGTGCTGTGGCACCCCCGGATGCACTCGCCGCGTGACGAGGGGCACCGGCTCGTGTTCCGCTCCGGCCCGGACGCACCCTGGCTGCGGCTCCCGACGAGCTCCGTCGTCGCCGGCGCGCCCGACGGGCACAGCTTCGACGAGGTCTTCTCCGAGCTGTGGCCGGCTGCCGTGACGCGAGCGCTCGACGGCGTTCTGGAAGCGATCCGCGACGACGTGGACGTACTGCGGGAGTCCCGGCACGACCTGGCCGTCTTTGGGGCCTGGCGCGACCTCATGGCGATCCTCGGTCCGCCGGAGCTGATCCGCCCGGCTGCCCCGAGAGTCCTGGCGGTCTCGGAGCTGGTGGGGCCGCCGACCGGGGTGCCCTCCGGCGGCGGTACCCGGCAGACCCTTGCCGACAAGGGGGACAGGGCGGAGCCGGCGGCTGCCACGCCCACCCCGCCCGCCGCCGACACGAACGCGCCGGGAGCCGGGTACACCCGGCCCGCCGAGTTCTTCGACCTGGGGGCGCAGGATCACACCGGGCGCACCGGGCCGGCGGTGGTCGCCTGCCTGAGGGGGCTCGACCCTGCGGCGGGGCCGCTGTTGGACATCGGTGCCGGCAGCGGTCTGGTCACCCGCCAGGTGGCGCTGGCTCACCCGGAGTGCGAGATCATCGCGGCGGAGCCCTCCGCCGGGATGCGGGCGGTGCTCGCCAGCCGGATGGCGGAGGATCCGCGCACCGCCGCGCGGGTGACCGTCGTACCGGAGGCCGCCGCCGACCTGGCGTTGCCCGACCGCATCAGCGGCGCGGTCGCCTGCGGCGTGCTCGGCCACCTCCCTCCGGACCAGCGCCGGTCGCTGCTGGAGAACCTGGCGGCTGCCCTCGCGCCCGGGGCGCCCCTGGTGGTCGAGCTCATGGGCCTGTACACCCCGATCGTCATGCCGCCGACCCGACTGCGCCAGGCCCGGCTCGGCAGCCAGCGCTACGAATGGTGGATGGCCGGCGAGCCTGCGGGGGAGGCGCTGATGCGACTGCGCACCACCTGGCGGGTGTTCGCCGGGGAGCGGCTGGTCCGCGAGGTGCGCGACTCCTACCTCTGGCACACGGTGACGCTGGAGCAGGTCGCCGAGGAGGCCGGGCTGCGGCTGGCGGCTCCGCCCGACGGCCACCGGGCCGCCGTCCCGCACCTCGGAGTGCTGCGAGGTGCGGAACGGGCGGTGCTCACCAGGTGACGAGGACCTGTTCCGGCCCGAAGGCGATCCCTTCGTGCCGGAACCGGACCGTGTGCAGGGGCGCCACGGCCCGCAGCGTCGGGATGCGGTCCACAAGGGTGCTGAGAGCGGTCACCAGTTCCAGCCGGGCGAGATTCTGACCGACGCACTGGTGAATGCCGTAGCTGAAAGCCACATGCTGTTTTCCCTGGCGATCCATGTCTATTGTCTCCGCTTCCTGAAAAACGGACTCGTCATGATTTGCTGAAGCCAACAAGGGGATAATTCCTTCGCCTGCAGGAATGACATGGTCTCCCACGTGTATGTCCTCGGTGGCAGTCCGCAGTGCGATGGAGTCCCCGACGGACAGAACGCGCAGGAGTTCTTCGACGGCGGCGGGGAACGCGGCCGGGTCGGCGCGCAGCCGCGCCAGCAGCCCGGGGTTCTCCAGCAGCGCCAGCACGCTCAGGGCGAGCTGGTTGGTGGTCGTCTCCCAGCCCGCCACGACCAGGATCGCGAGGGTGGTGACCAGCTCCTCCCGACTGATCTCGCCGGTGTGGAGCCGTTCGGTCACGAGCCGGCTCAGCATGTCGTCGCCGGGTGCCTGCTCACGGTCGGCGACCACCCCGTCGATCACGGCGGACAGCGCGCCGATGCCCTCCGCCGCGCCCTGCGCCGTGCTGGCGCCACCGCCGAACACCTGGGAGCCGAGAGTCCCGGTGATGCGCCGGAACCACGGGTCCGCCCGGCGGACGCCGATCAGTTCGCACATCACCGTGCTGGAAACGGTGTGCGCGAAGTGGGTCACGAGGTCCACCGGTGGTCCACCGGCCAGGAGCTCGTCGACCCGCTCGTCGACGATCCGCTGCACCCCGCGCCGCATGCGCCGGGTCCGCCGCACCGTCATCTCGGCGAGCAGCATCCGGCGGAACCGTGTGTGCTCGGGGGGATCCATCCGGATGAACGGGCGTGTCCTGGCGCCCACCTCCTGCTCGCCCGGGACCAGGGCGGGGAACTGCGGGTGCCGGACGTCCGCGCTGACCCGGGGGTCGGCCAGCACCGCCCGCACCTCCCGGTACCCCGTCACGACCCAGGCGCGACGGCCGGTGGGGAGCATCACCTGGGCCACCGGGCCCAGCCGGCGCAGTTCCGCGTACTCCTCCGGTGGGGAGAAGGGGCACCCGCGGGTCATCGGAAAGTTTCTCGGGGCGGTCTCGCCCGCATCGTGCTCGGTCATGGAGTTTCATTCCTTCGTGCGACGGTATCGGGCATCCTAAGCCGACGCATTGCTCGTTGCCAACGAAAACTTGACGCAGGGCCCTGTCGTATTCGACAGTGGTGGCCGAGGTCGCCGAGGTTGCGGAAATCGGGTTCGGTATCGCTCTTCCTCCGCCGCTCTGCGCCGCCGTGCCCGCGTTAGTGACAGGAGAACAATGGTGAGAGAGACATCCCGCGCGTCGTGGCTGCGCAGGCCCGCCGCGCGGCCGGAGGCGGGCAGGCGCCTGGTGTGCTTCCCGCACGCCGGCGGTGCGGCCTCCTCGTTCCGCCCGTGGCAGCGGCTGCTCCCCGACGGCATCGAGTACGCGACCGTGCAGTACCCGGGCCGGGAGGACCGCGTGCTCGACCCCGTGGTCGAGTCGATGGCGGAACTGGTGGACGCGGTGGTGGACGTGCTGCTACCGCTGCTCGACCGCCCTCTTGCGCTCTTCGGCCACAGCATGGGGAGCGCGGTGGCATACGAGGTGGCCCTGGAACTCCGCCGACGGGGGCTGCCCGAACCGATGCGGCTCCTGGTCGCCGGACGTGCCGCGCCCCACGCCGCCGCGGTGGGCGAGATCCACCGTGCCGACGACGAGGTGCTGCTCGCCGAGCTGACCCGGTACGGGGCCACCCCCCGGGAGGTACTGGCCGACCCCGAGCTGCGGTCCGGCATCCTCCGGTACGTCCGTGCCGACTACCGGGTCATCGAGACGTATCGGCCGTCGGTCGAGCCGCCACTGAGCTGCCCGGTCAGCGTGTACCACGGCACCGCGGACCCCGAGTGCGGTACCGCGCAGGCGGAGACCTGGGCGGCGGTGACGAGCCGACCACTGGCACTCAGCCCCTTCGAGGGCGGCCACTTCTTCCTCGTGCCGCAGCGCGTCCGGCTGGCCGAGGCCGTGGCCCGGGACCTCGGCGTCCGCTCCGTGGCCGCAGCGCGCACCTGGCCCAGCACCCCCTGAACGGAAGGACGTCACCAGTATGGTCGCGGACTACTACACCGCCTCCGCCGAGTTCTACGAGATGGTCGCCGCCCGGCATGTGCGGACCAGCGCGGGACCGCTCACCACAGCGTTGGCCGGCGTCGACACCACGCGGGGCCCGGTGGTCGAGATAGGCGCCGGCACCGGCAGGATCACCGAGGTCATCGCCCGCGCCCTGCCGGGCGTCCCCATCGTCGCCGCCGAACCCTCGACCCCGATGCGCGCGATGCTCACCAGCAGGGTCTTCTCCGATCCGGCGCTTCGGGACCGGGTGACCGTGGTGGCGGAGCCCGCACAGCACCTCCGCCTGCCCGACACGGTCAGCGCGGTCGTCATCTTCGGAGTGGTGGGTCACCTGACGCAGCGCGAACGCGTCCGACTCTGGGCGGAACTGCGGGAGCGGCTGCCGCGGGGCGGCCCGATCGTGGTGGAGCTGATGGGGGTCGCCAGAGCGCGGACCGTGCCCCCCTTCCGCATGCTGCGCGAGTCGATCGGCGACCAGACCTACGAGTGGTGGACCCGGGCCGAGCAGGTCGAGGGGCAAGTGATGCGGTGGCACACGACCTGGAAGGTGCTCCGTGGCGGGGAGGTCGTACGCACCACCACGGACAGCTACGACTGGGAGAACCTCAGCCTGGAACAGCTGGGCGAGGAGGCGGGCATGGCCAGCAGCCTGGTGAGTGCGGGCGGGGTTCCCGGGTCTCCGGAGATCGGCAGATTGACGCGGTGAAGTGTCGACCGCCGGGGCATTGCCCATGCGGCGCCAGGCCGGCCATGTGGCAGCACCTGACTTGCGATTGACAATCGTTTTCATTATGGCTTTGATGGCTCTCGGCCCACACGTGTCACCCGGACCGGCGCCCTGCCGGAACCACGGGGAACGCTCGCGGCGATCCGGGCCCGACCGGCCCGATCGACCTGGCCGAGTCCCGAGCGCAGAGCCGCCGCCGGCACCCGGCACGAAGCGGAACCATCCGACCCCGGCATGTGACCCGCGCAAACAGCCGACGCAGCCCGACACCCTCGAAAGTGAGCCCCAGTGACCTTCTTCCCAGCCGAGCGTGCGCTCGCCCTCGCCGGCGACCCGGTCACGGTCGCGGCGGCGCTCGCTGCAACCACCGATGCGCCGTACCTCCTCTACGAGCAGCCCGGTTCGGTGGTGTGGAGCGAAGGAGAGTTGGCCGTGGTCGAAGTGTCCGCGGCACGAGCCACCCTGCACCGCGGGGACGCCGAACCAGTCGAACTCCCCGCCGGAGCGCATCCGCTGGCCACCGCGGGCCGGCTCCTCCGAACCTGCGCAGCAGGAGCCGGGGTGACATCGCATGGGTGGGTCGCCTACGAGCTTATCCACCGGTACCACGCAGACGGGCCGTCAGAGCACGGGGCCGAAGCAGGGCCGCTCGCCCGATTCGTGGTTCCGCAGTACGAGGTCGAGATGACCGCATCCGGTGCTGTGCTCCGTGCCCCTGACGAACATGCCCTCGACCGTCTGGAGGCGCGCCTCCGAGCCGCCGAAGCCGCCCCGCTCGAACCCGCGGACGACCGCCTCACCGTCGATCTCGACCAGCGGGCCGAACGCTACCGTGATGCGGTCGCCGAAACGGTCCGCGAGATCCGCACCGGGGCACTGGCCAAAGCGATCATCTCCCGCCCCGTCACCGTCCACGGCCAGGTCGATTTCCCCGCAACCTACGTCGCGGGCCGCCGCAGCCACCAGCCGGCAAGGTCGTTCCTGCTACGGCACGGCGGCTGGGAGGCCGCCGGCTTCAGCCCGGAAATCGTGGCACGCGTCGATGTCGATGGTCTGGTGACCGCCCAACCGCTGGCCGGCACCCGGGCGTTGACCGGTGAAGCCCGGGCCGACGCGGCCCGCCGCGAGGAACTGCACCGCGACCCCAAAGAGGTGTACGAGCACGCCGTCTCCGTCCGCCTGGTGCAGGAGGAACTGGACGCCGTCTGCGAGCCCGCGTCCGTGCGCACGGAAGACTTCATGTCGGTGGAAGAGCGGGGGAGCGTACAGCACCTCGCCTCACGCCTCAGAGGGACGCTCGCGGCGGGCCGCAACAGCTGGGACGCTCTCGCCGCGCTGTTCCCCGCCGTCACCGCCTCGGGAATACCCAAACTGGCGGCGTTGCCGACCATCGACCGCGCGGAGGGGGAACCCCGCGGACTGTACA
This sequence comes from Streptomyces spiramenti, assembly GCF_012034385.1. Lineage (GTDB taxonomy): Bacteria > Actinomycetota > Actinomycetes > Streptomycetales > Streptomycetaceae > Streptomyces > Streptomyces spiramenti. Next base: position 51,608 of record NZ_JAAVJB010000009.1, read on the forward strand.
GCGGCGCGGTGGTACGGCTGGACGCCGACGGCACCCTGGACGCCGCGCTTGTGCTGCGCACAGTCCTGCGTCGCGGTGGGCAGACCTGGTTGCGTGCCGGCGCCGGTGTGGTGGAAGCCTCCGATCCCGACCGGGAGCTCGAGGAGACCCGAGAGAAGCTCCGAGCCGTGAGTGGGTACCTCGTGCCGTCCAGCGCTACGGCCGCGGCGGCAGGGACCGTCGCAGCAAGCGCGTGACGTACCGACACGGGCGGTCCCGCCCACGGTGCTCTGCGCGCCGGCACGGCAGGACGCACGTCGCTTCACCGCAGGTGCCCTCGGCGTCGACCCGTCGCCGGTGGGTCCGTGCTGCGGCGGTTCGGTCGGCTACCTGGAGGGCGTGAGAACGCGGGACGCCCTCGGGGGCGTGCTGGTCTCGGGGCAGGCAGGGCTGTACCTGACCGCGGCCCGGTGGCGAGGTTCCGGATGCCGGGCCCGTTGGGCCCGTGGCGGCCCCGCGAACATGGCGGAGGGCTAGGCTGCCGGAATGGCGGAGCACACGGACCGGGAGACGCGACGGCCCACGAACGAGGGCCCTCGGGCGGCCGCCCGCAACCGGGCTGCGGTGGTCGCGGCTGCGCGGGAGGTGTTCGCGGAGCACGGCCTGGAGGCGCCGCTCTCCGCGATCGCGCGCAGGGCGGGGGTCGGACAGGCCGTGCTCTACCGGCACCTTCCCGACCGGGCCTCCGCAGTCGCGGCGGTCCTGGAAGAGAACGTCCGCGAGGTCGAACAGGCGGCGGAGGCCGAGGGCGCGACCCTCAGCGACGTGCTCGGCGTGCTCACCTGGCATCTCGCCGGATCGGCCGCGTTCATCGGCCTGCTGCACAGCGTCCGTGCGGGCAACCCCGGGGGGCGGCCCCCCGCGATGGCGCTCTCGGAGCGGGTCCAGGGTGCCCTGCGTTCCCGGCTGCCGACCGGTCACCGCCTGAGTGAGCGGGACCTGGAACTGGCGGTCGCCATGGTCTCGGTGACGGTGACCGGCCCCACCCGTTCCGAGCGGGAGCACCGGGCGCGCGCCGCCTGGCGCCTGCTCGGCGTCGAGGTGGGACCGGTGAGGCCGTTCAGCGTCTGAGCGGTGGATCGGGTCAGCCCCCGTTGGACTGCCGCGTGCCCTCGGCGAAGGCGTCGAAGGAGTAGAGGTATCCCCCTGAGGGACCGCTGACCGTCATGTAGGCGGCGGTGCCACCCGGGGTGATGGCCACGTTGGTCGCCGACTCCAGCCCTTCGGTGCCGGGCGGGACCTCCACCGTCGCGATCCGCTCGCCGTTCGGGGAGTAGACGACCATGGCCGGTCGGCCGTGCAGCCCCACGTAGAGGTTGCCGTCGGCGTCCACGGCGATGGAGTCGGTCTGCGCGACACCGCCGTCCACGCGGATCGCCGTGTGCCGGGAGGTCACGTCGCCCTCCGGGTCGACGCCGAGGTAGGAGATCCGGTTGGCGGTGAGTTCGCTGAACCACAGTCCGTCGTAGGCCGCGTCGAAGGAGATCCCGTTCGTCGCGGCCAGGTTGTCGGCCAGGACGGCGCTCTCCGTGCCGTCGCGGCTGATCCGCACGACCCGGCCGTGGTTCTCGCCCTCGGAGAGGCCGAGCGAGTCGCTGACGTAGAGGTTGCCCGCCTCGTCGAAGGCGACGTCGTCGGGCTTCATACGGGCACCGTCGACCGGCTCGGAGAAGAACGTCTGCGCGTCACCGCCGTCCGGTGCCAGGCTCACGATCTCACCGGCGGCGTAGTCGCTGAGGTAGAGCCGTCCGTCGTACGGGCTGAACTGAGCCGAGGTGTAGGCGCCGCCCTCGGTGTGGAGAGCTTCCACGCTGCCGTCCGCGAGCTCCACCGCCATCACCTTGGGCTCGCCCTCGGGTGCGGTGACGTCAACGACGACCAAACGGCCGTCCGGGCCGAACGTGGGGCCTTCCAACAGGGTCATCCCCGTCTCGGGGTGCGGCTCGGTCAGCCGCATGACCTCCTGGGCCTCAACCGCGCGGCCCGTCGTGGCGGGTGTCGCCCCGCCTGGGGTGTCCGCTGTACCGGTGCCGCATCCGGTGACGAGCAGCGTGCTGGTCATGGCAATGGCTGCCAGCGGGGCGATCGGGCGGTATCGCATGGAGACTCGCTTCCTGTCCAGGTGTACGGGGGCGACACCGACTCGAGACGCGCACGTGTCCGCCCAGCGGACGGCCGTGTGCGCCCGGTGGTCGTCGCACGCCCCGGGACCACAACCGGACACTGCTGTCCGGTTGTGGTCACCGTAGCCGAGGATCGCTCGCCCGTGCGGGCAACGCAGCGCAGGAGCAGCCCACATGACGACCCCTCGCCCTGTCTCCGGCGACCTCACCGAACTGAGGCGGCGGTAGCGCGGTGAACGTGAGCGGCGGGTCCGCCTGACTAGGCGGCGACGTCGGAGGAACGTGGTGTCGCAAGCGCTATGCCGGCATGCACCGCGACGTCGAATCGCCTGTCTACCGGCAGCTGCTCGACGAGACCCGCTACGCGCCCGGATGGAGGTACTCCCGCGGGCCGAGATCCGTCGCCACGCCGTGCGCATCGCGCAGCTGTCCGACTTCTCCGCGGACGCCCTGTTCTCCACCATGGTCACAGCGCTGACCGCCGGCCCCGGGACGTGGCGCACCATGCGGCCCGCGGGTTCGGCGTTCGCAACCAGGGGCACGTCGCCGACAACCGGCGCGAGTCCGAACGGCTCCTGGCGGTCGTCGACGACCTGGCGGGTGCTCCTTGCCCGGGCCGTCCGAGCCGACACCCGGATCGGCCCCGGGTGGACCGATCCCGCCACAAGCCCGCACCGGGCACCCAGTCGGTCCCACCCGGACGGTCGTGCGAGACGGGTACCCCGGTTCCCCCTGCCAGGGCGCCCGCCGCCGGGTGGCCCCCGGTGCTTGCCTTCTCCCAGTGGCCTCTTCCCGCCCCCGGCGGGGCCAACGGCACGCGCACCGGCGTCACCTCGCGGCCGGTCGACAGTGGGAACAAGCCGTCAGCGCAGCCGGGTGATCAGCGCCGCGACCGCGTCAGCGCCGAGGGCCAGGAGGCAGCTGCGCCGCAGAGCAGGGGCGGGCTGGCCCGCCCCCGGTGAACTCCCTTTCGCCGGCCGGCGTGTGTTGCGATCATGGCAGGAGAGATCACGTGGGCCGTGCATCGGCCGGGGCGGGGAGCGAGAGATGCAGGTACGAGTGCGGCCGTTCCGTGCGGCGGACCTCAGTGCGGTGGTCGACCTGTCCCTGCGCGCTTGGGTCCCTGTCTACGAGAGCTTCGCCACTGTGCTGGGTCCGGAGGTCTTCCATCGGCAGTACCCGGATTGGCGAGCCTCCCAGCGCGGTGAGGTCGAAGCGGCCTGCACGGACGGCAGGGCCCGCGTCTGGGTCGCCGACACCGGATCGAGGATCGTCGGGTTCGTCGCTGTGGTGCTGGCTCAGGACGGCGACGCCGGCGCCATTGAGCTTCTGGCCGTCGACCCCGATCACCAGGGGCACTCCATCGGCACGGCGCTGACGGAGTTCGCGACCGACTGGATGCGGGAGGCCGGGGTGAGCCTGGTCTCGATCTGGACCGGCGGCGACCCGGGACATGCTCCCGCGCGTAGAACCTACGAGAAGGCCGGATACACCGCGCTACCTCTCACCCGCTACTACAAGGCCTTGTAGCGATGCGCCGGGCACCATCACGCTGACGCTCTGCGCAACAGCGACAGACGCTGCCGCCCCTCCCCGGGACGCAGGTGGCGTGGGGAGGGGGCCGGGGTCACCGCCGAGAGCCCGGCCCGGTCCGCACTCCGCGTCCCGCGACCGGTCGCCGCCTCCTGCGAGCGCTTCCGCGCCGGCTGGGGTCTCCGCTCTCCTGGCGGCCCCCACGAGCCGGTAGCCGATCCCGACTCCCCGTGGCGCCCTCGAAGGTGAGGGTTCCACGGGGAGCGACGGGATCGGCCCGAGGGCCTCACGGCAGTGCGGCCGGTCTGCTCGACGGCGCCGGCCGTGCAGCGGTCCGGGGTCAGAGCTCCGTGGGTTCGTCCTGCGACTCGGGCTCGGAGACCTCGATGACCATGGCCGTGCCGTCCTTGCTGATCTCGTACTCGGGCAGGACGTTGCCCTCCACGCCGATCGCGACGCCCAGCATGCCCTCGAACGGGCCTATGGTCCGCACTTCGGCGATGCGGTCGTCCAGCCCCTCGGCCTCCACCTCCGGTTCGACCTCGGGCTGCCCCGTCAGATCCAGCGCCGCAGCCGCCGGCATCATCGACCAGCCGGTCAGCGAGGACGCCGTGCGCGCCACCGCAATCGAGATCGCCCAGGCACAGGCGAACAAGGCCGCCGGGTGTCGAAGAGGCGCTGCGCGTAGGCGGGGGGGGCTCCGGTCCGTAAGGTTCGCAGTGTGCCTGCACCGCATCGGCACTTCCTAGCCTCGCGCTTTCACGCGGTGGGCTGTCCGGAGGTTGATCAGGAACGCAGAAAGTGCTCTTGACCTGCAACGATAGGACTTGCTGAGGGTCCAGTTCGCTGCAAGGAAAAGAGCACTTTCCAGGTGAAGCACTCTATCGGTTCTTACCCGCGTGCCCGTGTCCAGGACGACGGTCGTCAGGTCGTCTCGCAGGCCGGGTCGGTCCTGCTCGTGGAGACGGCCCGCAAGACCGGTCTTGACCAGGCCATATCCGCAGCCCTGGCTCCGTGGCGGAAGCCCCGGGCCGTCCACGATCCCGGCAAGGCCCTCATGGACGTCGCGCTGGCGGTCGCGCAGGGCGGGGACTGCCTCGCGGACGTCGCGATACTGCGCTGTGAGCCGGCCGTCTTCGGCCCGGTCGCCTCCGACCCGACCGTCTCCCGCCTGATCGACGCTCTTGCCACCTCCGGCGACACAGCCCTCCAAGCCATCCGGTCCGCACGGGCCGAAGCCCGCAACCGGGTCTGGTCACTGGCGGGCGGGAACGCCCCGGACGTCGACGGTCAGGTCACGGTCGACCTCGACGGTGTTCTCGTGATCGCGCACTCGGAGAAACAGGACGCTGCCGCGACCTGGAAGAAGACCTATGGCCACCACCCCCTCATGGCGTTCGTCGACCACGGACCAGGCGGCACCGGAGAACCCGTCGCCGCCCTCCTGCGACCGGGCAACGCGGGCTCCAACACCGCCGCCGACCACATCACCACCACCCAGCTCGCCCTCGCCCAGCTACCGAAGAAGTACCGGCGAGGGCGCAAGACCCTCATCCGCACCGACTCCGCCGGCGGCACCCACGACTTCG